>CAZJBF010000008.1:2475-24558 GCA_964544555.1 uncultured Candidatus Saccharibacteria bacterium | reverse complement strand
TGTGTTCTAGAATCTGAATAGAAGGTCTTACCTGATACTACATCTGATGCACTTACATCTCCGGTTGGTATCCATTCTCCTGCTGACTTTATTCTATTCCAATATGTTCCCCAATCTCCCCATGATCCTGAACTGTCTGATCCATATCCTAGTGTTACAAATGAATCATATATTGAATCTAATCTTGATACTGCATTAGATTCAGGAGAATCTCCTCCCTGTTCAGCGAATGTTTTTACTGAAAATATTATCCCTATTGTTATTACTAATGCTGGTAATATGTACCCCCATTTTATATTAAGATTATTCAATATATTTCCTTTATTTCGCGCCATATCTACAGCTATTTAATATTATTAGGTTATGGATAATTCTAATTTACCTAGATTCGTGATTATTGTCAAGGTAGATAGTTTTTGATGTAAGAAGAAAATTTTTAACAAAAAGGGAAAAGGTACCTGTATCCATTTATATGTAATTATACCTTCCGGAGGATATTTGCGCATCGGATTTAAACATAATTTAGGTACAACTAGACGGATTTAATTTTATGTTCCCTTTGTAAGCCGTTGCTCATAACAGGGTCGAGCGAACAAAATACAGGTTTTGAAATTAAAAATTAATTAAATTATAGTATTTTTCTTTAATCCCTGCTTACACACCTAACATAATACAAAGTCTCCTTGGTATTATTATAGGTATCACCATGGTAGAGCATGGTGATCCAAACATTCCTACGAGAATAATAGAGCTCAGTAGAAGACCAAAGGCCTCCTATCACCGCATTTGGCAGGTTATTTCCTGATCCATCTATGTATGCCTGCATCAATTCTTTCTGGGTTGGAAGACTCCAATCTGTTTCTACTCCTGTTAGTCCATTATTATCTCCATCGGCATTATCTCTGTCTAATTCTAAATTTAAACAAAACTCAGCAGCTGATACATCGTTATCCTCAGTTAATCCATTTGTTGGATCTTGGTTATCACAATATGCATTTGCCGTACCATCCGAATTAAAATTACAAGATGCACCTGTTGGATTTACTCTGTCATCTCCATCAGTATATATGAATTCATTATCCATTGTACCTACTGATGCATCCGACCAGTAAACTCCTGTAAGGTTATCTTTGTATACTTTGTTTGATGTAAGAGTCTGTGTTACACCGTTATCTGTTACTGATGCTGGAGTGCCTCCTGAGGCCATCAAAGACCATGAGAACTCTTCACCAGTATACTCACTGTCTCCTGCAGCACAAGCTGTTGCTGTTTCTTCATTATTTCCAGAACAATTGAAATCATCATAATCCATGTTATGTTGATTAACATAGTTCTGAGGAACATATGTTCCTGTTTGCTGTGTCCTAGAATCTGAATAGAAGGTTGTGCCTGATACTACTTGTGATGCTGTAGTATTACCTGTTGGTGTCCATTCTCCTGCTGATTTTATTCTATTCCAATATGTTCCCCAATCTCCCCAACTTCCTGAACTATCAGACCCATACCCTAATGTTACAAATGAATCATATATTGAATCTAATCTAGATACTGCATTAGATTCCGGTGATTCTCCACTCTGTTCTGCAAATGTCTTTACTGAAAATATTATTCCTACAGTTATTACTAATGCTGGTATTACATATCCCAACTTAATATCTAGACCTTTCGGCGAAGATTTACTTCTACCTTTGTTCTTTGACATTAAATACTATATCTTTATTTTAAATCTCTCCTTTTTTAAATCTATCACTACATAATACCCATGTCAAACACAAGGCTAGGCTATCGCCTGACTTGTAGAGTGCAAGTACACAGTAAGCCGAATTCTGTATAACGATGGTCATCTATCTAAGCGGTTTAACCTTGCTTCAGGTGGGGGTTACCACGCGATATTGTATTACTACAATACCCGGTAGTCTCTTACACTACCATTTCACCCTTACCTAATAAATTAGGCGGTATAACTTTCTGTTGCCCTTTTCTCCAAAAGATCACTCCCCTCCAACTCTCGTTGGCACCTATTCTGATATGTTCAGAACCGACATGAAGTCCGGACTTTCCTCATCTACTCCGAAAAGTAAATGCAACCATCTAATGTACTTGCACATTACAATTATACTATTTATCGGAATAATCCTCTATATCCAGATTATTCTATTCTATCTCTTGTAACCTTTTTGTAAACTAATTTTGCTACTACTACAAACAAAGCTATAACTGGAGAAAATACCAATACCCAAATTAAAGCTGATCCTGTTGATTTTGCAAAACTAACCAAAGCATTCAAAGCAGTCTTAAATACACCAACTGGCTCCCACTCATCCTCTGAAATAGCTATACCTAAATCACTCAAAGACAAAGAAATATATATTGTAGAATAGTTGGTCTGCTCACCCATATCATCCAACTGAGTCTGAACACTCTCAATCTGATACCTAATATCACTAAGCTCTGTATAGACAGCTAATGTATCAGTAACAGTAGTTGCAGTTTTAAGAATCTCTAACAATTGAGTCTCAACACTTTGATATGTAGTTAATCTAGCATTCAAATCCGCAACAATTTCAGTAACATCTGTCGAATTAACAGAAGAATATACAAAATCACCATCTATATCTTTTAATCTAGAATACATCTCATCAAACTTTTCTTCTTCTACCTGTACAGTCAAACTAGCCACTCTATCATTCTCCTCTCCACTGTCATATGAATTTAAGATAGTAGCACCAAACTCTGTATTAATGGTTGCAATTTGATCTAATACATTATCTATATTCTCAACCTCTATACTCATACTACCAACTCTTATAACGCTGGAATCAACAGACTCCTCTGATGTATCACTCGTAGTTTCATACAACTCATTATTTAACCCAGTAAGATCTTCATATCTAGGAGACACAGAAGACATAGAATTGGATATAGTTGTATAGTCTGGAGTAACACTAGCAGATTTCTTTGTTCTAACAAGCATAATTACTCCTCCTACTAGAAGAGAAATACAAAAAAGAGAAGCGAATGAAATTAGAAGAACTTTGAAAACTTTCTTACCTTCCATATTTTTAAATATAAAATTAATGTATTTAAATAATATGAAATATTTAAATATATAGCAATTAAATTTTATTTGTCTTTTCGTCCTTTTAGGAACTCATCGGTAAGATACTTTGTTAATCTTAGAAGACTCTAGTGTGTGATAATGCTTTGTATATTTTTATGCCATGAAGGACACCAGAGTCAAAATAATTAAATTATTCTGCTAATTGAATTTTTAATTCAAATACATCTCCTGCTTCACAAAACAGAGTAATATATTCTCCTTTATAGAGATATTCTTCTGATTTTGTCTTTATTACATATGGACCTTTTATTCTGCTATTGAAAACTATTAAAGCAGATGTTTTCATACAAACATTAGCAGGCACAATAAAAGAAAGGATGCTACCATTTTCCTCTAATTGACCTAGTTTTTTTGTTCCTTCCTTTTTGCATTCTAATGTGTTATCCGATGTAGAAAGTGTATATGTTCCATACTTTCCTAAATGCAAGAGTATCTCTTTTTTCGAAGAAACATTAAAATTTTTTGCTTCTGATGACAATGTAGGTACACCTCTTGGCCAATCCAATGGGGGCATATTTTACTCTCCTTTATATCACACACTATTTAATCTAAATATATGAGGAATGAAATCCATAATATATATTTAGAAATTTTGAAAGAACATAATACTCCTTTATATATCACATAGATCTCTAATGGGGTATTCGCTTTGTACAAAAGGCATTATACTATTGTAGAAATATATTGTAAATAACCTTTGTATATACTCTTTTTTACTATTCAGAGTCTGGGATAGATAACTTCTGATCTACAGTTAAAGAATATGGATAATCTAATTGATTTAAATCAGCAATAGTATTAATTGAACAACCATATTTTTCTGATATGGTTTCAATAGTATCTCCTTCTTTTACAACATATGTCTTATATATACTGTCTTCTGTAATATTGGAAACTTCAGTAGAATTAGTATTATCACCTTTTCTAACTAAACTACTTACCCAACCATATACAATGTATATGAATAATACAGTAAACAAAAGAATCAATGGAAAGAATGTACGAATTTTTTTATTCATACTAAATTATACTAAATAATTGCGAACTATCTCTTTGAGAACTGTGGTTTCTTTCTAGCTTTAACCTGAGAATATTTCTTTCTTTCTACTTCTCTTGGATCTCTAGTAACTAATCTATCTTTTCTCAAAGCTGATTTCAAACCTTCATCCATACTATACAATGCTCTAGCAAGACCTAATCTAATTGCTCCTATTTGTCCAGAAATACCACCTCCTTCAACTTTTGCTGTAAAGTAATATTTCCCATCTAATCCGACTACTATCAATGGTCTCTTTACAACATTATTTATATTATTGCCATTACCGAAATATTCCTCAATAGCTTTACCATTAACAGAAGATGCTTTATCACCCTCATATATTCTTACTCTAGCTGTTGATCTTTTTCTTCTGCCTACTCCTTCAAAATATTTCTCCACTGTTTAAAATATTATAATTTAATATCAATTGGTTTCTGAGCCATATGCTTATGCTCAGAATCTTTATATACAAACAATCTTGCCATTCTTCTATCTCTAAGTTTATTATTTGGCAACATATTTTTAACTGCATCCATAATAATCTTAGTTGAATCTTTTGCTAATTGTTGATCAAACCTAGTTTCCTTTGCTCCACCTGGATACATAGAATGTCTAAAATAGAATTTCTTCTTTTCTTTACCTCTGGTCAATTTAATATCATCACTGTTAATAACTATAACAGAGTCACCACAATCAACACCTGGAACTATCTCTGGCTTTTCTTTACCTATTAGCAAAGAAGCAATTTTAGTAGAGACTCTACCAAGTACCTGATCTTTGACATCAATAACATACCATTTTCTATTGATATCCTCTTTTTTTGTCCAAACTGTTTTATACTTCATTTCTTAAAATTCAAAATTAAAGTCCTGATCTTGAAGTAGATCTATCTGTTTTCTTTATAACAGCAGTCTTATCGACTCTCTTCTCATTACCAATAATATTTGTTTTCTTTTCATTTATTTCTGCAACTTTCTTCTCTTCACCTTTCTCTTTCTTTTCTATTTTCTTTACAATCTTTCTCTTCTTCTCTATTCCTTTCAAAAAAACTCTTGTCTCCTCTGCATTATCACCACTTCTAAAACCAACCTTTACTAAGGAAACTCCTACATTCTCTTTTACAATATATTCTTTAAATTTCTTTAATAATTCATCAGAACCCAAAACATTCTTCATATTTCTTCTAAAAGATAGTTCTTCCTTTTTACTCAACCCTTCAGCTATTAATGAAGTAGCATCCTGTTTTAATACTTTTGCCTTTGCAGTTGAAGTTACTATTGAATTCTTATCAAACAAAGATCTCAAAAGATTTCTCCTCAAAGAATTTCTGTGTGTCTGCTTTCTTCCTAATTTTGCTTTCTTTACTCTTTTATACATTTAGATTAACCTTTAATATTAATACCGTACTCACTTAAAAGTTCTATTATTTCATTCAATGACTTGTTCCCAAACCCAGGTAAATTCAACAATTCTGTTGCAGTTGTATTTCTAAGATCTGCAATAGTTTTAAACTTACCAGCTAAAAGACCTGTTTTAGATCTCTTAGATATTGGCAATTCTTCAATCTTCCATTCACCTATTTCATCTTTGTTTGCGGAATCTTCTACTTCAACAACACTTGGTGTATTAGCTTCTTCTTTCAATTCTAATACTTCCTGTTGAGCCATTCCCATAGCAATCATAACCTTACCTGCAAATTCTTGAAGAATCTTTGCTGATTCTAACAAAGAATCCTTAGGAGAAATACTTCCATCAGTTGAAACTCCTATCAATACTGCATCCAAATCTGTTTCCTGTCCTTTTCTAGCTTGCTCTATGCTTAAACTAATTTTCTCTATTGGAGAGAAATCACAATCGAGAGGGATCAACCCTACCTGTTTTCTTTCAGAAGAATCAATAGCTTTGTATCCTACACCAGATTCTACTGTAATTTCAATATCAAGAGCTGATGAAGAATCTGTCAAAGTAGCTATATGTAAATCTTTGTTAACTACTTCTAGATCTCCATTAACCTCTATATCTCCAGCAAGAACATCTTTCTTTCCTTTTGCACTTATTTTGCAAGTGAATACCTCATCAAGATTAGTTTTAAACTTAACCTGCTTTAAATTCATGATGACATCAATCATGTTCTCTTTGACACCATCAATTGTAGAATATTCATGATCTACTCCTTTAATTTTTACACTGGTAATACCAGTACCTCTCAAACTAGAGTAAAGAATTCTTCTTAAAGAATTGCCTAATGTATGACCATATCCTCTAGGAAGAGGAGATATTTCAAAAAGTCCATAGTTATCCTTCTCTTCTTTAATAATGACTTTAATTTCCTTAAATGCTTCCATTTATTAGATGTAATATAAAATTATCTAGAATAAAACTCAATAATTAAGCTCTCTTTAATTCCTTCATCTATCTCATCTCTGACTGGTAATCTCGATACTTTGCATGAAGCATCTTTAGATTCTATCCACTCAGGAGACTGGAATAATTTTTCAGAAGGAGCTAATTTAGCCATTTTTAATTCAACTTTATCATTTTCCTTTAATTCCAATGAAGGAATGGACATCTTTTTATCATTTACCTTAACATGACCATGAGTAACATACTGTCTTGCTGCTGCTCTAGAAGGAGCTAATCCTGCTAAATAAACAACATTATCAAGTCTAAGCTCAAGTAATCTCAACAATTCTAAACCTTTATCAGTATTGTAGATTTTAGATCTTCTATCAGCTTCCATATACAATGAGTGCATCTTTTTCTCTCTCAATCCATATGTTCTTTTTACCTTCTGCTTTTCTCTTAATTGAACTCCATAGTTTGAAAGTCTTGCTTTTCTTTTGCTACCATGTTGCCCTGGAGCAAATGGTTTTCTTTGCAAACCATTCTTTTCAGAAAAGGATCTAGCACCTTTAAGATGTAGATTAACACCTTCTCTTCTGCTTAATTTTTCTTTTGGACCTGTATATCTACCCATTATTATCTATATTTTTCTTTATGTTAATTATTTTCTAGGAGCTTTTCTCGCTCTGCATCCATTATGTGGAACAGGAGTTCTGTCAACAAGCATTGTAATTTTCAAGCCTGCTGAGTCCAAACCCTTAACTGCTGCATTTCGACCTGCACCTGGACCTTTCAAAAATACTTTTACTTCTTTTAATCCATATTTCTTAATTACTTTTTCTGCTACATCTAAAGCAGCTTTCGTTGCTGCATAGGCTGTACTTCTCTTAGCCCCCTTAAATCCTATCTTAGATGGACTACCCTGTCCTAAAACCTCTCCTTCTTCGCTAGCTAAGCTTATAATTGTATTGTTAAAAGTAGATTGTATAGTTGCAATTCCGCTTGGAACAGTTCTCTTAGCTTTAGCTTTTGTACTCTTCGCACCTTTAACACTTTTTTTATTTTCTTTTTTATCTGCCATTTGATGTTAAGTTTTATCTAATGTATGTTTAAGTCCGCCTACTGGTCGACTTTTTCCTTTTCTTGTTCTAGCATTATGCCTTGTTCTCTGTCCTCTAACAGGAAGGCCTAGTTTATGTCTAATTCCTCTGTATGCTCTAATATCTTTCAATCTCTTAATATCTCTAAAAATACTTTGTCTCAATTCTCCTTCAACTCTATATTTTTCTTCAAGATTCTTTCTAATTTTATCAAGATCAGTTTCAGTTAAATCTTTTACCAAAGAATTTGGATTAACATTTGTTTCCTCACAAATTTTCTTAGCACTTACCTCACCTATTCCATACACACTCAAGAGAGACACCCATAGTCTCTTATCGTTAGGTATTTCAATTCCTGCTACTCTTGCCATTTTAAAATACTACAAATTAATTAATTTATATTAACCCTGTCTTTGTTTATGTTTAGGATTTTTTTTACAATATACATAAACCCTGGCTTTTCTTTTAACCACATAACAATCAGGACACCTTTTTTTTACCGAAGCTCTAACTTTCATATTAGTTCATATATCTATATGTTATCCTCCCTTTTTCTTTATCGTAGGGAGTCATTTCTACCTTCACTTTATCACCTTCCAAGATACGGATGTAATGCATCCTCATCTTGCCAGAGAGATAACCAACAACTTGGTGTTTAGATCCATTTGAATCTATCTCAACAACAAATTGAGTATTAGGAAGACATTCCTTAACTACACCATCAAATTCAAATACTTTTTTGCTATCGTTCATATTATCTCTAATCTATTCCTATATAAATGGAATCCTTCGAATTATATCAAAGGAAGACTAGCAATTCAACAAAAAGTATTAGAAATTTTTGTTTCGCCTATATCTTTCAATCAAACAGAGAAAGAATAGCAAAAAAAACGATTATTTACAAGCTCAAAACCTTAATAATATTTTGATGAATTTCTTCGATAGATGGAGAAGCATCAACTTCTACAAGAATTCCTCTATTTCGATATTCTGATAGTATTGGTTCTATTGTCCTGTTGTACTCCTCCAATCTCTTTGCTATTTTGCTAGGCTGATCATCTTCTCGTTGCACAAGAATAGTTCCACATTTATCGCAATATCCTTTAATTTTTTCTTGCTTGTATTTTTCGTGGTATATTGCACCGCAGTTAGTACAATTCCAGCGTAAAGACATTCTCTCTACAGCTGCTTCTTCTGTAAGCGTAAAATGAATAAATTTGTCTAATGTTCTATTTTTTTCTTTTAAGAGGGCATCAAATGGTGCTATCTGACCAACATCTCTAACTACTGAAACAAAAGCCCAGCTTTTGTTGGGATTGAATTTTTCGAGCCATTTAGGAAACATTTTATATGTCAAATCATTCGGAACAAATATACCTTTAGATAAGTACTCATTTGCTTTAATAGCGTCAATATCACCCTCCGAATACATAGTTCTAAACATTTCTCCCGTACCTATGTTTTCAAAGTCAAACTTTTCTTTCAGAATCTCGACTTGTGTATCCTTCCCGCAACCCGACGGCCCATGAAATAAAATCGTCATTGTATGTTCTGCTTAGCTTCAACTTAGATTGTATATCTTACCACAAAAGGGCTATTAAGGTAAATTCATAATAATTTAACTTACTAGAGGTCTAAACCTTTTTTGATATTTCAGATTTTTTTAATATTTCTAATGTATAAACTGAATATGAGAAGAGTTTTGAAAAGAGAATACATTTATCATATTTTCAACCGTGGCAATCATAAAGGAATTATTTGTCTTGATTTTGAGGATTATGCAAGATTATACGGTTTGGTTAAAAGATATTTTGATCAAAGGAATTTTGATTTGATCTCTTTTTGTATTATGCCTAATCATTTTCATCTTTTGGTTGTACAAAAGAGAGATTATAAGATTAGTAAATCAATACAGATGATTACCTCTAAATATGCTACTTACATCAACAAAAAATACAAATTAATAGGTCATCTTTTTCAAGGAAGGTATGGATACAAAACTGTCTTAGGCCCAACATATTTCAATAAATTGATAAAATACATAAGGGACAATCCGAAGAAATCTAGAGTTAGAAGTCATTTCATACACGAAGAAAATATCTTTCTTATTGATTATTATAATTTTATTTTGAGAACAAAATAATCATTAAATTTTTTTTAGACAGATTCCGCCCATAGTAAGTTAAATCATTATGAAATACACCAAATAGTCCTTATAGAGAAAGAAGAAACTTACAAGTGCAAGCCTAAACTTAAAGATATTTGTTGTAGCTTCGTATAGTCATCATAGACACTACTTGCCTTTTAATTTCCAGTACTACACCTACTACGATTAAAAGACCTGTACCAGAAAACACAGCACTTGATATCAAACCTAATTGCACTGAGATATCAGGCAAAATTGATAGCAATGCTAAGAATATAGCACCAACAGCAGCAAGCCTAAAGCTAATCTTTCTTAGATAATCAGAAGTGTTATCACCAGGCCTTATTCCTTGAATGAATGCCCCCTGTTTTTGTAAATTTTCAGCTATTTCATCGGTTTTAAAGACTACAGTAAGATAGAAGAATGAGAATACTATCACTAGAACAAATATTATGCTGTTGTAGATATACGGATTATCCAACCATTCCAATACTTTTTCCGAATATGTGGTAAGTTTTTCATTAAAATTTTTGCTTACTAAAAATTTACCAATTAACTGAGGAAATGAAATAAATGCCATTGCAAATATTACAGGCATTACTCCTGATTGAGTAGGCTTTATTGGTATGTAACTTTCTAAAGCACCACCTGTTCTAACCCTTCTAGAATATTGAATTTTTATTCTTCTCTCTGCTTGAGTTATGAATACAACCGATATTATTAAAATCAAGGAAAAGGCTATAAATACAGTTTTTTGCATTGTATCCATTGTCATAAAGTTTGTTCGTATAGTTCCAGGAATCCCAGATAGAATACCTAACGCAATTAAATAGGAAGATCCACTGAATCCACTTTCCGATAGTAATTCTCCAAACCACATCATGATAATTGAGCCAGCTGTTAAAGTTGCCGACATTGCAACTAATTCTAATGGCCCTAATTGTGTTATCAATCCAAATCCAAGTAGAGTGCTATATATTACAAATGATTGAAGTATAGCTAATGGAATAGTCAATAATCTTGTATACATAGATATTTTTCTTCTACCTTCTTGCCCTTCTTTGCCTAATTCTTCAAGTTTAGGAATTACTGTCCCTAAAAGTTGAAATATAATTGAGGAATTGATATATGGTGTTAGACCTATCGCTACTATTGATGCTGTTTCTAAAACACCCCCTGAAACTGTAGATAGTATATCTCCCACACCTGTTCCTTCAAATAATTGTTTTATAGCATCAGCCGGTATACCTGAAACTGGTACTGCAGAGAGTATACGATATGCAACCATTATCATTAATGAAAACAGTATTTTTTTTCGAATCTCTTCTGTCTTGAGAATAGACTTAATTTTTTCTATTAGGTTTTTCATTTGTTTAGAGACTATTTAATAGCTCCACCAGCATTTTCTATCTTGGTTCTGGCAGACTGAGAGACTTGTAATCCTTCTATTGTCAATTTCTTTATTATTTCACCTTGTCCAAGAACTTTGATAAGTGCAGAATTCTTTCTTACTATTCCTTTATCTTTTAGTACTTTTTCATTAATAATTTCACCATCATTAAAATTCTTGTTTAAAGTTTCTACACTTACAACTTGTGCTTCTTTTTTGAATTTCTGATTAAAGCCTTTATACTTTGGCATTCTTCTATAGAAAGCTACATTTCCTCCTTCAAAGAACTCTAATGATTTGTGACCTGCTCTTGATTTCTGTCCTTTTGTTCCTCTTCCAACGGTATGACCACCAACTCCAGAGCCATATCCTCTTCCAAGTCTTTTTCCTTTTTTTATTCTATTTTTCCTTTCTGGTATATTTTCTAAATTCATTATTTTTCTTTGCTTACTTTAACTTTTTTATCTGTTCTTCTATTAGATCTCTCAAATTTGTTTTTCTTAGTATTTCTATTCTTTTTTTCTGCTTTCCTTTTTCTATCTTCTTTTATCTGTCTTTCTTTATCTGATTCTTCTTTAAGTTGTATTCTATCTCTCATTTTTGTCATTCTGGCTAGAACTCTTTCGCTTCTTAAAGCTTTTAGTGCTCTAAATGTACAATATGCATTTGCATTTGCATCTGCACTTCCAAGTATTTTTCCATATACATTATCTACACCTGCCAATTCTAATACAGATCTTACTGAAGAGCCTGCTATGACTCCTGTACCTTGTCTAGCTGGTCTTAGAAGTACTTTTGCTGATCCGTATTTAAACATTATTTCATGTGGTATTGTGTCTCCTATTAACTGTACTTTTTTTGCTGCTTTTGTAGCAAGTCTTTCACCTTGTTCTACTGCTCCTTTTACATCTGCACCTCTTCCTAATGCTACTCCAACAGTACCATGTCTATCTCCGACAACAACTACAGTACTGAATCTTAATCTTTTGCCACCTTTAGTAACTTTTGCTACTCTTCTTATTGGTAAAGATTTTTTATCATACATCTTTCTTTCTCTATTGTTTTTTACGAATTTCTCTTCCATATTTGTTTCCTAAATTTTAATTTCTTGTTTTCTTAATTCTTCTACAAAAGCTTTCACTAATCCATGATACTTATATCCACTTCTATCAAATACCAAGGATTCAAATTTCGAAGCTTCTTTCACAAAATCTGCTACCATTTTAATGATACTTTCACTATTCTTTTTACAAACAAATGATTTTACTACAATACTCTTATCATCGTCTGCTATTCCAGCATAGAAATATCTATTACTTTTGAATACAAATACTCTTGGTTTTAAAGATGTTCCACTTAGGTTTTTCCTAATGTGAGCTTTTCTTCTTATTCTTTTGTCTTTTTTATTTGTTCTAGACATTCTTGTTCTATATTATTTTATAATTATTTTACGCTAGATTTTGAACTTTTTCTTCTAACATACTCATTTTCATATCTTATACCTTTACCTTTATATGGTTCTGGTTTCCTAATTTCTCTTATCTTGGCAACGAATTCTCCTACTTTTTGTTTGTCATATCCTTTTACTACTATTTTGGTTTCTTCTGGTACTTCTATTTTAATACCTTCTACTGGTTCGACTGTTACAGGATGATTCCATCCTAAACTCATAACTAGATTTAATCCATCCATCCTTGCTCTGTATCCAACTCCTACTAATTCTAAACCTTTAGAGAATCCATTTTTAACACCATATATTGCATTGTATATTATCATTCTGTATGTTCCATGGTTGGATTTAGCTTGTTTAGTTTCTTCATTTCTCTGAATGTTAATAGTGTCTCCTTCTATTTTACATTCTAAATCTCTAGGAAGAGTAACTTTAATCTCTCCCAATGAGCCTTTAACTAAGATCTCTTTTCCAGTCATAGTTACTTCAACTCCTTCTTCAATTTTTATTGGTTCTAAACCTATTCTAGACATAATTACCAAACTTTACATATTAATTCACCACCTAAGTTTCTACTTTTTGCCATAGCCCCAGACATTAAGCCTTCTGATGTGCTAATGATTGAGATACCTCTTCCATTCATTATTGGTTTGATATCTTTCTTAGATACATAGATTCTTTGTCCTGGCTTGCTTACTCTAGTTAATTTTGTTAGTACTGATTCTTTATTTTCGTACAAAAGTTCAACTTCTACCATTCTTTCTTTTACTTCATATTCTCCAATCATTCCTTCTTTTTTCAAAACCTTTAGTATTTCCCTGTTCATGTTTGTATTAACAACCAAAACAGTGTCTTTCTTTCTCATTATTGCATTTTGTATTCTTGCTAGTAAATCTGCTATTAAATCGTTCATTTTTATATTTATTAAATTACCAAATAGATTTTTTTACACCAGGTACTTTACCTTCGCTGGCTAATTGTTTAAAACATATTCTACATATTCCGTAGTGTCTAATATATCCTCTAGACCTGCCACAAATTTCACATCGGTTGTAAACTCTAGTACTAAACTTAGAGCTCTTCTTTAATGATTTTGCTTTGTATTCTTTAGCTTTTGTTGACATCTTTTCTGAATGGGAATCCAAATTTATCTAAAAGTATCTTTGCATCTTTATCGTTTTTAGTAGAGGTAACTATCGTTACTTCTAAACTTCTTATCTTTGTTACATTGTTAGGATCTACCTCTATGAATACTGTGTGATCTTCTATTCCTAATGAATAGTTTCCATTTCCATCAAATGCTTTTGTGCTTAAACCTCTAAAATCTTTTGTTCTAGGTAGCACTATGTTTATTAGCTTATCAAAGAACTCCCACATTCTATCTCCTCTTAATGTTACTGATACACCTATATCCATTCCTTCCCTTATCTTAAATGCTGATACTGCTTTCTTTGCTTTGTTAATAACTGGTTTCTGTCCAGATATATTCTTCAACAATTCTACTATTTCATCTATAGCTGATTTGTTTGTAACAGCTTCTCCTGCTCCCACATTTATTACAATTTTTTTCAATGTTGGAACTTGCATAGGATTAGCATATTTCTGCTCTTCCATGATCTCTTTCTTTATTCTGTTTTGGTATTCTTGTAATAGTCTTGTCATTTTTATTTAGTTTCTTTTTTATTTTTAACTGATTTAGTTTCCTTTTTTTCTTTCTTTTCTTTTTTTGTAGTTACTTCTTTTTCATCTATCTTCTTCTCTTCTTTTACAATCTCTTTTCCACATTTTTTGCATACTCTTACAATTTCTTCTCCGTTTTTCTTAATACTTAATCTTGTTGCTTTTCCACAGAAAGGACATACAAACATTACCTTTGATGTAGGGAATGGTTTTTCTATTGTAACTATTTCAGATGTTCTAGTTCTACCATCACCTTTCAAATGTCTTTTGTAAAGATTTAAACCTTCTACTACAACAAAACTTTTTTTAGTATTAAGAGCAACAACTACACCCTTCTTTCCTGATTCTTTTCCGTATAATATTTTTACTGTGTCTCCTTTTTTAATCTTCATATTCGTTATTATTAATTATAGTACTTCTGGTGCTAAAGAAACTATTTTATCAAAACCTTTTTCTTTTAACTCTCTAGCAACAGGTCCAAATATTCTACTTCCTTTTGGTGTCTTATTTTTTATATCTATCAACACTGCTGCGTTGTCATCAAATCTAATGTATGTTCCATCTTTTCTTCTTAATTCTTTTTTAGTTCTTACTATTACTGCTTTATATACTTCATGTCTTTTGATTGCTGTATTTGGTACAGATTTTTGTACTGCAACAACAACTATATCACCTATTCCTGCGTATCTTTTTTTGGAGTATCCTGGAATACCAATTACCTTGGCTTCTTTTGCTCCACTGTTATCTGCAATTGTAATTACACTTTCTGTTTGAACCATATGTTTAATCTTTATTTATAACTATCCATCTTATTTTTTTTGACAAAGGTCTGCTCTCTCTTATCGTTACTTTATCTCCAATGTTTAATTCTTTCTCTGTTCTTGCGAAAAATATCTTTTTCCTTTTAATTATTTTCTTGTATACTGAGTGCTCTTCCAATGTATCAACTCTGACCTTTACTACATTAGTCATTTGGTTGCCTGTAACAACTCCTTCTATTTCTCTTTTCTTTCCTATTTTTTGTTTCGCTTCTTCCATAATTTTGTTTATTAAATAACGGTTTGTATTCTATCAATTATTTCTAGTATTCTCAAGCTATATATCTAATTTTGATATAAACTTGCTTTTAACAGAGAATTTATGAGCTGCTAACTTCAAAGCTTCCTTTGATGTAGCCTCATCTAGTCCTCCTATTTCTATCATTACTGTACCTGGTACTACTACTGCTACATATCCTTCTACCGCTCCTTTTCCACCCATCATTTTACTATTTACTGATCTTTGAGTGTAAGATTTATGTGGAAAAATTTTTAACCACACTTTACCTTTTCTTTTTGTAAAGTTAGAAACAGCTCTTCTAGCAGCTTCTATTTCTCTTGCATTTATCCATCCATTTTCCATTGCTTTTAGACCAAAATCACCGAATGTTACTTTGTTATTTGCAGTAGCAACTCCTCCCATATTTCCTCTAAATTCTTTTGGATGTTTTCTTTTTTTAGGTTGTAACATAATAGTTGCTTAAAATTTTATTCTTCGTTATCTATATTATTTTTTTCTCCTTTGTATATCCATACCTTTACTCCCATTAAACCAGCATCAATTGTTTTAGCCACTTCTAATGCATAATCAACATCTGCTCTTAGTGTTTGGGCAGGAACAGAGCCTGCTGAGGCTTTTACAGTTCTTGCTTGACTAGCATTATTTATTCTTCCTGATACCCAAATTCTTAATCCTTTTGCTCCAGCTGCCATTACCTTTTCTTTTGCACTAGCAACTAGCAATTTAGATGGTTGTCTTCTTTCAATTCCATCAGCTATTGTTCTAGCTACTATTCTTGCTGAGAGATCTGGTTTTCTCACCTCTCTTACTTTTAATTCAACATTTGATTTTAGTAATCTCTTTAATTCTTTTTGTAATATGTCTATTCCTTCTCCACCTCTACCTATGGCTACACCTGGTCTTGCAACATATGCTAATATTTCAATTTTGTTAACTGATTTATTAACTCTTATGGAATCAAGTCCTGCATCTTTCATTGCTTCAGTTATTTTTTTTCTAATTAGCAAATCTTCTGTTAATACTTTAGGATAATCTTTTTTCTCGGAATACCATACAGAATCCCAAGTTTTGTTTATTCCCATTCTTATTGCTTTTGGGTTTACTTTTCTTCCCATACTTACTTTATTTTTAATTCTAAATTAATATTTGACCTCTTTTTATCTATTCTTGAGACTCTACCTCTGGAGGCGAATCTTGTTCTTTTCAAACCTCTAGCACCATCTACTGTTATTAGCTTTATTTTCAATGAATCTTTGTCTACACTATATATATCTCTTGCACTTGCTACTGCAGAAAGTATTGCTTTCTTTACTGATACTGCGCCTTTCTTATTGACTAATTCAAGTATGTTTAATGCTTCCTCTACACCTTTTCCTCTAACCATATCAGCAACTAACCTCAACTTTAATGGAGATTCTGCTATATTTTTAATTGTAATTTTTACGGTTTTCTCTTCCATATTCATATTTTTAATTAATATTACTGCTCAAATCTTCCACTACTTCCATATACTTTGGATAGTTTTCCTTTCTTAGCATGTCCTTTAAACTTTCTAGTAGGGGAAAATTCTCCTAGTTTATGACTTATCATTGACTCTACTACCAAAACTTCTTCATGTTTCTTTCCATTGTGTACTAAAAATTTCATACCAACCATTTCAGGAGTTATTGTGCATGATCTTGCCCATGTTTTTATTGGAGCCATGCTACCAATAGCCTTTGCTTTCGCAATCTTTTCCATCAATCTTTCATTTGTATATGGTCCTTTCTTTAATGATCTAGACATATTTAATTATCTATAATTTATTTTTTAGCAAATGGTCTATTCTTAGTTCTTCTTGTTTTTATTATGAACTTTTCAGTTCTTCTGTTTTTTCTAGTTCTAGTTCCAATTCTGTTTCCCCAAATATCTTTAGCTTGTCCACCAATCTGAGACTTACCTTCTCCACCACCGTGTGGATGTTCTGCTGGGTGCATAACCATGCCTCTTACTTCTGGTCTCCATCCTAGATTTCTTTTTCTTCCTGCTTTTCCAAGTTTTACATTTAATTTATCTTCATTTCCAATTTGTCCAATTGTTGCCATGCAATCTGCAAATACTAATCTAATTTCTCCTGATGGCATTTTTATCTGTACTAATTTTCCTGTTGGATCAATTCCTTGCACGACAACTGTTTGTCCTGCAGATCTTGCAAATACTGCTCCTTTACCAGGTGCATTTTCCACACAATGTACATATGTACCAGATGGAATATTCTTAATTTTCATTGCATTTCCTGCGAGTACATCAACTTTGTCCCCTGATACCAAGCTGTCACCAACTTTAATATCTCTAGGAGCGATTATATATCTTTTTTCACCATCAGCATATGACAAGAGAGCTAAATGTGCTGTTCTATTAGGATCAAAGAATAGTCCTACAATTTTAGCAGGTATATTAAACTTATCCCTCTTGAAATCAACTATTCTAATTCTTCTCTTAAATCCTCCACCTCTGTGTCTAATTGTAATTACTCCTTGGTTGTTTCTTCCAGATCTTTTTCTTTTTGCTATAGTTAAGTTCTTTGGACCGCCATTTTTTTCTAATGTTGATCTGTCTGTTAATCTTGTTTTTCTTCTAGTCGAAGTTGTTGGTTTAAATTTTCTTATTGACATATGTTAAGCTTTTAAAAATTCATCAATTTTATCTCCTTTTTTCAAAGTAACTATTATTTTCATTAAATCAGACTCTCTTCTTGTTTTGTATGTTTTAAAATCTTTTTTCATTTTTCCTATTCTAACTACGCTATTTACGCTTACTACTTTTACTTTATACTTTGTTTCAACTGCTTTCTTTACTTCTATTTTGTTATATCCTCTAGATACTAAAAATACATATTTGTTATCAGCATTTGCCATAGCATAGCTTTTTTCAGACACTACTGGTTGTAAATCTATTTTTTTACTTTCCATTTGTTAATCTTGTTTCAAGTATATTAACTATTTCATTATCTACTAAAATTCTTTTACTGGATATTAAATGTTTTGCATTTAATTTATTTGAACTTACTACATTTATTTTTTCAACATTTCTTAAACTTTTTACAACATCCTCATTATTTGATATTACCAAGGATGATTTTTTAGAATCTTTAACAAGTTTCTCCCTCATCTTACTAAATTCCTCTGAAGAAATTTGGACAAACTCTAATTGTTCATTTCTTAATCTCTCAGAAAGCATCATACATGTTGCCTTTCTTGCCATCTTCTTGTTCATCTTTTTTTCAAAGTTCTTGTCTCCTATGTTTGCAAAAGCAACACCTCCACCTACCCAAATTGGTGATCTTGATGATCCATGTCTTGCTCTACCTGTTCCCTTCTGTTTCCATGGTTTCTTTCCACCTCCAGAAACATCACCTCTAGATTTAACATTGGCAGTAGATTTTCTTTCATTGCTATTATATATGTAAAGAACTTGTGCTAGTAAATCGGCATTGTATTTAACATCCCAAACTAAAGGATTTAATTTCTGTTCTACTTTATTTTCTGTTTTTATTTTTTTCTCTTCCATATTTATTTCGTATATATTGCTACTAAATCTCCATTGGAGCCTGGTACAGGTCCAGAGAGAAGAAGTAAATTATCTTTTATATCAACAATTTGTTTATTTGCAATAGTTATTGTTTCGCTACCCATTCTTCCTGCCATTCTTTTTCCTTTTAATATTCTACCTGGATCAGTACCAGCTCCTATTGAACCTGGAGCTCTTAATCTATCTGACTGTCCATGTGTTTTTGGACCTCCTGCAAAACTCCATCTTTTTACTACTCCAGCAAATCCCTTTCCTTTAGATATACCTTTTACAATTACCTTTTCTCCTGCAACAAATGTTTCAGCTTTAACTTCTTCTCCTATCTGTGTTTCAGTATCTAGTGATCCTCTGAAATATTCTCTTTTTGCAGGTACTTTCTTTACAGCACTGTATTTCCCTAACATTGCTTTATTTGGTTTTCTTTTTTCTCCTATTCCAAGTTCGAATCCCATTGGTTCAACAAATGAAAGTACACAACCTTCTACATCTACGACAGTAACAGGAACAACTTTATTGTCCTTGAAAACTCTTATCATTCCTTTTTTTATACCTATTAGTGCTTTCATATATTTATTATTATTGTATACCGATATCTACTCCAGCTGGCATTTGAAGATGCTGCAAAGCATCTATTGTCTTAGGTGTAGGATCAATTATATCTATTATTCTTTTATGAGTGTTTATCTCAAAATGTTCAATTGAGCTCTTGTAAATAAATGTTGATCTATTAACTGCTATCTTTCTCCTTTTAGTAGGTAGAGGAATTGGGCCAGCAACTTTAGCACCTGTACTTATTGCAGTCTCAATTATGCTTTTTGCCGACTTGTCTACAACAACAGAATCATACCCTTTAAGCTTTACTCTAATTCTCGCAGTTAGATTTGCCATTCTATTTAAAAGAGCTAAATTAAATTATTTAATGTATGGAGGATAGTTTCCTACCCTCCATTTCACTTACAATTACTTCAAAATTTCAGTTACAACTCCCTGTCCTACTGTTTGTCCACCTTCCCTAATTGCAAAGGATACTCCTTTCTCCAAAGCAACTGGTGATACTAGTTTAACAGTAAATTCAGTATTGTCCCCTGGTGCTACCATCTCTGTTCCTTCATTTAATACTACCTCACCAGTAACATCTGCTGTTCTGATATAGAACTGAGGTTTGTATCCAGTAATGAATGGAGTATGTCTTCCACCTTCTTCTTTACTCAAAACATATACCTGAGCTTTGAAATCAGTATGTGTGCTAATGCTTCCTGGAGCTGCAAGTATTTGTCCTCTTTGTACATCTTCTCTCTTTAATCCTCTTAACAAAATTCCTACGTTATCTCCTGCCTGACCTTCTTTCAAAGTTTTGTTGAACATTTCAACTCCTGTTACTGCAGTCTTCTGTTGCTTTCTTCCCATTCCCAAAATATCTACATCGCTTCCAACCTTGATAACTCCTGATGTTATTCTTCCTGTTACAACAGTACCTCTACCCTCTATTGAGAATACATCTTCAATAGGCATTAAGAATGGTTTATCTATTTCTCTTTCTGGAAGAGGGATATATTCATCAACAGCTTTGATTAATTCTTTAACTGATGCGAGACCTTCTTCTTCACCTTTTTGTGCTTTCAAAGCATCTCCAACAATAATTGGACAATCTGGATCATATCCATATTTCTTAAGCAAATCTTGTACATCAGATTTAATCAATTCCATTATTTCAGGATCAGCTTCACCAAATGTATTGATGAAAACAACTATCTTTGGAACTCCTACTTGTTTTGCAAGCAAGATATGCTCTTTTGTCTGAGGCATAGCTCCATCGCTAGAAGATATGACCAATATTGCACCATCCATTTGTGCTGCACCTGTGATCATATTTTTGATATAGTCTTTATGTCCTGGGCAATCTACCAATGCATAGTGTCTTGCGTCTGTTTCAAATTCAACATGAGCTACTGCTATAGTTATGGATTTTGCTCTGGAGATAGGATCCTTATCTAATTTATCAATCATCACTGCCGATTCACTAGAGAAGGCATTAAGAATACCTCGAACTAACGTAGTCTTACCGTGATCGATATGACCTAAAGTTCCGATATTCATATGTGGCTTAGTTCTATTATAATCTGCCATGAATATATTTTTTAAAAATTAAATATTATATTTCTTGTTACAAAGTCTCAATCTGAGAACCTGCGATGAATATTATCAAAAAGTCTTGATATATGCAAGTACTTTGCGATATTTTATCAACTAGATTCTTTTCATTATGCCTTTTTACCTGAAATCAACTCAGCTACATTTCTTGGTACTTCTGCATAATGTGAAGGTTCCATTGTTGCACTACCTCTTCCGCTAGTTAGAGATCTCAATTCACTGGTATAGCCGAATAGCTCAGATAATGGTACTAAAGCAGAAATTCTGCTTATTGCATTTCCTAAACTTTCAGTTCCTTGTATTTGACCTCTCTTACTACTTAGAGATCCGGTAATATCACCCATATTACTATCTGGAGTATCGACATCAACTTTCATTATTGGTTCTAAGAGTACTGGATCTCCCATTTTACATCCATCTTTGAAAGCCATAGATCCAGCTATTTTGAATGCCGCCTCCGAAGAGTCAACATCATGGTATGATCCATCAAAAACTGTTACTTTCATGTCTACTACTGGGTATCCAGCTACTACTCCTGCTTTCATAGATTCTTCAACACCTTTTTGAATTGCAGGAATGAATTCTCTAGGAATAGAGCCACCCTTGATAGCATTTACAAATTCAAAACCTTTGCCCTTTTCATTAGGCTCTAATTTCAACCAACAATGTCCATATTGACCTTTACCACCAGATTGTTTGATATATCTTCCTTCTACTTGCTCAACAACTGATTTTATAGTTTCTTTGTATGCTACTTGAGGTTTACCAACATTTGCTGCGATATTAAATTCTCTTTTTAATCTATCAACAATAATGTCTAAATGTAATTCTCCCATTCCAGATATGATTGTTTGACCTGTTTCGGTATCTGAATGAACTTTAAAGGTAGGATCTTCTTTTGTTAATCTAGCAAGAGCTTCAGACATTTTTTCCTCATCTGATTTAGTTGCTGGCTCTATAGCTTCTGATACAACTGGTTCTGCAAAATCTATCTGCTCTAATATTATCTGATTACTTTCATCACATAATGTATC
>CAZJBF010000008.1:0-2375 GCA_964544555.1 uncultured Candidatus Saccharibacteria bacterium | reverse complement strand
TCGCTTTCAGTAAGCTCTTCTCCTGCAAAATATTTTTCCATTAATGCATCATCTTGTTCCGCCAAAATTTCTACAAGAGTACTTCTATATTTTTCAACAATATCTTTCATATCATCTGGAATAGGTACTTCAATCAAATCAGGAGTATCAACACCATGGTATTCGTATGCTTTCATCTTTACCAAGTCTACATATCCATGCAAATCTTGCTCTTTTCCTATAGGCAATGTAACTGCAACTGCTTTATTACTTAGTCTATCCTTAATAGTTTGAAAACTATGTTCAAAATCTCCACCAATTAGGTTTATTTTATTCATAAAACAAATTCTTGGAACATTGTATTTGTTCGCTTGTCTCCATACTGTTTCAGATTGTGGCTCTACACCTTTTCTTCCATCAAAAATTACAGCTGCACCATCAAGTACTCTTAAAGATCTTTCTACTTCTGCGGTAAAATCTACATGTCCCGGTGTATCAATAATGTTGATTCTATACCTATTACCAAGGTAATCCCAGAAGCAAGTTACTGCAGCTGACATAATTGTAATACCTCTTTCCTGTTCCTGCTCCATGAAATCTGTAGTAGCCGCACCATCATGTACCTCTCCAATTTTGTGTACTTGGCCAGTAAAATACAAAAGTCTTTCAGTAGTAGTAGTCTTACCTGCATCTATATGTGCAATTATTCCGATATTTCTTACCTTATCTAAAGGCATTTTCACATTATATGTACTCTTATCCATAATATTTAACCTAAATTTAACGAATGAAGGGGAAATTAAAGCCCTCGCAGTTGCGATTATACAAAACTACTGGATATTAGACAACAGTTTAGTTGATTCCTCCGTAACAACATTATTCAAATCATATTCAATCGATTTCTCCAAAGCCTGTTTCGCCCCTTCAGAATTAGCTTTTGTAATATTGTATTTGCCTAAAAGTAAATAATATTTCGGATTGTACTTATCCATTTCTAAAAGTTTTGCCAATAAATTATCAACATTTCCATATTCCTCATTTTTCAAATTCATCTTTATTCTCCAATATAAATATTCTTTTTCATCCTCATCCGTCAATTCTAAGCTATCCAATTGCTCCAAATAGTATGATATTTTTGCAGATTCATTTGATTCATAATTACTTTTAATTCCTAAGAAATATATATATGGCTCTTGGCTCGCTGTTAAAAGAGTAGTTACACTTTCAGCTGCTTTCAAATATTGCTTATTTTCTAAAAGAACAGAGAGATATTCTTCAGCTAAATCTTTAGAAATATTTTTACCTGCATAATTTAATGAATTGGAATAATTTTTTATAGCTGAATCCAAATCATTCATTAAAAGATATGCCCTTGCCTTACCCCATGATATCTCAGATTCCATTCCTCCAAGTATTAATGCCTTATCAAATGTATCAATGGCTTTTTGATATTGACTAGATTCTAGATATGCAATACCAAGAAAATACAAACCATCTAAATATTCAGAAATGTCTGCTTCAATAGGTTCTAAAATACTTACCGCTAAATACGGATACCCATTATTAAGAAATATCCTTGCTAGCTTAGCACTGTTATATTTCGTATCTTCATCTAAAGAATTTAATACTTCCTCAAACTCATCATAGTAAGCAACCAACTCATCAGAAGGAGTAACAGAAGATATTGTTTCCTTGGCTTTCGCAATATCTGTTAGAGAATATATATATGAGCTAAGCAAATTTGCTTCTATTTGCTCTTTCTCACTATACCCAGTTAATTTGAATTCTTTTTCTGCGTCATTAATTTTGCCTGTATTCAACAAAGCTTTACCAAGCATTAAATCGGCATTCATATTCTCCACACCTAGACCAATTCCTTTCTGATACAACTCTTTTGCCTTAGTGAAATCCTTATTTTCATAATAATAGTTGCCTACCGCTGTATATAGCTTAGACCTGTCAGTTGCAGACAATGAAGTCGCAGAACTTTCGACTATATTCAAAGCATCTGCAGGTCTATTTTTAAGAAGCAAAATAGAGATGATTCCCTCATAGGCACCCAAATTGCTAGGAATAATTTCCGTTGCCTCATAATATTGATTAATAGAGACCGAATAGTCCTTTGCTTCATAACTAGTCTGTGCCTCTCCAACTTTTATTTCATATGTATTTCTCTGCTCCTCAGTTACCCTTCTACTAAAAAAGTACCAAGCAGAAAGGCCAACCAGTACCAAGAAAACCAACACAAAAGGAATCACTTTATTTAATTTGTTTTTCATTATTTGAATATAGTTTAGCTTACACCCAATGTCAAATCCCATAGTCCTAGTCCAAACCCTTCCCAAGGTCCAACCTTTTATTTATTAATTCTACGTTTATCGGACAGTACCTACATA
>CAZJBF010000007.1:7159-29244 GCA_964544555.1 uncultured Candidatus Saccharibacteria bacterium | reverse complement strand
TTCTTTTTCTCAAAACGGTAGCTGTATTTGCCTGTATCCCTATTAGTATATTCCTGATATATTTTCTCAAGATCCTCTCTTAAGAAAACGAACTTTCAGAATACAAATAAATTAAATACAAAAATAGAATGAAATCCATAGTACTCTTTGATTCTCTGTATGGAAATACTAAAGAAATAGCAAAAACAATATCTAATGAATTAACCAAATCTTCAGATACAAAACTATTATCTGCACAAGAAATATCCTTAGATGATCTAAAGAATATAGATTTACTAATTGTAGGATCTCCAACACATGGAGGAACAATGAAAATATCTCTACTAGAATTTCTTAAACAAATACCTCAAGATATGATTAAAGGTGTTAAGATAGCTACATTTGATACAAGATTCTTAGAAAAAGATCTAAACTTTGCATTAAAACTTCTTGTTAAAACTATTGGATATGCATCACCTAAAATACAAAAGCTACTAATATCAAAAGGTGGAGAACCAATCACAAAACCAATGGGATTTATAGTTAAAGGTAAAGAAGGACCACTAGCTGAGAAAGAATTAGAGAAATCAATTGAGTGGATACAACAAATAGTAAAACTTTTAAATTAGATTTTTTCAATAATCTAATTCATATCTATCTATTCAGTAATTGTATAAAATTTTCAAAATCTGATATAATAGCCCCATTATGAATTATATACAGGATATAAAAAATAAAATGTTTCTAGATATTAATCCAACTATGGTGTTGTGTAATTTAGCTACACCATATAATTTTGGAGACTTAATTCCTGCATAATCCAACTAAAATTGTCAGTGAAAAGCCTCCAAATATGGAGGTTTTTTATTCCCCTTTTAGACTGAAGTATTTGGAAGTTTTACACCCTCAAATTTAAAGATTTGAAGGTATTGCTCATTAAAACCAAATACAAAAAAAAGGAGATAAATATGAAGAAAAAATTTTTTGCATGGCCAAAAGAAATATATATCTTTTGGATTGTTGATTTCATCCTAGGTCTTGAACTTATTGGCCCTACCCTTCTAATCTTTTTTAAAGACTGGGGAGGACTAAACCAAACTCAGACCCAAACACTTCAAAGTTGGTTTACTCTATGGGTATTCATCCTAGAGATACCTACTGGAGTGTATGGAGATGTCAAAGGTAAAAAAAATTCAGTACTATTTGGATATGCTCTAACTGCATTAGGAACATTTGTATATACTCTCACACCCAATATCTATCTATTTATGCTTTCCGAGTTTATCTTAGCACTTGGTCTTGCATTCGTATCTGGAGCTAAAGAAGCATGGTTGTACGATATATCAAAAAAGTACGACATACATGATAGATTTAGAGAGATATTAGCAACTAGTAGCAGTTTACATATATCAGGAATGATTGTTGCATCTGGAATATCTATATTTTTAAGTAAGTTATTACCAGTAGAACAACTCTTCCGGATAGGAGCTATATCAAATATAATCACTTTCTTACTACTAGCTTTCTTTGTAGAAGCTACTGATGGTTTAAAGGAAAAAACATTAAAACCAAATTATTTGGATACTGCAAAAATTGGTTTTAAACTCCTAAAAGAAAACCATAACTTAAAGAAGCTGGCAATATATATTAGTCTTCTTAGTTCTACAAGCTATTTTGTAATCTGGCTATATCAAGAAGCTCTTAAAAATTTATCCATAAGGAATAATCTATTTGGAGCATACAGAATAGTCTTATTAGTAGGTGAAATTGTATCTATCAAAATAGCTACAAAACTAATGAAGAAGATAACAATACAAAAAGCTATTACTTCAATAGCTCTAACTGTAGGTATAGGATTTCTGGTAGGAGGTATTTTACAAAATATGATAGGGATACTTTTTGTACTAATATTTGCAGGAGGATTAGGATTACAAATACCTAATCTTTTATCAAAAGAGATAAATGAAGAAATAAGTTGTGATCAAAGATCTACTGTTCTTTCATTCATAAGTATGATTAAACGATTAATGCTTACTATATTTAATCCTTTAGTTGGATTACTAGTTGATAAAGAAGGAGTATTTTTTGCCTTCTATATACTAGGAATAGTATCTTTTCTGGCTATATTTTTTAAGCCTAAAATTAAATTTAAATAGTATTTGGTTCGTAAGTGAGCTAGGAGTGTCCGAACATATATCTTCAAAAGAAGAAATATTAGTAGAACACTCCAATAATTTATATATATATTTGATATAATATGTATAGATGAAAATTAACATATATTAATTTTAGTCTTCTACTATATTAAAAATATGGGATATACTCCTACCTGCGAAACTGTCTCAGAAGAAGAACATTATGACAATGTACCAGGATCAAGATTGAGTATAACAGAGATAGAAACTCTTTTAGATTACCAAATTAATCCAAATAAAGAAGAGCGGAAATCTAAATCTGAATTATTAGAAGATGCCAACCTATCAATATATGGTACACAGATACACAATCTTCAATACTTTGGACAAATATTTCAAAGAGTAAATCAATTAGGTAGAACACCGAATGAACAAGATTTCCTATCAACTTTCGTAACCAAACCTAATGAATATGGCAAAGCACTAGGTATAATATCCAACAACATACTAAAATATACTGATACTAATTTAAAACCTGAAGAAAAAGCCATTAATTTCTGGAATGAATGGAGAATAAATGGACAAAATTTTGAAGCAGGAAATAAATCAGGATATATAATTCCACCAATAGAGATAAAACAACTTTGGGAAAACAATCAAATTACTTATAGAAATTTACAAAAATTAAAAGATACCTTAATACAAAGCTCTAAAGCAGACAAATTGGACATTACAAAATATTTAATATTAAATGAAGTTGGTCAAATACTAAATATATCATTTCCATCAAATAGGTTACAATTAATATCTGCAGTAGATGAGATATGTATACCAAAAGACTATCCAAACAAACCAATAAGAATAATAGATTACAAAACTGGCAAACAGCTTAAAAATATTGGTTACAATGAAAAAATTCAACTTTTCCTAATGGGTATCTCTACATATTTTACAATTAATGATTTAGCATATACTTCTAAATTCAACCTATCTCAATGGGATTCTGTACATGAAAAGAAAGATTTAAGATTACCTCATTTAGGGAAAAAACATATATTTCAGAAAAATATTGTAAAAAAAATAGGATATTGGGATATATTAGAACAAGTTAGAAATATAAGAAAAAGTATAGTATTTTCATATATCAATCCAATTAATGGAGAAGAAAGAAATATATATCCTAATGATGTATTCTTAGGTAATATAGATGAAATAAGAGAAACTCTTGGATATATAGAGCTGTTAAATAGAGAATATATCGAAAGTAAAAATATAATAAAAGAGAAAATAAGACCAAAAATAGCTCCCTACTCACTTCCTAAGTTTGAACCTAATAATTTTCTAAAAACGGAAAAAAACAAAAGTTTTAAAGGAATACAAATTGCTTTTGATATGTTTTAAAAATAGTATAATTTAATTAGAAAATATAGTAAGATTGTGTATATTAAGATATAAAATATCAACGAATAATTAAATATGAAGAAACTTCTAACAAAAAAGAATATTGCAAGAATAAAAAAGCTATCCCCATTGTTATGTACTGCAGCTATTCTAACTATACTTACCTTCGTATTTTTTGTTAGTAACCTTAAATTAAACAAATCACTTGAAGAAAAACCTACAGATATAGTTGTTACCAATATATCTACAGTAAGAGCCAATATATATTGGCAAACTGATACAGAAACAGAATATATAATTCAATACAAGAAATCTTCTGATTCAGGACTATACAGAGAAATAAATGAAGTAAAGAAATATGGTAATAAAGATTCTGATAACCAGATATATTCTGTAAATATATCTGGCTTGGAACCTAATACAGAATATCTTTACAGAATTAAGTCTGATGATAAGATATTGTACGATGGTTATTCATTTCGTACAGAAAATATAGCTGAAGAAGTTAACTTACCATATACAATAACAGGTAAAGGAGATACTGAATCTTTGTACCTTCTGAGTTTAGATGGCCATATATATATGCTTGATACTCAAGATCATGGTACGTGGGCTTTTGATTCTCAAGGTAAAGAATATACCGTAGATATGTATGCCAGCTATAGTTCTACTCCTAATTTGTTTAGTAGATTGAAAGATACTTTAATTTCAATGGTATTTGCAGATTATGTAACCAAAGATAACGATAAAGATGAGATAATCATTTACACTGATTCTGAGTGGGGTAAACATAGAGAATGTAAAGATTTGGATGGATGTACTTGTAAATTTCCTTCAGGAGCAGTACAGGATGTAGTAGTAGGTAAAACTTGTCATGAGAATGGTACTGTTACAGATACAATGAAATGTTGTAGCTATGATGATGAAAAATCATACATTACAGTAGCACAATGCTTAGCAAAGAGTGATGGTACTGTGGAAGATGATATAGAAGAAGAAGATTGTGTATCATCAGATGATGATGATGATGATGACGATGATGAGGAGAATGAAACAGGAGATTACAAAAATTCAGATGGAGATAAAGATACAATGACTGTTAATGATAGCTCTGAATTTAATAAACATAGAAAATGTAAAGATGTAGATGGTTGTATTTGCGAATATGCTTCTGGAGGTTCTAAAAATGCTAAAGTAGGAGAAACATGTAACATAGATGGAACCATTACAGACACTACGGAGTGTTGTGTAGTAGATGATGAAAAATCATATATTAAAGTAAAAGATTGTTTAAAAGAAGATGATTTCGATATAATAGATGATTTAGATAAAGCTACCTGTGAGGCAAAAGATGTATGTTGTTCTACCAATGGAACACTTACATATGGTTCTTCTGCTGATTGCGAAGGAGATATCATAGAAAATGTTTCAGAAAGTAATTGCAAAGCACAATCTAAGAACATAGAGATAAAAGAAGGTGTTAACTTCATAGAAGCATACTACCTCGTAAATTCTACTGATACACCAATTCAGACTGCAAAAGAGTTAATAATTTTCTCTAATTACAAGATTGTTTCTGTTGGTGTATTCAAAAATGATAAATGGGAAAAATTAGTAAAGTATGAAAATGGAGTTATTAGTGGAGAAAATTTTGATTTGTTACCTAATGAATCATACTTAGTGATAGCTAATGAAGATGTAGATATTCCTACATCTGTAGTAGTATCTCAGAAAACTATCAACATAGAAGATTATGTCGGATGGAATTTGGTATCTTCTTCATCATTGAGTGACGATGAAATAACTTCAGATGAAATTTTTAATGATACTAAATACAATAGTATTAAACAGATAGCTCAGTGGAGTACAGATACATCTATGTTTAGATATGCTATTAGAGATTTAACAAATAGTACATATGGAGAAACTATTAATATTACTGATCAGGAAGGAGTTTTCATTAAGGCCGTAGACTAAACAATTTTTGTCTCTTGACATACTTAGCACTCAGTGATACTATTTGCTAAATATTTAAATTATTATTTTTTAAAATTATGAAAATAATAAAAAGAGATGATAGTAAGAGGTCATACCCTACTTCATACAGTCCTTTCAGATCAGTATTTGATGATTTCTTCACTCCAACTGTATGGGATGATTTCTTTGTAAATCAGCCTTCAGTTTCTTCTCTCTCTGCTGATATATGGGAAGAAAAAGATAACGTTTTTGTAAAGATGGCTCTTCCAGGTGTAAAAAAAGAGGATATTAAAATAACAATAAATGAAGATAATATATCAATTATTGGTAATACAAAGAAGGAAGAAGAAGACAAAACAAATGAGAAGAAATATTACTTTAGAAGTATGGAAAGTTCTTTTGAACAATCATTTAATTTCCCTACAAAAGTAAACCCTGATGCAGTAGAAGCCGAATTTACAGATGGTGTATTAACTGTAAAGATTCCAAAGGCTGACGAAGTTAAACCAAGAGAAATAGAAATAAAGTAATATCTATTTCAAGAGAGAAAAGGGCCTTGTACAAGGCCCTTTTCCTTTAAATACCATTTACTCATCTCTAGCTTCTTTCAATAATTCCATTAACAAATCACCCTGTTCTTTAGTAGCTAACTCAGGCTGTAAATCAGTATCCATATATATAGGGGATATCTTAGTTTGAATATATTTACCATCATAGAAATAATGAGTTAGAATCAACCCTTGCCTCGTACCTATCCAATTATACTGATCAAAATACAAATTACCCAAACCGTAAAATATTACCCCATCTCCATACAACTCATAGGTTTGTGGTTGATGTGCCTGAGTACCAACTACTATGCTAGCACCCAAATCAATTGCTTTTCTGAAAACTCCCTTCTGATCTGGATTACTAAGAGGCTTGTAACAAACAGGATAAATAACATCAGAACTAGGATAACAATAACACTCTTGAAACTGAAAAGTAACAATAACAATATCAGCATTCTCCTTAGCCTCATTAATATCTGATTTCAATTTTTCCTCAGAATATGAATTTGCACCAGCCCTATCCTCTCCAGCCAAAACAGCATAATTATTGTATAAAGTATCATAATAATTGTACCCTACAAATGCCATCTTAGAACCATTCACTTCCTCATACAAAATCTTAGAAGCATCCTCTTCATTAAGACCACCACCAAAATATTTCATATTCAAGCTAATATACTTATTAATACTACTTGTATTATTTTCACTACCATAATCATTGTTATGATTTCCTGTTAACTCAACTATATCAACACCACTCTTAATCAATGTCTCTATATGATCCTCCTTCGAACAAAATCTCATACCAGTACCAGCCAGACAATTACTAGCAAAAGATGCCTCATTAGACACATGAGTCAAATCAGCATCAGCAAGAAACTCACCTAAAACATCAGCTGGATATGTATTACTCTTCAATGCATTCATCTTAGTAATCAATCCACGAGATATAGCTACAACACCTGCCATATTAACCTTAGCAAGCTTACCATCATCTACAACAGAACCTTCAAAATCAATATTTCTTCCTAACACATCTAAAATATACTGATCTTTGTCATCAATAGTTGAAGAAAAAAATTTCAATGAAATAGCTCCCTCATTATTATCCAAATAATACTGATCATCAACACTCAATACCTTCAATTGAAAATCCAAATCTGAAAAATCTACCAAACCAATATTCTCATCACTCTCCTTCAACTTACTAACCAAACTATCATACGAATCCAAAACTTCAATATTAATACCATACTGACTCTCCAAATATATTTCAAAAGTATCATCTATCATATATACATTAGAATTCTTAAGACTATCAATTGATATATCATTAACCAAAGAATACACATGTCCTACAGGTATCATATCCTTACTAAATACTTCCAAAGAGTTCTCTCCACCATCCATAGTAAGAGTAATATCAGAATCATCATCTACAAACTCAAACCTATTAACATCACCAAATTTAATACTAGAAAGATTCTCAGTAACTATCTGCTTTATCTCCTCAGGAAAATCATTACCAAAAGATACAGTATATGTCTCATACTTAACTATATTCTTGTTGAAATTAAAAAGGAAACTAACTGCACTCTTAAAACTATCACCATCCAAAAACCATACAGCACCTAAACTAAGGATTAATGAAAGAAAAAGAATTCTTAAAAAATGTATTTTCCTCTTTCCAGTTTTCTTTTGCTGTCTTCTACTATCTTGAGTAATAGTTATATCAATCATAATTTTAATATTATCACAAACCAATATACTTAATCTCAAACTGGATACTATAGGCCAATTATGGTATAATAGTACTTGTATTGCTTAATTAATTTTAGCAACAAAAAACATGAGTTTCTTGCTCTTGAAAAGTAAAAAAGCATTAGCAATCATTAGTGGAATACTATTCATTGGTCTCTTAATAAATACATTCGCAGAAAAAGTACCAATAGAATTAGTAGAAGCTAGTCAAACTGATAACATTTCTGCAATTATAACTACTGCTACAGAATCAAATATAAATGAGAATATAACTGTATCAGAAGTTGAAAAAACACCTGAATATGTACCAGATGCAGAGAAAGTAAACAGAATTAGAACATACCTAGCCAAAAGAAATGCCCCTTTAGCAGAATATGCCGAAGAATTTGTAAGAGCCGCAGATACATACGGAATTGACTATAGATTAGCAGCTTCCATATCAGTAATTGAATCTGGTGGTGGAAAAGATTGTTTCAAATCTTACAATGCATGGGGATGGGGTAAAAAACATTTTGCTAACTGGAAAGAAGGAATATGGACTGTATCAGAAGGTTTAAGTAAGTATTATGCTAAAGGTTTAAATACCCCAAAGCTAATTAGTACATACTATTGTCCTCCTACAGCTAACATATGGGCTTCTAAAGTACAGTTTGTAATGAATGAAATTGCTAAATAGTTTTTAAGGGGTCGATTAATATCGGCCCCTTTTTTGTTATACTCCTAAACATATGATTCCTAAAACAACAAAAGTAAAAAACTATGACATCACATACTTCTGCGAAGAAGAATTAAAAATATTAAAAAAGGAGATATTTTCAAATGAGATATACAAAATTTATCTAAAGAAAAATAATCCATTAATATTTGATATAGGCTCTCACATAGGGTTAAGTATCCTCTATTTCAAAATACTCTATCCTAATTCAAGAATCATAGCTTTTGAACCTAATCCAAATGTATTTCCTCTATTAGAAGAAAATATATCATTAAATAATGTACCTAATGTTGAGCTATACAATTTTGCTTTAGGTAAAAAAGAATGTAACAGAGATTTATACATAGATTCAACAGGAATTGGAGCATTCTCAACATCAAGTTTTACAAAAAATGCTTGGAATGGAAAACAAAAAACAATACCAATACAAGTCCAAGTAAAACAATTAAGCAAATATATTCAAAAAGAAGTTGACCTGTTAAAAATAGATATAGAAGGTGCTGAATTAGAAGTATTAGAGGAATTAAAATGTAATGATAAATTAAAATTCATAAAGAATATAATTATTGAATATCATCCAATGAAGAAGAATAATCTAAATAAGATTATTTCCATATTGGGAAATAAAGTAGAGCTAAAAACTATGGAAGAAGGCTTAATAATTATATTAGGCAAGAAGTTATTTGATAATTAAGAAATCAATATATTCATTTAGCCTAGAATACCCGTTTTTATGATATAATAAGGCATTAACATTACACATTAGTAATCTATGACTCTCAAAGTTGGATCTAAAGTTTTTTATCCATCACATGGTGCTGGTTGGGTTAGACAAGAGAAAGAAATTGAATTTAATGGAGGAAAGAAAAGATACTTTGAATTTGAATTAATCACTAATCCTTTAAGTATTTCAACCCCTGTTGAGAATATTGAAAATCTAGGAATTAGAGTTGTTTTACCTACTAAAGATATTAAAGAAAGTATTAAAATCTTAAAAAAGAAATCGTTTGTAGATCCTAAAGTAAAAGATTTCAATATTATGCTTAATATATTTAAAGAATTAGAGAATAGCTCTTTACTCGAAGATTCTATAAAGATAATTCAATACTGTAATTGGGTGAAAAAAAGTAGAGAGAAAGAAGGAAGGCTCATACCTGTAAGTATAGAGAAACAATTGGAAACAGCTATCAAAAATATCGTTGGAGAATTAGCTGTCTCTAGCGGTACTACTCTAAAGACAGCTTCTGCTAATTTCTCAGATATTACTGGTATAGAAGTTGAGATAGTTAAGGATTAATCTATCTCTACACCTACTTTCTTTCCAGTTACAACTATCTCTGAGCTATTTTCGTTCATTTGATTATCAAATGTAACTTTAGTAGCTTGCAACTCTCTCAAGTTTTCATTAGCATATTTTTCTAAAGTACTAGACAATGCCATATCTTCTATATGCAATTTCAATTCTACTAAGTCATTCATTTTTAATCCCTTCCTTTTTCTAACATCCTTATATCTTCTTAAGAAATCATTAATTATTCCTTCTTTTTTCAATTCATCTGTTAAGTTACAATCGAGTGTAACAAAAATCTTACTTTCACCTGCTGTATACATACCTTCTCCATCTACAGGTTTCTCGCTATATTTAATATCCCTTACATTTAATTCTTCTTTTATGATTGATTGTGCTAATTTATCTTGTGTACCAACATATGCTAATACTAAAGGCTGTCTAAGATTTAATTTTGCATTTTCTCTTGCTTTTAGACCATTAGAACATATCATTCTAATATCTGCCATTTTTTGTAATATCTCTGAATTAATATCTTTTTCATCAAATGAAGGGAATTCTTCCAAATGTACAGATTCCTTACTTTCATCTGGTAATATGCTCACAACTAGGTTTTGATACATTTCTTCTGAAATGAATGGTACAAATGGTGCAAGTAATTTAGAAAGTACGACTAAGGCATAGTGTAAAGTTCCAAGAGCATCTTTATCTCCATTTTTAAATCTATTTCTGCATCTCCTTATATACCACTGAGAAAGATCTTTGATATATTCTTCAATATCTCTAGAAGCACAAGCCATATTGTAAACTTCCAAATATTTTTTTGTATTTACTGATAGTAATTTACTTCTAGCAATTATCCATTGATCCATTGGATTCTCTAATTTGTTTTCATCATACTCACTGCAATCCCATTTGTGTAAATTAGCATATGTTACAAAATAGTTATATGAGTTCCAGAGAGGCAGATAGAAGCGTCTCTTAGTATCTTCGAGTACACTCCACCCAAATCTCATATTCGCACCTACAGAAGCTCCTGCATAGTTCCATCGTATTAAGTCAGAACCAACTTTGTTAGCTGCATCATCAAATTTAATATAATTAGGTTTTGTTTTACTCATTTTTTCATTGTTTTCATCTCTCAGCTCTGCCGATCCAAGCACTTCCTTGTATGGAGCTTTTCCTTCCAAAACTACACCAAATACAAGCATTGAGTAGAACCAAAGTCTTACTTGTTCAATCATTTCTGTTATGAAATCTGCTGGGAACCATTTATTCCAATACTCTTTATCTTCAAGATATTTTAATGTAGAGAATGGAACTACTCCAGCATCCAACCAACAATCCCCAACATCAGTTATCCTTGTTACTGATTCTCCACATTTTGGACATTTAATCTCAATCTCATCAATCCATGGCCTGTGTATACTTTCTAAACTATCAACAAGCTCAGGATTTACTGCTACCTCCTTCAGTTCTTCTAAACTTCCAACAACATGCAAATTTCCACAATGAGTACATTCATAGAATGGTAAGGCTAATCCATAGAATCTTTTTCTACTAATCATCCAATTGCCCATACTATCCAACCAACCCAACATCCTTTTACCAACATATTCAGGATTCCATTTTACTTCATTAGAAGCTTTCTTCAGATCTTCCTTAATCTTTCGTACATCTATAAACCAATTATCCTCCAATCGGAAAAGACATTTAGTATGACATCTCCAACAATGAGGATAGCTATGCTCATAATCTTCAGTTTTGAAAAGTAAACCTTTATTCTCCAAACTTTTTATTACCTCTGGTGCGACATCATGTGCATATTTACCATCTAAATCTCCATATCCTTTCATGAATTTTCCTGCTGTATCCAAAGGAGATATCATATCTGCCCCAAGTTTCATTCCAAGTTCGAAATCTTCCTGGCCACATCCTGGAGCTATATGTACAACTCCAGATCCACTAGTTGCATCAACCAAATCCCATTCAACAATGCTATGCTTTACACCTTCTTGTACAGGAATATTGAAAAGTGATTCATATTCCAATCCCACTATTTCTTTTACATCAATTTCTTCTACATCTTTTAAATTTAATCTTTTGGCAGAATCCGCTCCAAGATATACAATCTTTCCATCAATATTTGTTTTTATATATTTCAACTCAGGATTTACCGCCAACAAAACATTTGCACTCAAAGTCCATGGAGTAGTTGTCCAAGCTAACACATATTCATTTTCTTTATCCTTCAATTTGAAAAATACATAAACTGATGTATCAGTAATCATCTGATACCCATCTGCTTGCTCATGCTGAGAAAGTCCAGTCTCACACCTAGGACACCATGTTGTCGCTGATTTACTCTTGTAAAGAAGTCCCTTCTGCTGACATGTTTTCAAAAAGTTCCATATGTACAAATTGTTTTCTTTAGACATCGTATAATAGCTATTATCCCAATCCATAAACATTCCTAATCTTTTTGATTGCTCTGTCTGCACTCCTGCAAATTTCTTTACTCTCTCTACACATTTTTTAGTAAAATTATCCAAGCCATACTCTAAAATATCCTTTTTATTATTAAAACCTAATTCTCTCTCAACAGCTACTTCTACCCATAATCCTTGACAATCAAAACCATTTTGGAATCTCTGCTCAAAGCCCTCCATATTTTTAAATCTTTGGACTATATCCTTATATGTCCTACCCCAAGCATGATGTACACCCATCGGGTTATTTGCAGTTATAGGTCCATCAATGAAAGAAAATTTTTCTTTGGCACCATTGTTTTTATCTAAATATTTTCTTTCTATCCCTTTCTCCTGCCAAAAATTCATTATATCCTTTTCCATTTGGACTATATCAACATTAGCCTCCACATTTTTAAATTTTTCAGTTTTTGTCATCTTTTATATTATTTAATTTAAACAAAAAGCCCCTCTGCAAAGACTAGTATAATATACTAATACTTGCAAAGGGGCGAATAATCGCGATACCACCCTATATTCAAAGTTCTATTACTAAAACTTCCTTTTTGACCACAAAATGGCCTGGTCTATGATTTCGGAGACCTTCCGTTGGAGTCTACTAGCTACAAAAGCTTTCTTTCCACCACTCTCCAGTGATAACTGGGTCTACATGTTCCACTACATTATACACTAAGGGACACGCACAAGGCCAGACCTAAACCCAACCTTTATACACCAGGCCACACACAAGGCCACACCTAGGTCCAACCTTTTATTTCTAGAAATTAGGATTTACATATCTCCTACTGAAGAATTACGCACATTTATTACCTAAAAATTTTACAGAATTCAAATGATTTAAGCCAAAAGGATACGAATTATGTTTGATACAAAAACAATTCGTTTTAAAAAACAACTTACAGGTACAAACTAGGTCGAACCTTATTTCACAAGATAAGACTATACCTTTTTTAATAATATATTTATACAAACTATATAGGATATACAACAAATCAATTTAATTAGAACTTCCCAAAAGGCCACTAGAGATAGGTTTACATAATTTAAATCGTTTGAGGTCGGACCTAGGTCCAGCCTTTGGTGTATAATCGCTGATATGGTTAAAACAAATTGGAATTTGAAAAGTCTTTATAATAATGTGGATGATGCACAGATTGATGTAGATGTGCAGGCTTCTATTGAGGCTAATAAGGTTTTTGTTAGTAAGTGGAAGGAGGATGATAGATATTTGGTTGATGATAAGATTCTTTTGGAGGCGTTGACGGAATATGAGGAGCTGGAGAAGAATTATGGCGCTTGTAATAGGCCTTCTTACTATTTTCATCTTCTTAGTTGTTTGGATCAGACTGATACTGAGGTAAAAGCTAGGTTGAATAAAATCAACGATATCGCAATTAAACTAGAGAATGATATCCAATTTTTCGAGCTGAGCCTTTCAAAGATTTCAGAGAATCAGCAAAAGATTTTCTTGGCTTCACCTTTGCTTGAGAATTACAGACATTTTCTCGAGAGTTTGTTTGCTGTTTCTAAGTATTTGCTTTCAGATAACGAGGAAAAGGTTTTTAATGTTACTTCAAAAACATCGTATTCTAATTGGGTAGATATGTTATCAGAGCTTTTGGATAAGCAGGTTGTTACAGTTAAAACTGAGAATGGTAATTTGGAAGAGATTTCATATAATGAAATTGGTAAATTTTTAGATTCTAAAGTTAAAAAAGTTAGAGATTATGCGTCTATTCAATTTAATAAGATTAATGAAAAGTATTTGGAGATTGCAGAGTTTGAGCTTAATTCTGTATTGGAGGGGAAGAAAGTAAGTGATGAGTATAGAGGGATTGAGAGGCCTGATTTAACTAGGCACCTTGGTGATGATATTGATACTGAAATTGTTGAAACATTGGTTGAAGTTGTATCTAATAATTTTGATATATCGCAGAAGTACTATAAATATAAGGCTGAGATGTTGGGATTAAAGAATATAAGATATTATGAAAGGAATGTTCCTTTGGGAGATATTAATTTGCAGTATTCTTGGGAGGATTCTTTTAAATTAGTAGAAGATACATTTAAAAAGCTTGATCAACAATTTTATGGAATAATTAAGGGTTTTGAAGATAATGGACAGTATGATGTATTTCCTAAATCGGGTAAATCAGGAGGAGGATTTTGTATTACTGGAAGCCATACTTTACCTAGCTTCATACTTTTGAATCATACTAACAAGCTTAATGATGTGTTAACAATAGCACATGAAAGTGGGCATGGTATTCATGCTGAGATGTCTAAGTGTCAGAGTGCACTTAATAGTGGGCATCCAATATCATTAGCAGAAGTTGCTAGTACATTTTTTGAAGATTTTGTTCTAGAGAATATTCTAGAGAATACAGATAGAGATAAGAAGAAGGTCATATTAAATCAAAAAGCTAATAATGATATTTCTACCATATTTAGGCAGGTAGCTTTTTACAATTTTGAAAGAGAGCTTCATTCTGAATTTAGAAAAAAAGGATATTTGAAAAAGGAATATATATGTGATCTTTTCTGCAAGCATATGAAGTCATATTTAGGTAATTCTGTATTAGAGGATGATTCTATGCGATATGGTTGGATATATGTTAGCCATTTTAGAAATTTCTTCTATGTGTATTCTTATGCTAGTGGATTATTGATTTCAAAAGTATTACAAAGTATGGTTAGAAGTGACATTAAAAAGATAGAATTGGTAAAGAAATTTTTAAGTTCAGGAAGTACTAAATCACCTAAGAATTTATTCAAAGAGATTGGTATAGATATTACAAAAAAAGAATTTTGGGAGAATGGTATAGCTGAATTAAAATCTTCAATGGTTAATTAAAGATATTTTATTTCATTCTTTTTAATGTTCGCGAAATAATCAAATTCATCAAATAATATTCCCTTTATATCTGGATCTTGGGGATTACTTTCGTAATCCTCTATATATGATTCACTTCCATTAATTTTCCCAAATTCTCCAAAATTTAATTCTAAGAATTCATTATCTTTTACTATAAAGGCTTTTCCGTTAATAAATGGATAGCTATCACCTGCCCCAGGAAATCTTCCTGATAATCTAAAAACTGTTATTAAAGATTCACTATTTACATCAAAACATGTTGGTATGATTTTTTGATATCTGTCATTAAAAAGTTTTTCCAAAGAATTTTGTTGATCAAAAATTCTATCAACAATATCGTTTGGATCTTCTTGTAATTCTAATAAATTTGTGAAATTTGTTATTACTTGATTTATTGTATTATTATTAATACTGATGTCACCAAATATTTTAGATGCATCACATGTTTTCTCCTGTGATTTTTCTAATATAATCTCTCCGGTAGTCATAGTACTTATATATTTATTAAATAATATTTGCCGAACCTAGATTCGAACTAGAATTAACGGTTCCAGAGACCGCCGTCCTACCATTAGACGATTCGGCAATAGTAACAAAAGATTATATCATCTTAGAAATATATTTCTCCAATCTTTCTCTTACTTTTTGTTCTCCTAATACTTTCATTATCTGGTACAAATCAGGTGTTTTCGTCAAACCTGTAAGAGCAACTCTTATTGTCATTGCTACATCACCAACCATTCCTTTGTATTTTTCTTTATCCTTTTCATATTCTTTTCTATCTGTAGCAAAACCTAATTTAGAAGCTAACTTTTTTATTCTTTCAAACCATTGAATATCATTATCATTGTAGTTGTATATTTCAAGATATTTCCTAACTATTTCTGCTTGTAATTCTTTAGATATTTTCTCTGTAATATCTTCAAATGTTTCTTTTTCTAATAATTTATCAAAAAATATTCTTAATTGATTTTCTGAGTCTTCAAATTTAACAATATCTTTTCTAATCTTTGAACCCTCTCTTTCAATATTGAATATATTAATACAATATTCTCTGTTTTCTTCCAATAGTTTAGCTAAATCAGTATTGTATGTTTCTGCCCATTTAAGAGTTTGATTGTATACTTCTTCTGCTGAAAGAGTGGATATATATTCTTTGCATACATCATTTAACTTAATTATATCGAATAATGCTCCTGCTCTATTGAATTTTTCTATACTTAATTTGAAATTTTCTGCAGGAGAGGTAGGATTAGCTTTTCTCCAATCGTAGAAATTTGAATTAGCTAGATTCAAAATATATTCTACAACTCCTTTTGCTGGATATCCGTGATCAATGTAGTACTGTATATCTGCTTCTGGATCTTTCCTTTTACTTAATTTCCTTCGAGATTTACCGCCTTCATCCAATTTCATTAATGGTGATATATGACCATACGGAATCAAATTAAATCCTAATTTTTCAAATAGTTCTACATGTAATGGTACAGAAGCAAACCATTCATCACCTCTAAATACATGTGTTATACCCATCAATCTATCATCAATAGGGTGTGCAAGATGATACGTTGGATATCTATCTGATTTAAGCAATACTGAATCCATGTCATTCTGTCTTAAAGTAACTTTTCCTTTTACTAAGTCTGTTAATTCGAAAGTTTTTTCTAAACTACCTGTTGAATACAATCGTATTACAAATTTTTCTTTATTATTTAATCTTTTCTGAATATCTTCTAATGTAGAATCTCTCCATATTGCCCATTGACCATAGCAACCAGTTCTAACTCCCATTTCAGTTTGTTTTTCTCTAATCTTTTTTAATTCTTCCATAGTCAAAAAACATGGGTATGCATAACCTTTAGATACAAGATACTTAGTAAATACTTTGTATATATTTAATCTTTTGCTTTGGACATATGGACCATATTCTCCTACATCATTACAATTATCTATTACTCCTTCGTCGAATGAAATACCAAAGCTTTTTAATCCGTTAAATATTAATGATATCCCATTTTCTATTTCTCTACCCTTGTCGGTATCTTCAATTCTAAGTATTGAGATTCCTTTGGTCTGTCTTGCTAGAAATGAACAAATTAATCCGGTATATACTCCTCCAATATGTAAAAAACCTGTTGGACTAGGAGCAAATCTTAGTATCATTGAATTACTATCTAAATTTCGTTTAGGATATTTTCTAAAAATATCTTCTGGCATCTCTGTTACATCAGGAAAAAGTAAATCTGCTAACAAAATATTTTCCTCAGTTGTTCTCATACGATAGAATTGGTAATATAATTGATACTGGTTTAAAGTATTGATAATATTATATCATGACATTAACAGAAGCAGCATTTTGGACAAAAAGATTCGGAGGTATAGCTTTAGTAGCAGGCATTGTCTTTATTATCGTCATATTGATAATTACTTTGCAGCCTAAACAGTCTATGCCTTCTCAGTACTTAACTGCTAATTATGCTTGCACAGAAAAAAGAGAGGAGTTTTTAGAGAATAGATTAGAGATACCTTCTCTTGAATTAGCATCAGGATCTGAGATGGTATTTGAGATAAATACTGATAGTGGAAAGATAGATTCTTTACCTCAAATTATTAATGTATACAAATTTGATAATCCCACCCAATCGCTTACAGCACAAGCAGGAGCTAAAATTTTAGCAAATAAAATGGGGTTTAATCCTGATTCTATCATTAGAAATGGAGCTAGAAGTTATGTTTGGGAAGATATTGCATCCAAAAGAGTTCTTGAGGTTGAGGCTAAGAATTTGAATTTTTCGTTGAAAACTGATTCTGATTATATTAGAGAAGTTTCCGAAACAGGATCTCTTCCGACAGATCAGGAAGCTAAAATTACAGCAGCAACTGCGTTAAGAACTCTAGGATTGTACACAGAAGACTACGCTGCTGGTACACCTAGATATACATATATTAATATAAATCCGGATGGCTCTTTTAGTAAAGCATTGTCTGCATCGGAAGCCGAATTGATTAGAGTAGATTTTGTTAGAAATAAATCTATGATTACTATTCAAGCAAACTTAGTCGGAGCTGATGATATGGTAAAAACTTTGACAAAAAGAATGGGTACTGAACCAACCACGACTAAAGAAATTATAAATGATGAAAGAGTAGATATATACACTTTTGATACTCTTGTAGCTTTACCAAACTCTCAAAATTCTAATATCTCCGTTTATGTAGGAGTGGAGAATAAAGATAAAGATCTAGATTTGCCTATGCCTTCTATTTATCAAATAGATTACAAATATTGGCCAATAGAGACACAGGCTTGTGGTACATATGAACTTATTTCACCGCAATATGCCATAGAGATGGTCCAATCAGGTAAAGGAAGTTTAGCGTATTTGTACGAGAAGGATGGAGATTATGTCTCCGAATACATTCCAGAGAATGTTAAAAAGTTCATTGTAAACCAGGATATTTACATCGTGTATTATGAAAGTTACGATGAACTAGAATATCTACAACCTGTATATTTAATATCTGGAGAAGTGATTTTCTCTGATGATACAAAAGGGACTTTCGATATATATTATCCAGCTATTAACTATGACATTGTTCAAGACAAAATAGACCTTCCTGAGCCAGAGATAGAGAAAAGTAATAGTATTTTTTAATTACTTCTTTAATTCTATTCCAAGAATGTCCAAATCTTCTTTATTTACTTCTCTTGGTGCTCCTGTCATCAATTCTTGAGCATTAGTTTTAGGGAAAGCATATACTTCCTTAATATTTTTCTCATCGAAGAGTATCATCATGAATCTGTCGAATCCAGGTGCAAATCCACAATGTGGTGGAGCACCATACTCAAAAGCTGAAATCATATGACCAAATTTGGATCTAGTTTCTTCCTCTGTGTATCCACAAATTTTGAATGCTTCTATAAAGCTTGCTGGATGATAGTTTCGAACTGATCCACTAGCAAGTTCATATCCGTTACAAGCTAGATCATACTGTTGTGCATAAATTTCATCTGGTTTGCTATTCTTTAAAGCTTCCATTCCACCTTTTGGCATACTAAAAGGATTATGTCCAAAATCCCATTTTTTGTTTTTCTCATCCCATTCAAACATAGGGAAATCAACTATCCATGCGAAAGCTATGACATTTGGGTCTTTAAGATTCAACAAATCTCCCATTCTACTTCTCAAAATACCTGCTAATTTGCAAGACTTAACATACTCATCACCAAATGCAAAAATATATTGTTTATCTTTGACATCATACCCTGTATCTTTAATCTTTTGAATGATACTTTTTTGAATCTTTTCTTCGAATAATTTTGCCATATTACCATCTAACTTGTTATCCTTTACCTCAAACCATACCATTCCTTTAGCACCTTCTTTTTGCATATCTTTAGTTAATGTGTCTATCTCTTTCTTTGAGAATTCTCTATCAACTAGAATTGCTTTAACTGATTCTATATCTTTAAAAATATTTACACCTGAATTTCTGAAATCTTCTGTTAAATCAACCAGATTCATATCATATCTTATATCTGGTTTATCACTTCCATATTTGTCCATAGATTCCTTGTAAGGTATTTGTTGAAACCTGTATTCTTTTAATTTTTTGTTAGGTACATGCTCAACTACATATTTGAAATATGGTTCAACAGTCTCGAAAAATTCCTCCTGTGTTAAGAAAGAACATTCGACATCTATCTGGTAGAAGTCACCTGAATGTCTATCTGCTCTTGGATCCTCATCTCTAAAACATGGTGCTATTTGGAAATATTTATCTACTCCACCTACCATTAAAAGCTGTTTATATTGCTGAGGAGCTTGAGGTAAAGCATAAAACTTTCCTTTATGAATTCTACTTGGTATTAGATAGTCTCTAGCACCTTCAGGAGAGCTTACAGTAAGCAAAGGAGTCTGTACTTCAGTAAATCCATTATCTGTAAACCATTCTCTTGTTAACATTGCTAATTTATGTCTATTCTCTATCAAATTTCTAACTCTCTCTCTTCGGATATCAATATATCTGTATTTAAGCCTTACATTCTCATCAATATCATCACCTAAGGAATCTAATGGGAAGGGAGGTGTTTTAGATTCATTAAGAATTGTAATATTCTCAACAGAAATTTCTATATTTCCAAGCTTCATATTCTCATTAACCAAAGATTTTTCTCTCTCTTTTACTACACCAACAACATCTAAAACATATTCTAAACCAATCTTATTCGCAGTTTCTATTTTGCTTGCATCTAGGACTAATTGTAATTTCCCACTCCAATCTCTCAAATCGATGAATACTAATGATCCGTGGTCTCTAATCTTAGAAGCCCATCCACAGACTCTAATTTTTTCGCCAATCATTTTTGAAGCTTCACTAACCAATACTCTTTTCATATGAAATAACAGTATATATAGAAATTATCAGTATCATTTTACCAATTTATGATGGAAATCTCCACTCTTTTACATTAAATTGTATATTTTCATTCCCGTTCCATACATTAATGTCTGGATAGCCAACGACATCTATTACTGAATTTACATCAATAGTCTCTGTATCTTCATCACAACCAAAAAATGTTAAAGTTAACAAATCTATTCCATTTCCTTTTACTACAAGCTTCATATGTTTAGCATCTTTTCCCATTATCTGTTTTTTAACTACTACTAGGTTAGTTATACATATAATTGGTTTAGGATTACCAAATCCTAAAGGTTCTAGTATTTTCAATTTCTCTACTAAACCTCTATCTATATCCTCAGAATCCAAAAGAAGATCGATTTTTAATTCACCTGTTAATTGCTCACCAGTAATTTGTTCATCTGCATATTTAATCAATTCTTCTTTTAATTTTTCTAAACTATCTTCTTTGGCTGTAAAACCAGCAGCAAGTTCATGACCGCCATATCTTTCTAAATATACAGAGAATTTTTCTAATGCTTTAGTAATATTAAAACCCTGAATACTTCTAGCCGAACCTTTCACAACACCATGATTATTTGTAGCTACTAATACAGGTCTATGATATTGCTCTAACAGCTTTCCGGCTACTAGACCTATTACTCCTTCATGCCAATTCTCCCCTATTATGAATATTGCTTTTGATATTTCTTGGCTTTCAATCTGTTCCTGAGCTTTCCTTCTCATCTCTTCAGTCATCCTTTGTCTATCAAAATTCAAATTTTCTAGAGAGTTAGATATTTTGATACAATTCTTTTCATCTTCGCTAACAAGAAGTCGTACTGCATCTATTGGAGACCCTATTCTACCTGCTGCATTTATCCTAGGCCCTATTACATATCCTAAATGGTATGTATTTACATCCTTAGAATCTATACCTGCTCTTAGGCATAACATTTTTAATCCTAACCTATCTCCCTTTCTAATTTTGTTCAAACCTAATTTAACAAATATCCTATTAACATTAAGTAGAGGAATAATATCGGTAATTGTTGCTAATGCAACTAAATCAATACCTTTTGTTTGTTCTGTTATCTCTGTATCCATTCCAACTATTTTTTTAATTTCTTGTATTAGCAAAAATACAACAGTAGTTCCACAAATCTCTCTTGTAGGATATTCTTTCCCTGGATACATTTGATGGACTAATGGATATTTAATATTTTTTAACAAATCTTCAGGAGGTTGATGATGGTCTGTAATTACAAATTTTAATCCTTTTTCCATATATTTATTAATTAATTCCCCATCTCTTACTCCACAATCAACAGATATTAGTAAATCCGCTTTTAGCTCTAAGATATCAGAAAGAGAATCTTCTGTAAGACCATATCCTTGATCTATCCTGCTTGGAATATATGGTAGTACATCTACTTTTTTGTTTAAAAATTTGGCTAAATCTCTATACAAGAATTCCCATATCAAGCTTGTTGCACATATTCCATCTG
>CAZJBF010000007.1:4075-7059 GCA_964544555.1 uncultured Candidatus Saccharibacteria bacterium | reverse complement strand
GCTAAATCTCTATACAAGAATTCCCATATCAAGCTTGTTGCACATATTCCATCTGCATCAAAATCTCCGTGTATTAATATTTTTTCATTATTATTTACACTTTCCAATATTGTTTGAGCTGCTCTATTACTATCAAAAAGATGACTAGAATCAGGAATATCTTTAGCATCGCAACTTAGATATGCTTCTTTGTCCTCAATCTTTCTAGAATCAAGGATATATTCTATGACATCACTATTTAATTTTTCTGGTAATATCCATTTTTTATTACTTTTCAGACTCATTATTTATTAATTCTTCAATTAAATCCCAACTAAACCCTTTTTGAAGAAGAAAAGATATCTTCTTCCTATCATCTAGAGATATTTTTTCATCCTTGTATTTTTTCTGATATGTTCTTTTCAAAATATCATACTCATCTTCAACCATTTCATCTACTTTTCTTTGTGCTATCTCTTTACTAACACCTTTTGATATTAATTCAGAAATCAAAACTATTTTTCCTCTCGGTTTGTTTTTTAATCTTGATGATATAAATAGCTCAGCATAGTTTTCATCATCTATGTATGAATATTTATTTAAATTTTTAACAACATTTTCAGATATATTCTGTAGTAGATCTTTATCTAAATTAGCATACCAGATACCTTTCTTTTTCAAAAGAATATCTTGAATATATCTCTTAATTTGTTTTTCAGTCTTTACAGACTTAGAGATATACAGACAAGCTCTGTCAAAAAGTCTTTGTTGGAGATCAGATATTAAAATTTCATTGAGTTTTTCTTCATCTATATCTTTTCCAACATATATATCAAATTTAGCAACAGTATTTAGTGATATACTACAGAAGAAATCTTCTTCTAAATATAGATTTACCCTACTACTATCCCTTTTCTGAGATATTAATTTGGATATTTTCATATACCTATTTTACTTTAGCTTTAACATCCTTCTCTATCTTCTCTTTAAGTTTTACATCCCCTCGCAAGAGATCTGCCGTTGCTTCTCTTCCTTGTGCTAATTGCTGATCACCATATTTAAACCATGCTCCAGCTTTTTGGACAACATCCAATCCTAATGCAGCATCTAAGATACTACTCTCTTTGTCTATACCCATAGGATAGATCATATTGAATGTAGCTTCTTTGAAAGGAGGAGCTACTTTGTTCTTAACTATCTTAACTTTTCTTGAATGCCCTATTACTTCCCCATCTTTAAGTATTTTATCTTTCTGTCTAATATCCATTCTTACAGAAGCATAGAACTTTAATGCATTTCCACCTGTTGTAGTTTCAGGATTACCAAACATAATACCAATCTTCATTCTTAATTGGTTTAAGAAAATTATTGTAGTACCTGTTTTACTACTAATTGCAGTTATCTTCCTCAATGCTTGAGACATCAATCTTGCTTGTAAACCCATATGGCTATCTCCCATTTCGCCCTCTATTTCTGCTCTAGGTGTAAGAGCTGCAACAGAATCTACTACTATCACTCCAAAAGCAGAAGAACGAACTAGTGTTTCTAAAATTTCTAGTGCTTGTTCTCCGAAATCTGGCTGAGATATATATACCTCATCTATATTTAGCCCTATATTTCTAGCATATGATGGATCAAAAGCATGCTCTGCATCTATGAATGCAACTGCTTCACCTTTTTTCTGAGCTTCTGTCATTATGTGTATAGCTAATGTTGTTTTTCCAGAAGATTCAGGACCATATATTTCAATGATTCTTCCCTTAGGAATACCTCCACCTAGAGCTATATCTAGAGATAAAGCTCCTGTAGGTATTACCTCTATATCTATTTTTTTCTGTTCACCTAGCTTCATAATGGAACCCTTACCGAATTGCTTTTCTATTTGTGAGATAGCCATTTCTATGGCTTTCTTTTTAGGAGAAGCAACTTCTTCAGTAATATTTTCTACTTCTTTTTTCTTTATATCTTCTTTCATATATGGAATACAAAATTTATATTATGGTTAAGAATAACAAAGAGGAAGTATTCAGTCAAAAAAATTTTAGAATGTATTTAATTAACCTGTAATATTTTTATACAAATCGTTTATTCACAAGATCTGATACATTCTTAATGAAGCACTCTCTTAGGTCTTCATCAACTCTAATATATTTAGCTATCTCCATTTGGATTGATGGAACACGAAGTTTAGATGCTACAAACTCTCCTAATGTCTCTTGCTCATTATCTAAAAATCTTAGTATGGAGGTATTAATACCATACAGTTTACCTTTATCTATATCTTCTCTTATCAAATATGCCAACTTTATCGATCTAGAATATTGTGTTTTGTAATACAAGCCCAAATCATACTGTTTGTCATCTAATACACCATGAATATCAAAAAAATACTTAATCTTGTTTTCTTCTACAATTCTTCTTACTTCCTGTTTAAACTCATTTCTCTTCTCTTTATGATAGTTTGGGTCATAGTCTGCAGGAGATGTAAGTATTATTCCCCAAGCACCAGTATTTTGACAAATCTTTTCAACTATATCATCTGTAAATAGCTCAGCTTGTTTGTAACCCATACTCAACTTCGGCCTTTTATGCACCTTAGCATGAGGTGCTACAAAAAGAATTGGTTTTGTTCCTGAAATAATTTTTAGATTAGCAGTATTCATCAGTTATAACTTACCACATATTAATATAATATATCAAATCAAATCGAGATATACATTCAAACCTCATTATTCTTTATCAGGAAAATCAATCAGTATATTCCCTTCTTCTTCTCCTTCACCAATACCTTCCTGTTTTACCCTATCTACTCTTCTAATTAATTGATTGAACCTAGTAGTACTTACAGTATCATATTGTTTTTGTAATGTTCCAATTTTCTCCCCTATTTTGAAAAAAGATTCAGAAAAATTGTCAAACTCTTTCTCAAATGATTTAACATGACCAATGATATTGTAAATATTCTTCTGAACTCTAAAATTCTCATATGACTGTTTTATCATTCT
>CAZJBF010000007.1:2231-3975 GCA_964544555.1 uncultured Candidatus Saccharibacteria bacterium | reverse complement strand
CTTCATACCTTTATCCTCTGTCTCAGACATCTTCTGAAGATTAGCATAAGGGAATTTTGAATCAACATTAACTCTTGTTCTATCAGGAAGAAATATACAAAAATCAGGTCTAGTTTTAGATCCCTCCTGTTCCTTGTTAAATTCATAGTCAACTCCTCTTACAAAACCAGCCATTTTTAGAAGATCATCTGCAACTTTCTCTCCAAACTGGCCTCTTACTTGATTATCTGACAAAACTTTCTTTAATCCTTCAGTACTAACCGAAAGCTGTTCTGTAATCTTTCTACTTTCTTCTACAGAACTTTTTAAAGTGGCATATGAATCTATTCTTTCCTTCTCTGCTGTTTTTAAATATTCTTCTAAATTCTTTACCATTCTGCTAATTTCTTCTCTCTTATTCTCCAAATCTAAATGATTCTGCTTTGTTTCAGAAGAAAGCTTTTCATTAGCCATTCTTACTAAATCTTCATTTGCTTGATTTAAAACTATTGGTAACAATTCAGATAGTTTACTTTCAATAGTCTCTGTCATCTCTTCCTTGTTCCCAGATTGTCCCCTTTTAACAAAATATACTATTCCTGCTCCTAACAACAACCCTCCTACTAGTGCTACTATTACTTCAGCCATAATGGTAAAATGTCGATAATTTAATGTACAATCATTATATATAACTTTGAGAAAGAAAACCAAATATAATGTATAAGTTTCAAAAAAAAGATATCTCCTTCATAAAAAATTTGTTCCTTACAACTGTTTTAGGAGGAGTCGTAGGAGTATTAAACTATCTTTTCAATATCTTTGTTGTTAGATATACTAGTCAAGAAATATTTAGTACATTTAGTGCTGCTTTAGGGATTATTTACATAGTTCAGATACCAGGAACATCTATACAAGCTTTAATTACTAAGACAGTAGCAAAAAACAAAGAAAAGAATTTGAGCTATTACAAATGGAATTCTCTCTTAGTTTTCAGTTTAATAGGGTTGATTTCATCAGTTATATTCTTTTTCTCCAAAACTCCAATATCAATACTTGCATCTATTCCTACCGATATAGTTATATATTTAGCAATAACTTTACTCTTTTCATTTGTATCTCCAATAGCTAAAGGTTTTCTGTTAGGTAAGGAAAAAATTGTTACTGTAAATCTTTTAATGTTACTAGAAACTATCTTGAAATTCGGCATAGGAGCTATAGCGATAAAGCTTGGAGGAAATATTTCTCTCTTGATTCTAGCTAATTCCGTGCCAGCTATATTAACTACTCTCTTTGTTTTACCAATGCTAAAAGTTAAGAAAGATGGTGAGCATATTAAAAATAATTTCAAAGAATTAATTCTGATTACACTTTTTATGTTACTTCTGACTATGCCATATACCATAGATTTGGTTCTAGTTAACGAATCTTTTAGAGCAGAATATGCTTCCGTTTCATTACTCGGTAAATTAGTATATTTTGCATGTATAATGACTGCTTCTGTAATGTTTGCTAGACTTTCTAACGAAGAAAAGAAGGAAGGTCAAAAGAAAAGTTTACTCATATCTCTACTATTAGCATTTTGTATTGGTGCATTCATATCTCTTGTATATTTCTTCTTTAGTAACGAAGTAATATCTCTTACAGTTGGATCTCAATATATGACAGTAGATAAATATTTAGGAACTTTTGGACTATGTATGACCGGTTTTGCATTGGTATATATGGTTGCTAACTATTTCATATCACAAGGTATATACAGATATTT
>CAZJBF010000007.1:0-2131 GCA_964544555.1 uncultured Candidatus Saccharibacteria bacterium | reverse complement strand
ATCAAAAACTGTATAATACCACAATAAATTAGCACATTTCGATCATGTATAAAGATCCTAATGATTGTCAAGAAGACAGAACTAATGCAAATTATATTGATTTTGAGGCAAATGTTGAGTGTGAGAATTCCCATTATATTAATATTCTGTTAGAGAAATATCCTAATGTATTCAAATTAGAAACTTTAGAAGATGGATCATCTGTAGCAAGAATACTAAATGAACCAGAAGATACTAATGATGCATACCTCGATTTGTATGGTCCTGTTAGAGCTATGGAGCTAGAAAAAGAATTAGCAGAGAAAGGCAATAAGGTTACTGATTTGTATAATCTAGAAGAATTTCATATCTATCTCACAACAGATGGTATAACATCTGTTCTTTTGTATGATTCTAAATCCCCCTTTGATCCAAACAACATTATTGATAAAGGAGAAGAGAATAAAAGGAATAATTACAACATATCAAGGATACAATGTAATATATTTGATTATGTTAATCGTGTATATGGAATTGATAATTTTTACAAAATGCTTGAGATAGCAGAGAAAGTAAACGTATATTCGCAGAAAGAATCTAAGGATAAGAATCAAACAGTAGAACTATTTAAAAAATATAATAGAGAATTAATTGAGTATTGGGAGAAAAAATATCCTAATACTTTTAAAGTATCTGAGGAAAAAGGTAAAAAGGTTCTTACTCTTTTAAAACCTAATTACAATATTTATAGTGGGAAGACTATTTGGGGATTTAATAATAATTTAGGTATTGAGAGGAATGAGGAAAGGAATTTAGTTAATGGTATAGGAAAAGATAACAGAATTTTGACTATTTCAGAGGATGGTTTGAGTTATATGGGAGAATGTAATATTACTGGTATTAGAGTTTTACTAAGTAAAGGATACAATATTTTGAATATTAATTATGTATTGGGAGAAATTGAAGAAAGAAATAGAATGAATCTTCCTAGGAGATAGAATTATCTATAACAGTTTTATCATTTTAATCATTTTAATTTTTGTTTCTGTAAGCTGGAACTCTATATCTTCAACAGATTTGAACCCTATTTTGTTATAAAATAGGGTAGCATTTAATGTAGCAAATAGTGTAATAGATGGAATATTATTCTTTCTGAATTGTTTTTCTATATATTCATATAACCTTTTCCCATATCCTTTACCTTGTTCTAGAGGATCTATTTGTATTTGATATATCTCTTTATCTTCTATACTGTATTGTGCAAAACCTATTAGATTATTTCCTTCCTTAATTATTATCCAAGAGGAATTATTTAACTGATCTTTTATATTTTGGATATTTATACTAGAAATCCATTCCCCTATTTGTTCGGAATTGTAATATTTAGAATTAGTTTCTAGGATACATCTTTTATGAATATCTACTATCTTTTCTAATATGTTTTCTTTTGTTTCTGAAGAAATTTTTTTAATCATTTTTAAGAATCACAAAAGATATATATATTAATATAGTATATCAAATCTTTTTTGGTGGACGATATTGGATTCGAACCAACGACCCCTACAATGTGAATGTAGTGCTCTAACCAGCTGAGCTAATCGTCCATACTCAGATGATTATACATCATACTTAAGATGGATTATTAGGCTGTGTAGAGCTAGATTGTTCTTCTTTATTTTCAGGGTTAGTTTTTAAAGTATCTTTTTTGATTTCCTCTGTATTTTCACTCCTTATATTTTTCAAACTCTTTTGCATAGCTATGAAAATAATTACAAGGATTGGAAATGCTATACCAATGATGAAACTTCTAGCAACAAAACCTGTAATAACACCACCTAATACTGCAACTATTGCTATACCAATTATTCTTCCTACTGTCATATATGTACACCTTAATCAAATTAGAAGTACAGTTAATGATAGCGAATGATGAGAAAAGAATCAAGAAATGGACGACACAGGATTCGAACCTGTGACCCTCTCGGTGTAAACGAGATGCTCTAGACCAGCTGAGCTAGTCGTCCATATAAAGTGCCGAGAACAGGATTTGAACCTGCAAGGGATTTAACTCCCACTACCACCTCAAGGTAGCGTGTCTGCCAATTTCACCACCTCGGCATATTATATATCACAACAAGATTTTATCAAACTA
>CAZJBF010000006.1:0-29407 GCA_964544555.1 uncultured Candidatus Saccharibacteria bacterium | reverse complement strand
ATACAAAAATATCGATATTGCTTAAGAATTCTCTTTCAAAAGTGGGAGTTGATATAAATATCAACGATATTATTGTTGATAAGCCGAAAGATTCAACAAAGGGAGACTATTCTACTAATCTAGCAATGAGAATAGCTCCTAAGCTTCAGAAAAAGCCTTTAGATTTAGCTGAGGAGATAGTTACTAATATTGAAAAGGATTCTGATATAGAAAAAATTGAAGTTGCTATGCCTGGCTTTATAAATTTCTTTCTTTCCGATAAATATCTGCTAAATGAGTTGAAAAACATTATTAATTTAGAGGATTCATATTTTAGCTCGGATGAAAAATCATCTCAAAAAATAGTAATTGAATATACAGACGCTAATCCTTTTAAAGTAATGCATACTGGTCATCTGTATACCAATATAGTGGGAGAATCTTTTGCAAGGCTTCAGGAGACTCTAGGAGCCGATGTTAAGAGAGCTACATATCAGGGAGATGTTGGTCTTCATGTGGCCAAAACGATGTGGGGTTTAGAATTAAAATTGAAGGATGAGAAGAGGTCTTTCGAAGATATTGAGAATTTAGATCTTAATTCTAGGGTGGAATATCTGGGTGATGCGTATATATTAGGTGCGGAAGCGTATGATGAATCAAAAGATGATGATGTGAAGAAGGATATTGATGATATTAACTATTATATCTTTTCTTTAAGCATTCCTAGCCTTGAGAAAAAAGATTTTTCTAAATATGAATCTGTAAATATTAAAGAAAAGTATGAGGAAGGAAAGCAGTGGTGCCTTGATTATTTTGAAGAAATATACAAAAGGTTAGGAACTAAATTTGACTATTACTTTCTTGAGAGTGAAGTTGGTGAGTCTGGTTTGAAATTTGTACTAGATAATGTTGGCAAGGTTTTTAAAGAAGATGATGGTGCAGTTATATATGAGGGAGATCCTAAAAAGAATCTTCATACTAGGGTTTTCATTAACAAATATGGTTTGCCTACGTATGAAGCAAAAGAGATAGGTTTGGCTTACAAGAAGTATGCTACTGCCAAATATGATAGTTCGATTATTCTTACTGGTAAGGAGCAGGTTGGTTATTTTAGAGTAGTATTGGATGCTTTGAGCAAGATGAACCCTGAGATAGCTAAAGGTATAAGGCATATTTCTCATGGATTGATTAAGACTCCTAGTGGAGAAAAGATGTCTAGCAGGAGGGGTGGATTTATATCTGCTGAATGGTTGATTAATGAAACTGAGAAGAAGATTCGAGGGCTGATGAGTGTGGGTAATCGATTTAATGAGGATTTAATCCCAGAAATTAGTAAGAAGATCGCTATGGGGGCGATTAAGTATGCTTTTCTGAGAGTAGGTGTTGGTAGTGATATTATCTTTGATTTCGAGAAATCTATTACTTTCGATGGTGATACAGGACCATATTTGATGTATGTATATTCTCGTTGTAATTCATTGCTGAAGAATGAAGGCTCATATGATTTTAATAATATTCGTGAAGGGGGTGTAATAGATAATCCCTATGTAAAAGACTTAGCTAAATATATTAGCATTTACAAAACTGTTGTGCTTGATTCATCTGCTAATTATTCTCCCTCCCAGTTATGCCAGTATCTTTTTGATTTGGGACAAAAATTTAATTCCTTTTACCAAAACATTCGAATTGTAGATGCTTCTAAAGAAGATAAAGAAATTCTTCTTCCTTTAGTTAAATCAGTAATGATTGTGATGAAGAATGGCCTAGAACATCTGGGAATAGAAGTTGTTAATGAGATGTAGAAAGTGACGGGGTGTAGTTCAGATGGCTAGAACGCTACGTTCGGGACGTAGAGGTCGTCCGTTCAACTCGGATCACCCCGATATGCTAAAATAGATGTATGAATACTCCAGAGGAAGCCATAGAAAAAGCAAATGTATATATATATGACAGGGAACATTTAGATATTGCAATAAATATCCTTGAGGAGCAAGCAAATATTCTTAAGAAAGAAAATGTTGTTGATACATTTTTCCTTCCTACAATACTTAGAAAAATAGGAGAGGCATATTGGTATCAGGGTGAGGATAAGGAATCTTGGGCCTATTATCAACAAGCATACGAGTCTGCTATGGATAACATGAGTAGGATGGAGAGAGGTCTTTGTCTAGCTTGTCTATCTTCGTATGAGCTTAGTAAAGGAAGAATGAAAGAGGCGTATACATATGTTAAGTTAACATTTCCATTAATTGAATGTGCTGGTGAGAAATTTGCTGAAATGAAAGCAAATGCCCTTATTGCTATTGCAAATTTAGATTCTCTCAAAAGAAAATACCCAAATGCATTTATGTATTATAAAAGGTCATTAGATTATTCTTGCAAGATTAATGATAAAATGAGTTTTCAGAAGATGATGGAAGATATTCCGTATATTTTTTCGAAATTGTCCGTATATGGAAAAGGATTTTCTTTGTATACCTCTATAATAAATATAATAAATAAGAAAAATATGCCTAGTTTTCTTCCACAAGCTTATCTTAGTTTTTCAAAATTTCTTATGTTTTATGATCAAGATGATAAATCTGAAGATTATATTTTAGATTCATTGAATTTATGTAAAGAACAGTGTTTAATTAGAGAGGAAGGTGAGGCATATGAATTATTAGGTGATTTATATCGTAAGGAGGGTGATTTAGGTTATAGATCTTGTTATGAAAGTGCTATGTCGATCTATGAAAGTTGTGATTATCCAAATAGAATAAAAAGAGTTACTGATAAGTTAAATAATTTTAGTTTAAGATAAAAAAATGTTCGGTTTAAAGGAAAAATTTAATGGATATATAGCTCCAAAGGGTTGGGAACCTAAGAATGCTGATGAAGACTATATAATTACATATCTAGATATTGAGATGGCAGATGAAGCTAAAGATAAATTTGAGGATGTTGTTGCTGCATGCGCAGCAGAGAGTTCGACTGGGACATGGACAAAAGTATTTGATGGAAAGGGATCAGGTGTTGATATGGCAGATAAAATGAAAGCAATTGCTTTTGATTTAGAACCTGAAACTAAGACATTCAAAATAGCATATAAGGTGGAGCTGTTTGAATTGGACAATATGTCTGGATTGTTGGCTGGTATAGTAGGCAATATGGGTGGTATGAAGATGCTTAAAGCTTTAAGATGCTTGGATATTCGTTTTCCTAGGAAGATGGTTAAGGCATTCCCTGGTCCTCAATTTGGTATTGATGGGATTAGAGAGCAGATGTGTATAGAGGAAGGTCCTTTACTTTTGACCGTTCCTAAACCAAAAGTTGGAAGAACTGCTAAGGAACAGGCTGATCTAGCAAGGATATTGTTTACTTCAGCGAATGGTGAGTATCATGGCATTAAAGATGATGAAAATCTTACTAATCTTTTCTTTAATAAATTTGATGATAGGTGTAAAGAAGTTCTAGAAGTCATAAGGGATGTTGAGAAGAAATCTGGGAAAAAGAAATTCTATCTATGTAATGTTACTCATTCGAGTATTGATACTATGCTTGATAGGGCGAATAAAATTAAAGCATATGGTGGTAGATGGATGATGATGGATGTTGTAACTACAGGGTTCTCTGCCGTCCATTCCATGAGATTAAAAAATCCAGGTTTGGCTATACATGCTCATCGAGCAATGCACAGTTTGATTACGAGGGAATCTGGTCCTGGTGTATATGATAAAGGGGAGATTTTAGATTTCTCCATGTCTATGGTAGCTAATGCTAAAATACTTCGTTTGTTGGGTGTTGATTCCATACATGGAGGAGCACCAAAAACAAAAATGGAGAACTATGGCGAGCCTAAATTAATAAGAGATGTGCTACAGCTAGATATAACTCCACCCTCTAGTATTACTTTAGGCCAGAATTGGTATGGTATGAAGCCAGTATGGCATGTAGCATCAGGAGGTTTACATCCTGGTTCAATTCCTGATGTTTTAAGTCAATTAGGAGAAAACATAATGATTCAATGTGGTGGAGGAGTATTAGGTCATCCATGGGGTATAGAAGCAGGTGTAGAAGCCGTTGTACAAGCTAAAAATATTGCACTAGGAAGAGGAGATATTGAAGAATGGATAAAAGAAAATCCAACAAGTTCTTTAGCTAAAGCAGCTGATCATTGGGGATTTGGACCTAAAATTGTTTAATTTCCTAATCAAAATAGTGTAGAATACATACCATGAACAAGAAAAATATAACAACAAGAGAAGAAAACTATTCGCAGTGGTATCTAGATGTTCTTGAAAGAGCAGAGTTAGCTGAAAATTCTTCTGTTAGAGGTTGTATGGTAATTAAGCCTTACGGTTATGCCATATGGGAAAATATTCAAAAGAATCTAGATAAGATGATTAAAAAATCAGGTTCTAAGAATGCATATTTCCCAATATTTATACCTAAATCTTTCTTTTCAAAGGAAGCTAGTCATGTAAAAGGCTTTGCAAAGGAATGTGCAATTGTTACCCATTACAGATTGAAGGAATCTGAAGATGGAAGTGGTGTTGAAGTTGATCCTAAAGCTAAGCTTGAAGAGGAATTAATAGTAAGACCAACCTCTGAAACCATAATATATGATACATTTTCAAAATGGATTACATCATGGAGAGATTTACCTTTGAAAATTAATCAGTGGGCAAACGTTGTTAGATGGGAAAAAAGGACTAGACCTTTTTTGCGAACTTCAGAATTCCTTTGGCAAGAGGGTCATACAGTTCATGCCTCTCATGAGGAAGCAGAGAAAGAAGTATTAGATAGATTAAATATGTATGCACAGTTTGCTAAAGAATATCTTGCTATGGATGTATACAAAGGTAAGAAGTCTGTTTCAGAAAAATTTGCTGGAGCAGTAAATACATATGGTGTAGAAGCTATGATGCAGGATGGAAAAGCTTTGCAATTTGGTACTTCTCATGATTTAGGACAAAATTTCGCCAAAGCTTTTGGCATTAAGTTTGTAGATAAAGATGGGAGTATTAAGATACCTTGGCAGACTAGTTGGGGAGTTAGTACAAGAATGATTGGAGCATTGATTATGTCTCATTCTGATGATAATGGACTTGTTTTACCTCCTAAGATAGCCCCTATAAAGGCTGTTGTTTTGCCAATATTTAATAATGAGAATAAAGAAATGGTAATGAGTTACTCTGAAAGGATATACAATTCCTTGTTAGATAAGTTTGAAGATATACATTTAGATGATAGAGATTTTGTCTCTTTAGGCTTGAAATTTAATGAATGGGAGAAAAAAGGTGTTCCTGTAAGGATTGAAATAGGTGGAAAAGAAGTAGGAGCAAACAAATGTCAGCTTGTTCGTAGAGATACAGGCGAGAAAATTTTAGTTGATACTGATAATTTACAAAACGAACTTGAAAGTATTTTAGAGAAAATTCAAGAAGATCTATATGAAAAATCAAAACAAAATCTTATATCAAAGACCTATAGAGTAGAATCGTTTAAAGAATTTAAAGATTCTTTTGAGAAAGAAAATTTATTTATATCTGCAAACTGGTGTGGATCAACTGAGTGTGAAGAAAATATAAAATATGAGACAAAGGCAACTACGAGATGTCTATCTGATTCTGGAATAGGTAAACAAGGCAAATGTGTCTACTGTGGCAATGAGTGTAGCGAAGAGTGGATATTTGCGAAGGCTTATTAGTGGAACATAAAAAATTTTTTCATTTTCTAAAATCAATTTCTGTTAAAATTTCTTTTTCTCACTGTTTATTATTTTTGGTCAATGATGGTGAAGTATCTGTATAATCGCTGATGTGTCAACATCTTAGATTGATATCTAATTTGTGAACTTCTTACTTTGAGAAATTATTTATGCCGAAGTTATCAGTTTTTCGAACTTTGTTTCACTAAAGAATTATTCAAATTTTCTATATGCTTTTTCAAATATTGTCCTGTATAACTCTTTGAATTTTTAACAATATCTTCTACAGTTCCCTCAGCTACTATGAGTCCTCCCTTATCTCCACCTTCAGGACCAAGATCTATAATCCAATCAGAATTTCTTATTATATCTAAATGATGTTCTACTACAATTACTGTATTTCCTTTCGAAACTAATTCTCGAAGGATAGTTAGAAGATTATCTACATCGTAATAATGAAGACCTGTAGTTGGTTCATCTAGAATATATAAGGTATGACCTGTAGAAATTTTTGATAACTCTTTTGCCAATTTTATTCTTTGTGATTCGCCACCCGAAAGAGTGAGGGCAGACTGTCCAAGTTCTATATATCCTAATCCAACTTTATTTAGTATCTCAAGCTTTCTTGCAATACTAGGAATATTCTTAAAAAAAGAAATACCTTCTTCAATTGTCATTTTTAATACATCTGCAATATTTTTACCTTTATAATCTATTTGTAATGCATCATTGTTGTATCTAGAACCATTACAATGATCACAAGTTATATATATATCTGGAAGGAATTGCATTTCAATTTTTATTTGTCCCTCACCTTTACATTTCTCGCATCTTCCACCTTTTACATTAAAACTAAATCTACTCGAATTATATCCTCTTGCTTTTGCTTCATTTGTGTATGCAAATATTTCTCTTATGGAAGTAAAGAGACCAGTATATGTAGCAGGATTAGATCTAGGAGTACGGCCTATAGAGGATTGGTCGATACTAATAATTTTATCTATATTTTCTATTCCAGTTATATCTTTATATTCTCCTTCTACCTGTTTGCCATGCATCAATTTATTTGTCAATACTGGCACAAGTGTATCTTCTATCAATGAAGACTTTCCACTGCCAGAAACCCCGGTTATTGAAATAAGCTTTGATAGAGGGAATTCCACATCTATGTTCTTTAAATTATTAGTTGATACAGAATGTAAAATTATAGAATTTTTAGACTCTATACTTTTTGGCATTTTCAAATTCTGTCCTATGTATAATGAATTGTTGAGATATTTTGCAGTCAATGTATCCTTATGCTTAATGTCCTCGAAAGTACCTTCAGCAACAACCTCCCCGCCATGCTTACCTGCCTTAGGGCCTATATCTATAATCCAGTCAGATTGGCTCATAGTCTCAAAGTCATGCTCTACAATTATTACAGAATTTCCTCCATCTCTAAGATCTTTTAAAGAATCAGTCAGTCTAGATACATCTCTTGAATGCAATCCAATGGAAGGCTCATCTAATACATATATTACACCAGATAATCCCGTTCCTATTTGAGAAGCTAATCGTATTCTTTGAGATTCTCCTCCTGAAAGAGTACTCGCTTTCCTCGATAAAGTTAGATAATCTAAACCAACATTTATTAAAAATTTCAATCTAATCAATATCTCTTTTACAATTGGTGTTGCTATGTCATTTTTATTACCTTTTACCTTTAAATTCTCAAGAAATTTCTTTATGTCTACAATCGACATATTTGCTAATTCCTCTATGTTCTTTTCATTAATCCTTACATTCAAAGAATATGGTTTCAATCGTTTTCCAGAACATATAGGACATACTGTCTCTGACATATACTTCTCAATCTCTAACCTAGAGTATTCAGAAGTCGTTTCTTTGTATCTTCTTTCTAACTCAGGAATAACGCCTTCGTATTCAGCTTGATGCATACTTGTTCTTCCAAATCTATTAGTATATTCAATTTCATAAGTTTCTTCACTACCTGTCCCATAGAATATTAGATTAAATATTTCTTTAGGATATTTATTAATAGGGGTAGTAAGGTTAAATTTATGGACTTCTGCGACTGCTTGAAGCACTCTTGTAATCCAACTATCCTTTGTAGTCCTATCCCCCCAAGGAAAAATACCTCCTTCTTTAATAGTCAAGTTTGGATTATATATACTATCAATATCTATTTGATTTAAATATCCTAATCCTGCACAATTCTCGCATGCACCTTCTGGTGAATTAAAAGAAAAAGAAGCAGGAGTTATCTTAGGATATGATATTCCACAATTAAAACATGTATTCTTTTCTGAAAAGAAAAGTTCTTCTTTATCTGTGATTATTTTAACCTCACCATCTGATTGGTTTGTAGCAAGTTCAATACCATCTATAAGTCTCTTCCTGAATTCTTCATTTTCAGAATCAGATGACTGCAATCTGTCAATAACCAGGTCAATACTATGTTTTTTATTTTCATCCAGATTTATATCTTCTATCTCATCGAGTAAATATAGGTCTTTGTCTATGATTACACGAAGAAATCCTTTGTTTAAAAGTTTAAGAAGTAAGGATTTAAACTGTCCTTTGCGGTTTTTAATGAGTGGTGAAACTATCTGTATATTTTGTGTGGAACCTTTTATTACATTGAGTACTTTTTTTGCTATTTCATCTATTGTTTGAGATTCAATTGGTAAGTTACATTGGGGGCAATATGCTTGACCTATATGTCCATAGAGTAATCTTAAATAGTTATATATTTCGGTTATTGTTCCAACAGTAGATCGAGGATTTGTTCCTGTTGTTTTCTGATCTATTGATATTGCTGGGGATAATCCAGTTATTGATTCTACATCTGGTTTTTTCATTACTCCTAAAAATTGTCTGGCATACGATGACAGAGACTCGACATATCTTCTTTGTCCTTCGGCATATATTGTATCGAATGCAAGAGATGTCTTACCGCAACCAGAAACTCCAGTTAATACTACCAATTTGTTCTTCGGTATATCAACAGATATATTTTTTAGGTTATTTTCTTTTGCTCCCCTAATTTTTATGAATTCTTCCTTCATTTCAATCTATATTATACCATTAAGGGTTATATAATTTCGACCTGTAGTATATTAAATAATAGATGAAGATGTGATATAGTTCTTTATGTAGTATAAATATACTGCATACTTAATGAAGTGCACCCGTAGCTCAATAGGATAGAGCAACACACTCCTAACGTGTAGGTTGTTGGTTCGATTCCGACCGGGTGCGTTTTGACATTGACATTGACATTGAGCTTAGCTTGAGTTGTTTATCCCTTTATATCAAGGTTAGTTTGGGTAATTTCATAAGTATTTAATCTACTATAAGTTTAGTCCAACCTATAGTAGATTAAATTATTCTCCAAAAGTAATCAATATTATTGTTGTAATAAGCTTTAGACTCAAGCTTAGCTCAATGTCCTCAATTTATAAAGAATATCTTTTTATTGAGAAAGTATTTTCTAGATCTATTTCAAATGTTGTTAAATATTCTTTTGAAGACCCAATAATATATCCTTTAACATTATCTATTGCTAATATTCTATTTTTATTCTCTCCATCCTGCTCAGCTATATAGATAGCATCTCCTTCGGTATAATAAATATATTCAATATCATATATCCAATGCATATTTGTTGGATTATATATATTTGTGAGATACTCAGACCCTATTTCTTCTGTATGATCTTCTTCATTTTTCCCCAGTGTAAAGACAAAGATTGAAGAATTATTTTTGTCTACAAGATATTCAGTATCAGCTTTGCAGAGTATTTTTTTACTCTCCGTGGAATATTCTAAAATATCGGACGGATATGAGGAAACCATTAAATATTTCTTTGTACTTATGTCGTACCAGTACGTAGCAGAAGTAGTTTTAATGTACATGCCACCGGCTTTCTGATTTACATCTATAGAGATTATTTCTCCTACAGTTTGTGTGTTTTCAGGAGAATTCACGCAAGGTGTACATGTATAATTCTCTGTCCTGTAGTAATCTATATAGCTGGTATCCTTTTGAAAATATATTTTTTCAATAGCTTTTGTACTGTTTGTACTGTCTAGTTTAACTTGATCTATGGAATAGGTGTTAAGAGCTGTATTTTCTTGATCTATAGGGTTTACTATATAAAAGAAACCTTCACTGTCTGTTGTCCATATATAATCTTTACTTAGTGTCTTTTTCTTTAGTAAAGAAGTACTTTTCTTTACTGTGTCGTAAGAGATTATATCGTTATCGGATTCTAATAATATGTATCGGTTATCATTTGCCCAAGATATTTTGTAACCTGAAAATTCATTAAGATTAAATAAATTTGTAGAATCTAAATTAAATGTCGCAGAGGTGTTTAGTATGTATGTTGTTGATATTCCCAGAGAGTCAGTAGAGGTTAGTATTGTATTAGAACCGTCTGGCGAAAGCAGAAGATCTATTTTGTTTTCTGTCGTTAGTAATTTAGTAGGGTTGGAGGATAAGTCCCATAGCAGTATATTTGTCCTATATTTCCATAGAGAGTAAGTATTATTTGTTTCCTTCAAAAGTATAAAAGCTATGTTGTTTTCTTCATTAATCCATATGTTTTCAAAGACTAAATTTGATTGCCATACTGTGTTTTGTTTTAAGTCTTCTTGTAATAACCATGGGTATAGTATTGTTGATTTTTCTTCAATTATTTCTGTCTCTTTAGTCCAATTTCTGTATCCTTCTTTTGATAATGTTACTTTGTATTTTCCTATGTCTAATGATGTGCTTTTAGGTGTTTTACCTATATTTTTATCATCTATGGTAATATCAGCCCAATATGGGTCCGATTTTATTGTTAAAACTCCTGTTTTTTTAATTTCTTTATTATATATATTTATTCTATATCCTTTGGCGAAATAGAAGATTATTCCAGTAGTTACTAATATAAATATTGTTGCTAATACAGGCATAACTACTGAAATTGTTTTGAAAGTTGATTCTAAAATCTGTTTTTTTTCATTGTTTTTGGTCATTTGAAAAGTATAGCATAATGGTCAAGAAGTTGTTAGAATACTGAGTATGGAAAACAAAAAGAGAATTTTAACAGGTGATAGGCCAACAGGTAAACTTCATATAGGTCATTATTTGGGGTCTTTGGCAAATAGAGCAAAATTGCAGGATGAGTATGAGGAGTTTGTAATAATTGCTAATATTCAAGCCCTTACTGATAATTTTGATAATCCAGGAAGAGTTCGAGACAATATTAGAGAATTGCTTTGTGATTATTATGCTAGTGGTATTGATTTTAATAAGGCTTCTGTTTTCATACAGAGTGAAGTACCTGAGATCCATGAGATATTCATGTACTTGGCCAATTTTGCTACTGTTCAGAAGATTCAGCATAATCCTACGATAAAAACTGAATTGAAACAGAAAGGTTTGGAAGCTTCTACTCCTTTAGGCTTTTTCATTTACCCTATACATCAGACGGCTGATATTTTGTGTGTTAATGCTGATTTAGTGCCAGTAGGTAAGGATCAATCACCTATGGTTGAGGATACTAGAGAATTGGCTAGGAAATTTAATTCTACATATAATGTTAATATTCTTCATTATCCAGAGGTTCTTTTAGGTACAGTAGTAAATGTCCCTGGTATTGATGGAGCAGAGAAGATGGGTAAGAGTTTGAACAACTGTATATATCTATCCGATAGTGAAGAGGAATTAAAAAAGAAGGTATTTAAGGTATATACAGATCCAAACAGAATTCATGCTACTGATCCTGGGAAGATAGAAGGTAATGTTGCGTTTGTATATCATGATTTTTTTAATGATGATAAAAAAGAGGTTAAAGATATGAAAGAAAGATATATAGAAGGAAGAATTAAAGATGTTGAAGTTAAGGAGAGATTGTTTGAGGTTATGAATGAAAAGCTCACTCCGATTAGGAATAAAAGGTATGAGGCTGAATCTAAGAGAGATGAACTGTTTAATATAGCTTTGGAAAGTAGTGAGAAGGTTTCGAAAATTGCTAGAGGTACGGCTGATCAGATGAAGGAAGCTATGCAATTGAAATTTAAGTAATAAATAACTTATAGTCTGTTTACTCATATGTTTGGAAAGAAATTAGGTATAGATTTGGGTACAGCAAATTCTGTAGTTTTTGTACAGGGTGAAGGTATTGTACTTACTGAACCAACAGTGGTAGCTATTGATGTTAATACTTTTACAGTTATAGCTGTGGGAAAAGAAGCTAAGGAGATGATAGGGAAGACTCCAGATAATATAGTAGCTAAGAGACCTCTTCGAAATGGAGTTATTGCAGATTCTAGAGTTACAGAAGCTTTGTTAAGACATTTTTTTGATAAAGCATTGGGGAAATCTAGGTTTTTTAAGCCTGATGTAGTTATTAGTGTTCCAGCAGGTATTACTTCTGTAGAGGAGAGGGCAGTTTTAAAAGCAGCCAATGCTGTAGGTGCTAGAACCATTACTCTTCTCCCAGAGCCATTGCTAGCGGCTTTAGGAGCTGAATTACCGATACATACTTCTTCAGGTAATATGATAGTTAATATGGGTGGTGGTACTGCAGAAATAGCTGTAATTTCTCTAGATGGTATTGTAGAGTATGAGTCTCTTCGAGTAGCGGGTGATACTCTTAATGAGTATATAATCTCATATATGAGAAAGAAGAAAGGAATTATGATAGGTGAACAGACAGCAGAGAATATTAAGATTAAAATAGGTTCTGCTGTAGAAGTTAAGGATCCTAAAGAGCTGGAGGTACGAGGTAGAGATGTAGGAGCTGGTATGCCTAAGTCTATTGTTGTAGATTCTAATGATGTTGCTAAAGCTATAGAATTTCCTTTGAGAAATATAATTAGAAGTATTAAGAATGTACTTGAAAAAACTCCTCCTGAGCTTTCTGCAGACATTATAGATAGGGGTATGGTTATGAGTGGTGGTACTGCTAAGCTTAGGAATTTGGATAAGCTGTTTTCAAGAGCTACGGGTGTTCCTTCTCATGTTGCTGATGAGCCAATATATTGTGTTGTAAAAGGTACAGGTATTGCATTAGAATTAATAGCTGATGGAGAGAGGACGTTCTCTTTCAATAGAGATTTTAGAAGATAATTTTTGATTGTAGAAATATGAATGTTTTTGTAAAGAAAAAAAAACAGTTAACATTAGAAGAGATTACTGAATCTCTTGATAAGCTTCGAATTCCTACTGCTTTAGTTTTTACTCCTACTAATTTAGAGGAGGAGAAGAAAAAGTTTTTTGATTCGGATGAATATAATCCTCAGTTTAGATATAGAAAAATTAATAATAAGAATAAAAGTATATTAGAGGACTTATCTGGTGTTGAAGAAATATCTGATGTTGATCCTAGAATATCCGAATTTTATATTGATTTAATAAAATCAAAAGAAGAAGCTAATAATTTAATGGATGCTATAGGAGATAATGATTTGGTGACTGAAATATCAATGAATAGGTATGGTAAACCATCTGATAAGTTGTTTAGAAATGCTTGTAGGGTGTTAAGAGGGAATGTTCATAATTATAAGTTAATTCCTAGTAGTACTAAATCTACAGAAGAACCATTATTGTACGATGATATTGAAGGTATTTTTAATAATGTATTTTTGGAGCTAGGATTGGAAGGTTGGGGTGTGAGTAAATCTATGAATATAGCTAAGAATGGTGTTAAGGTAGGTATTAAGACTAAACAGATTTTAGTAGATAAAAATATTCAAAGGAGTAAATTAAAATTAAAGAAGACAATAGTTCATGAGGTAGGGACTCATGTTTTAAGAGCTGTGAATGGCTCTAGAAGTGGTTTTCTTGCTCTCGGAAAGGCAAATCTTCCAGGATATTTAGATGTGGAGGAAGGGCTGGCTACATGGAATGAGAGTAATATGGGTCTTCTAACTGAGAAATGGTTGAGAAATAAGGTGGCTTTAATTTATGCAATTTATGTAGGGAAAGATATGACTTTTAGACAGTTATATAACTGTCTGTTAGGTATATTACCGAAGTATTCAGCTTTTGATGCTGTATATAGAGTAAAAAGGGGTATGTCAGATACTTCTAAGCCCGGTATTTATACAAAAGATGTTGTGTATTTTAGAGGGTTTAAGAAAGTTTTGAACAGGTTGGAAAAAACTCCTTCTTTGTATAATATGTTGTATTCAGGAAAGATTAATTTTAAGCAATGCGAATGGGTAGAGGAGGGGTTAATTCCTAGAGCTACAAATATACCTACCAAAGAAAGATGGATTGAAATATTTAAAAAAGTTGGACTTTAGTTTTATTCCTTGAAAGCAGTTATTATTGCTTCAGCGATATTTACGGGAGTTCCATTTTCAATTTTGGTCTCATATGCCTTATATCCTGGGTGAAAACCTATCTCTTGTATGTGAGGTTTGCCATTTATATACATAAAGTCTACAGCCATGAAGTCAGCATCAAGTATATTAGCAAATTTTTCTGCTATTTCTCTAATCTCATCATTTGGATTGTTGTACATTTCATATATTCCTTTGCTTACAGTCATAAAGCCATTAGATGCGATTCTTTTCCATCCAGCTATTACTTTTCCTAGTTTTACAAATATTCTATAATCTTCACCTATAGTAGAGAATTCTTGTATGAAGAAATTCTTTAAATCTTGTCCATTTAATCCTTCCTGTTCATAAGAATCATCAGAATCTAATTTGAATACATTTTTTTTGATTTTTTCTTCTCCATCTACTATTTCTGTTCTGTTTACTCCTGCATATTCTTTTATAATGAGGGGATATTTTTCAAGCATATCTCTTTTTTTAAGGTATTCTCCATCGGTTCTGAAATATGTGTTGAAATGAGGAATATTGTTTTGAGAGCATAGTTGAGCAATTGCTATCTTATTGTAGTATGGGAATCTTTTTATAGCTTCTGAATTTTGAACTAGTATTTTTTTAGTAGGATTTTCTAAATTGTATTTGTCTATATGATCAATGATATATCTTTTGAATTGATATTCTCTATCGTTATGTAATGCATGACCTCTGAATATTATATTGGTATATTCAAGAATATCTTTACTACGGGCTTTAATTATTGTTTTACCATTAATAAACAAAAATTCTAGTTCATCATTGTAGACAAAATCAGAATCTATATTCTTTTTTTCTAATTCTTCTATCAATCTTGCTGAAGCTGTAGGAATTTCTCCCATAGTTTCTATTTTTACTCTCTGTCTTTTGTCGATTATTAAATATTTCACATTATTTATATTATATTAATTTTATGTATTAATTTTTTTCTAGAATATTTTTTAATTATTTTAAAAGATTCTTGTTTAGAAAGTTCTTTGCTGATTATTAGTAAATCTATTTTATTAAAACCTAATCCTGTTTCTGCTATTTCTTCTAAATCTCTATGATGAATTATTATAGCATTTAGAGAAGCGTTTATTTTGAGTGATTCTATGGCTTTCCATTTCTCTAGGCCTTTATTTATATCAAGGCCGTTTATTTTTATTTCACCATTTTTGTATTCTCCTACGACATCTTCTTTTCCCAAATATGATTTCCAAATGAACCTTCTTTGTCTCAAAAGGGTAGGGATGTCTTCTGTAGGATTTCCTATAACTACTATCCTCTTAGTTTTATTCCCTTCTAAAAGTTTTCTTACATATGTATCAGCAATATATCCACGATCTTTTCCAATTACAGGGAAGAAGTTAAGATATGCTTCTGGCATAATATTAACCTCTAGTATTGCACCATTATCAATTGTTAAAGGTTTACTAATATCTTTACAAAGTATATCTACTCCTAAAGTAAATGCATGAATTGAAGTTGCTATGCTTTCAACTATATATTTAATTTCAGCACCGACACTATCTGTAAAATCTTCTGTTATGCCACCTTGGCTCATACTGGCGACTTTTCTTACTTGTATTTTCTGTTCTTTGTTAGGTACTGATTCTAATGATAGTTTTTGTTCTTTCAGGTAATCAAGTAATGGTTCATCGATATTTATTGGTTTTAAAGTGTGTGATGGATTTGTAATATCTCTTTTAGGATCTTTATTTGTTTCTTCTATGAGCTGTTTTATATTTTTCTTTCCATCTCCAATTATGAATGCAGGTATTCTTTTGGTTACTATTTCTAATTTGCCATCAATAACTAAAAGCCTGTAATCTTCACCTTGTACTTGTTCTTGTATCATTATTTTGTGTTGCCAATCTTTTCCTTCATGTTTTTTTACTTTTTCTTTTGCAAATTCATAGGCTTTTTTGCATTCTTCTATACTATTTATGTTTACTGAAACACCATTACCTCCAGTTAATCCTGTAGGTTTTACTACTACAGGTTTATTATATTTACTCCATATCTTTTCTATTTCACTTTTGTTGTCTATGACTTCCCATTTTGGTATTGGTAATCCTAGCTTTTCAATCATCATATTTGTTGACCATTTATCCTTTTGGATAGTTTGTGCAATCTTAGAATCTTTACTAGAGGATATGGAATATATGATTTGAGAATTTATTCCACATCCAATTGTGTAGTGTCTGTTGTAGGATTTTGTATATCCTAGTTCTTCTTTATTTATTATCTTTTCAGAAATTACAGTTGGTGTGATTTCATATCCTTGATTTACAGCAGAGTAGAGTACAGGAATAGTAGACATAGATACTATTCGTTGTTTTATTATTGTTTCTACTATATATTTTCTACAATTTTCAGTACTTATTTCTTTTTTTGAAAGCTTTATTAAAGATTCTCCTGCTTCTTTCCAAAAATTGGTAATATTTGATTCTAAATATAGTTTTCCATCATTAAAGTAATATTTGTTTAAAAATATAGGGTGAAAATTATTTATAATGTCTAAGACTTTTTTTACTTCATTATCTTCTCCTATATTTAATATTACTAAAGAATATTGAGAGAGTAGGTTTAATCCTTGTAATACTTTCATTTTATTTATCTTGTAGATGAATTTAGATATTTGTTTCTTATATATTCAATTATTGGTAGAGCTACTTCTACGGATTCTCCTTTATTAACCTTGTAATGAAGTCTCAATCCTGGGTTGTAGTTTATTTCATTAATGACCATTGTATCTGGTTTTGATATATCTTTCGCTATTATATCTACTCCTCCGAATTCTAGATCTACAGCCTTAATAGCTTTAATTGCTATCTGTTTGTAGTAGTCATGAACTTCATTCATACATTCTTCTGTTGTTCCTCCTGTAGTTAGATTACAGTTGTATCTAAGTATTACTTCTTTGTTTTTCTCTGGTATGGAATCTAAATTTAAATTTTCTCTTTGTAATTTAAGATTAACTTCATTATCTATTATTATTGGTTTTAGAATTAATTTTTCTTTCTCTTCATTGGATAAATCTATTAGTTGTTTAATTGTGTGTGTACCGTCTCCAATTATATGTGCCGCTTTTCTTCTTACTATTCCAATTACCTTTTCTCCTATAACTAAGAACCTGTAGTTTTCACCTTTTACAAACTCTTCTCCGATTACTTTGCTATTTGTTTTTGAATGTGATTCCTCAAATGCTATGTTGTATGCTTTAACAACTTGTTCTTCTGTTTGAGGTAATATACAAACTCCTTTTCCCCCCAGTTGTTGAGTAGGTTTTATGACAATATCTTTATATTTACTAAAAAACTTTATTGCATCTATTGGTGAGTACAAATTTTCTTGATTTGGCACTGGTATTCCATGTTCTTTTAGGACAGTGTTAGTTAATTGTTTTCTTTTGCAAATTGTAGAACTAGGTGAGGAAGTAAGAGGTGTAACTGTGTTAATTATGTACCAATGTTTATTATCTATTTTAAATTCAGCTAAAAGGCTATGTATTACAATTTTGTATTCAATTCCAAGCTTGTCTGCGGCTTGTATGTAGTAGGCTAGATGGACATTACCTGCTTCTTTCAAATATTCTTCATATTTTTTCATTTATTTATCTTTTAAATGTATTAGTTGTATCTATTAGGTATCCTTTTAATTCACTCCTACCTAGTATTACAGGATATTCCATATCATTCATTATGACAACCTCTATATCTTTAATATCACCTTCTATCTTTATTTTGATATCTAAAACTGGTCTAATTTTTACACATCCATTATCTACTATTTTTGCTATTCTTTTAATACTTTCTTCTAGTGTTAATCTTTTATTATTGTTATCAATATACTCTTGAGCACTTTTTAGTGTATCGAATTTAGATGGTACATTTAGAGAATTGAAATACTGGGTAGTATTAAGATATCCAATCCTGTTTGCAGTAGTTTCTGTTATTCTAGAGGTTATGATTGTTGTGTCCATAAAAGCACGAGATATTTCTCTATCTTCCTTTTTAGTTTTCTTTTCATCTGAATTAGTTTTATGGAATATTAATATTTTTTCTACAATATTTACTACTTTTCTTCCACTAATGGTCTCTATGCTTTCTTCTACTTCTCCTCCAAAAAGATTTTTTGCAATTCTGATACCATGCTTTATACTTTTTACTTCGATTCCTTTTACCATCTCTAGTCTTGATCTTAGACCAGCTTTGTTTGCAGCTTGAATTCCTAACCCTGGTCTTGCATTTAGTTCAAATATGATTGGTCCTTTTTCTATATCTAAGGATATATCAACTCCTACATATCCTAGTTTGCTTGCTTTCTGACATTTGAGTGCTATTTCAAGTATTTGATCCCAATTTGGTATATGTATTCCAGATAGCTTTTTATTTTCTTTTAAATCAGTGGTTGAATCTACATCTTCATATGTATCACTTAGTAAGCTTTTGTTATTCATTTGCATAGAGTAGGTTGTGATTCCTGTAGCTATGTCCAATCCCGTGCATATAGCTCCTGAGTGGAGATTTGCAGTACCATTTGATCTCTTTGTAGGTATTCTCATCATTGCCATTATTGGGACATTGTTGAAACAGATTATTCTTATATCAGGAACTCCTTTGTAGGAGTATTGTTTGAGGAAAGGGTCTGTTCTAACTCTTTCTTCTATTATGGCAATATCTTTTTTATTACCCATGGAGAATCTTCCTTCGAGTATATTTTCAATATGTAAAGATATATCTTTTTGAGTCATGACTGTACCATTTGGTCTTATCCATGCTGTCTGTCCTTTTTTCTTACCGTAAAAGATTATTATTCCATTTCCACCTGTTCCTTGATTAGGTTTAATGACGAAGCTTTTGGGTAGGGATTCCCAATCTAAGAAGGATAATTGCTTTTTGTTTCTAATTAATTTGTATACATCAGGTGTATTAATACCATTTCTTGCTAGGATTTTTTTTGTTAATATTTTGTTATCTGCTATTCTTTTAGCAGATATATGATTGTATGGTCGAATATACTCTTGGTTTCTTCTGTTTAACCCTAGTATTTCTTTGTATTTCCTACTTAGAGACATTTTCTTTGTTGCTAATTATAGATTTAAATCTGAATAGCTCTTTTATTCGTAAGTCTTTAGATTGTCCTATTAGGAGGTTTACGATTATGAATAGGGGGATTAGCCAGAGGTTGTTTATAATGTACTCGGAAAGTACATCTCTAGTGATTATGTACCAACCAATTGTTGCTACAAATATTGTGCTAAAAAGACCTAAGAATGTAATTTTGAAAGACTTTTGTACAAATTGTTTGACGAAGAAATCTGATAGTGTGGCGATGGAGATTAATGCTAGTGGAGGAATTTGTGAGATATTTTCTAAACCTAGTCCGTATTTATTAATTGATATGATGAATATGATAATTGCGATTATTAGAAGGCAATAGTTTATGGCTATTCTTGTTATGTAATGCATTCGTATTCTTTTTAATATTGAATATGATAGTAGGGTAGTTAGAATTACTACTAGTGTTGTTGCTAGGCCATATCTTAACCCGGTATATGAGTATGATATTGCGAGTATTATTGGTACATATATCCCATATGTTTTAAATCCGAGTATGTATCGTATTATACTTACTATAGTTGCGACTATTGTTATGGCAACGAGTAGTTCTAATGTTTGCTTGGAGACTCCATTATCTAAAATCCACTGTGTAAAAGAGGAATATTGCATTTAAAGAAAGTGATAATTTAGATAGTATTTAATATTATGATTATATTACAGGGAGATTATACTTCTTGCAATAACAATATAGCAATGGTGAGTAGAATATTATAGGGTTTTATTATATACCTAGTTATTTGACATAGTTTTGTTAGTAATATATGATTTTGGAATCATAAATAATATTATTAAGGTAGTATTTATGCGTATAGTTGGTGCTAATCCACTTCATATAGATTATATAAGTGATTTATTATCTCAACATTTTTCAGAAGCGAATCGATTTTTCGGATATCCTAAATACAAGGATAGTTTTGAGCTAATGAAGAAGCATGTTTCTAAAAGGATAGAGCTCTTGGATGAGAGTTTTGTTTATTTTGTTGCAGAGGATGATAATAATAAGCCTATAGGTTTTATTAATCTATTACTAGATGAAAATAATGTGGGGAATATATTAATAACGGTTGCTAATAATAACGAAATTGCAAAAGAATTAATTTTATATGTAGTTAAATATTTTAAAGATAGAGGTGTTAATAATATTCAAGGTGAGATTTTTGAATATGAAAAGGATTTGAAAGGGATTTATTCAGAAATAGGAATAAAAAATGAATTATTAAGTTTTAGATTATCTATATGAATGAATTAACAGGATTAGAAGAATTAAAATCTATAGAAAGCGAACTTAAAGAAAATTTCTTTGCTGACACCACGAAAGATTGTGCAACAGGTACATGCTCATAAAGAAAATAAAATCTTTCGTAAAATTATTAGAGAAAAGATATCTCTATATTGGAAATTTGACGAGTCATCTGATAGCTATTTAGTTAAAGAAATAGAGGACTATATTCTGCCTTCTGTTGTATATAATTACTATACCTATAGTAGTATAGATTGTTTTAAGAGATATCTTGAAAATATTGAATTTAATAAAAAATGTTTCAGTTTTATCACTAATAGTATAGATAAACATTTAGAAGGAATTTCTTTAGATAAAACGTCTAAAAATCGAAGATTATTGGGTGATATACATCCTGGAAGAGTAACAAAATGTTTGATAAATGATAAAATAGTATATAACAATTACCCAGATTATGGGCAGTTACTTAACTCCTTATCTTCTTTAATTTTTTCTGATAGTGAAAGGTTTTTTCCTAAAATAGAGAAAAAAGGAAATACCTTTCTTAGAAATTATATTCCTGTAAATATTGAAACTAATAATCTTTCTATAATTTCAGAATTCTATTTTAATATTGGGCGGATTATACCATTCCTCCTTTTATTAAGAGCAATAGATATTAATGCTGAGAATATAATTGTTGATCTTCCATACCCACTTTTTTTTGATATGGAGTCAATATTTTCTGGAGAATTTAGTGATGATTTAGAAAAATATAATATAAAAAACAGTGGAATAGTAAAGGTTACTGATAAAAATGATAGTAGTGTTCTTACAGGAGGAATTCTTGAGAGAGAGAGTCTTTTAAAACCTTTGATTTGTGGAAATGGAAATAAGCCGTATATTGTTTGGAGAACAATATCAAGAGGGAAGTATGATAATATACCTTTTCTTAATGGACAGAAAATTAATCCATCGAAATATTTTAAGTGTATTAAAGCTGGATTTAAAGAAACTTCTGAAAAAATTATTAGAAAAAGAGAGGAAGTTTCTCAATTAGTAAAAGAATTAGATTGCTGCGTTCGTGTTATTATTCGTCCTACTCGTATTTATAGACTTTTAATACTAAAAAGTTGTTATCCTCAAATTTATAATCGTTTAAACGTAAAAAAGTTTTTAATTGATTCTTTAAATAGTTATAATTTTATATATCAGTTTAAAAATATTGATTTATTGGATATTGAGACAGAGGCTATGATGGATTTTCAAATCCCTGTTTTTTACTCTAATATAAAAGATACGAAAATAGTTTCTTCTTTAGGAAAAGATATTGGTGTCTGGAATAGGACACAATATCAAATATGGAACGATTATGCTCAAAATATTGATGCCAAATTTTATGCTAAACAGTTGCAAATAATTGAGAAAGCAATTGCATAAAAAAAGGTCTGACCTAAGCCAGACCTTTTCCTTATTTCGCTTACTTACTTATGCTAATTCTACGGTTGCTCCTGCTTCCTCGAATTTTGCTTTAATAGCTTCTGCATCTTCTTTCTTAACACCTTCTTTAACAGTCTGTGGTGCTCCGTCTACAAGATCTTTAGCTTCCTTTAATCCAAGTTCAGTAATTTCTCTTACTACTTTGATTACACCGATTTTGTTTGCTCCAGCTTCTTTAAGAAGAATGTTAAACATTGTTTTCTCTTCTTCTGCTGGTGCTGCCTCTGCTGGTGCTGCTACTGCAACAGGTGCTGCTGCTGATACTCCAAACTTGTCTTCCATAACTTTGACTAAGTCTGCTAGCTCCAATACTGACATTTTTTCAACTATCTCAAGAACTCTTTTACCATTCTCTGATAATTCTGGGAGTGTTTTTGCTTCGTCTGCCATTTTTGTAAATATATATTAAATTAATTATTTGTCTAAATTAAGCATTCTTTTCAGATATGCCCTTAAGAACCATAGTTAAACCTCTTACATTTCCAGTAACTGCATTCATGAATCCAGTTAGAGGAGCACTCATACTTCCTACTAATCTTGATAGCAATATTTCTTTTGAAGGTATTTCTGCTAATTGCATAACTCTTTCCTCAGAGAGGAATTCACCTTCGAATACACCACCTTTTGCAGGTAATAGCTGAGTTTCTTTTTGTGTTTGTTTTATCAATTTTGCTGGTCCAGTAGGATCTTCATCAAAGTATATTATTGCTGTAGGTCCATCTAATTCTTGTGTTTGTAATGGTTGATTTGTTTCTTGTAATGCTACTTTAAATATACTGTTTTTAACAACTATATAGTTTGCATCTACATCTTTTAATTGTATTTTTAGTTTAGTTACAGAAGATGTACTTGTTTTGTCAGAGTTTACTAAGAGATATCCTGCTTTTTTCTCTAAAATATCTTTGTATTTATTAAGTAACTCTGTTTTTTGAGAACGAGTTTTAGACATAGTAATATTTATTTAATTAATTTTGAATGTAATATCTACCTCGCAAGGATTTATCTTTTTACCTTGTTTCTTAGGTTAATACTGTAGCGATTATATCAGTAGGATAGTGTATTGTAAAGAAAAATAGGTGTAAAAATTTGTAGATTGAAAAAATATGGGATAATTATTTGATGTATTAGATTGGTACTCAATTAGTGTGTATCTCGTGCAAGGAAAGTGTAAAGGTGTGGAGTAGGTTGTAGGGAGATAAGGAACTATGAGCCTTCTTCTTTGACCAAGGAACTATTTATTTTGTACAAAAAATAATTGAAATAGATACTAAATTATTTTCAAATTGAAATTCTTGTATTAGTGTTTCATGCTTGTTATATCAAGCTTTAGGAGAAGAGAATCCAGATATTGTTTTTTATACAAATATTTTCTGAATTCTCTTCTGTGCTAGTGTTCATATGAACGATATTGTTGATACATTTCTATTATCTTTTTATTTATATCTGTAGGAAGAGCAATAACCTTAGAGTCTGGTTGTTCCTTTCCTGTTTGTTGAATATGGACATTGATTTTAGTAGAATCTATTTCGTTATACAAAAATATCCACATTCCAGGAAGATAGCATTCTGTGATTATATTGCATCTGTCTTCAGGCCATTCGGCGCTAATATCAATATATAATCGAACAAAATCAGTACCGTTATTATCTTTAATTAACAGTGAAAGAAGTTTTTGTTTAAAACTTTTTTCAACAACACTTAGCTCAAAGATATATTCAGGCATTATTTCTCCTTTTTTTTAATGATCTATATGAACACTAACAACTATAAAATATATCATTTATAAAGAGCTTTTATATAGGTCATCTGTAAACAAGAGAAATTATATAGATTTAAAAGGAAATATCTCTGTATAGTGTAGTTCTATTTATATTAGAATCTCGTTTGATTTAAACTATCGGGTATACGTAGAAAGTAGGGGATTACAATGAGTCTAGTAGAAATTGAAGCAAATTATGCATATTTAATGCTATTTAGCATTCTCTACTAGACTCACTTTTCTATTTGTTAATTATAACTAAAAGTATTGAGCTGATCATCAGCCTCGTTATACAAATAAAGATACCCATTTTTTTGTACTACTATGAAATCTACTATTGTATACTTTTTCCCGGAATTTTTAATGAATATATTATCCTCAGTCAGTCTGATGATATGATTATTTTTTATAGTTATAGGATGAAGATTTCCATTTCTATCGTAAAGATAATATAATCCATCTTCATTGACAACTAATAATAAATTACTTTCTACGACAAACCGTTTTTTAAGTTTGTCACTAAATACGTAATTTACTCCTCCGATACTAATCATTTTTTTTCTCCTTTTAGTTTTTTAAGAACAATAGAAAGAATATTCTATTCTATAAATGGGTTTTTGTAAAGTAGCTAATTTCATATCTTTGTTTTAATTGTCTATATGATCTAATCTATGGGACTTATGTAGATAACAAAAAGACCTCTTTCGAGGTCTTTTAAATTGCTAAATGTAATAATATAGGTTACTTTGCTTGAGTGTATTCTATCCTTACACTAGGTCCCATAGTAGGGGCAAGGTGCATTCTTTGAATAATCTGTTCATATGATTTCCCTACAACATCTGCTATTGCAGATATTGCGAAGTTGATATTCTCAACCAATTTCTCATTATCCAAGTCAAGTTTTCCAACATTCATATGAATTACACCTGAAGCATCACAAACAAAAGTCTGTTTTCCCTTCTTATATTCTTGTACTGCAGAAGCTACATCATCAGTAACTGTTCCATTCTTAGGATTTGGCATAAGACCCTTAGGACCTAGTTCTTTACCTAATATAGCTATCTTAGGCATTACAGAAGGGATAGCTATTGCTACATCAAATTGTGGACCTTTTTCTTTAATATCTTTAATCAAATTGTCTAATCCTACAAAGTCAGCACCTGCATTCTTTGCACTATCTTCTTTATCTGGAGTACAAAATACTGCAATCTTTATCTTCTTTGTACTAGAAGAATTTGGTAATGATACTGCACCTTTTAATGATTTAGGATCTTTATCCTTAGGTACTTTAATATCAAGGTGCAATTCTAATGTTCCTACAAATTTGGAGTAGGATAGTTCTTTTACTTTTTTTATTCCATCTAGTAGGGAATATGTTATATTTCTATCTAAATTTTTTACAATTTTATTATATTTTTTTCCTCTTTTCATATATTTATGTATACAATTAATTCTCTATCTCAATACCCATCTGCATTGCTGTTCCAGCAATTATCTTTGCTGCTTGCTCTGGATCAGATGTATTTAAATCTGGCATCTTTATTTCAACAATCTTTTTGATTTGTTCTTTAGTAAGTTTACCAACTTTTTCTAGATTTGGTTTTGCTGAACCTTTCTTTATCTTCAATTCTCTCCTAATTAATTCTGAAGTAGGAGGAGTTTTAAGTATAAAGTCAAAAGTTCTATCCTCATATATTGTTAAAATTACAGGAGTTAGAATACCATTATTCTCTCTAGTTTTTTCATTAAATTGAGCACAAAAATCTTGAGTATTAATACCGTAAGGGGCTAGGGTAGGACCTATAGGAGGTGCCATTGTAGCCATACCTGCTGGTATTGTTATCTTTATAACTTTTTTTATTTCTTTTGCCATATATTCGCTAATATCAAATAATTATCTAAAGCTTTGTAACTTGAGTAAGCTCTAACTCGACAGGGGCTTCTCTGCCTAAGAATGAGATGAGGACTTTTATCTTACCCTTAGTAGTATCTATCTCCTGTACGCTTCCAATAAAATCAGCAAATGCACCTTCGATTATCTTTACAGCTTCTCCAACGCTAAATGATGATTGGTATGAAGGTTGTTCAATTTCCATAAATTTGGTTATTGCTTTTACTTCTGCTTCTGCTAAAGGTTTTGGATATCTATCTGTCTTTACAAAACCTCTAACACCTTCAGTATTTTGAACTAAATCCCATGTACTGTTATCTAATTCCATTTTTATTAATACATATCCAGGGAATATTTTCTCTTCTTTTATATCTTGTTTACCTTTTTTAACAAAGATTTTCTTCTGTACAGGAACTAATATTTCTTCAATCTTATCTTGCATCCCTGTAGCATCTGCTCTTTGCTGTATCTCTTTCTGTATACTATTCTCATATCCAGTTCTGATATTTAGTACATACCATTTTGCATTAGGATTCTCTTTTTTTGTTTCTTTTTCTTTTTTAGTCATTTTTTTCTTATTAAATATTAAGGAACAAATCTCTTAATTTGGCAAGAACTAGGTCTAGTCCTACCATAATCGCTGAGATTATACCACATAAAACAACGGTATATATTGTCATTACCAATACTTCCATTGCTGAAGGCCACTTGGTATTTTTTATTTCATTTATTATATTTTTTAATATTCTCATATATGTCTAATTTGGCAGGCCTACTCCGACTCGAACGGAGAACTACGGTTTTGGAGACCGCTGTTTTACCGATTGAAACTATGGGCCCAGTTCAAGGTAAAGAGCTATATTTACTTAACTTTTGTCTCCTTGTGTATTGTATGCTTTTGACAAGTAGAGCAATACTTCTTTTCTTCCATTTTTTCTTTGATATTTTTAGTTTTGTATGATGTGTAATTTTTTGCATTACATTCTGTACATTTCAAAGCTATAATATCTCTTTTTACTTTTGGCATTTTTCTTAGGTATGAAATTTAGTATATAGTATATGTATGGGAAATACGTTGTATTATATTGGAAATAGTGGAGTAGGTCAAATATTTCTTTATTTTGTTTAAAATTCAGTAAAAATATAACACGAGCTGGATCTGAGAGTCGAACTCAGGACCTCATTCTTACCATGAATGTGCTCTAACCAACTGAGCTAATCCAGCAACTATGGCTCAGATTATACTATAATCTGACCAGTTTTAATAAACTATTCTTCTTCCTCCTTAATTTTCATTGTTGTAATAAGGAATATTATCCAGAAAGGAATAATAAATATTGCTAATGAAAGTGGAAGGCCGGGAGGATCAATCATAGTTATATCTTCTGGTCTAAAGTATATATAGGTTAATAGCTGATATGCACCAATAGGTATTGTAACTATTCCTGCGATACTAAATATTATTAATGACAAGAAATTGTATGTTTTTCTTAACCATTTAAGTTCTCCTGTAGATTTCTCAGAGAAATATAATCCAATTCTGTGAAGTATAAACAGAATTGCCATTGAAATAGCTACTGCTAAACCATTAACGATATGTCTTTTAGGTGTATTTTCATCGAAACATACTTTTTGCCCATCAATTTCAGTTAATACACTGTCGTAACATTCACTTGCTTCAAGTCCTTCTTCAATAACTGCAGTTTTATCCTCATACACTATATATGGTTCAGTTATGTCAAATGAAAACTCTGCGCCGTATTTAAGTGAAAGAAATGCATTTAATGAGATAGATGCACCAACAACTGCGACTATCAATGTAATGAAAGAGATGACATAGAGATATAACTTAAGGAGATTGCGAGTACTGAAAAAGAACTTCTTATCTTTGTTTTTTGCCAAATAGACAACTAGATAAACTGCTCCTCCTATGCATAAAATAGCGAAGAGAACTGACATGACCCCATATAATATTCCCATGAATTTGATTGATAGAAAATTATATATGAACTATCTGCAGAGAATTGGATTTGAACCAATGTACCCAGAAGGGAGCGGATTTACAGTCCGCCGCGTTTGACCACTCCGCCATCTCTGCATGGAGCCGAGGGAGAGATTCGGACTCTCGACCTACTGTTTACAAAACAGTTGCTCTGACCAACTGAGCTACTTCGGCAAGTCATTAGAAGTTTATTATATGATAAGAATATAGTCAAGACAATGGGGGAGATACCTTTATATGAATTGGCACGAAATGCCCCAGAAGGAGGCAGAGTCATAGAGCTCTGAAAACCAAGTGGGTTCCCTCAACTCAATTCCACGGAATTGAGCGATTTACAATCTGTTTGGGATCCCTAACTCTAAATTATGGAGCTATGAAACCGCCTTTATCCATCCGGGACACTATATTATACCTTTGGGAAAAAACCAAAACAAATATATTAGAGCCTATAGCACCTATATATCAAAAGCCTAGCAGAGATAGAGTTTTTGTTATTACGAAACCAATTAATGAAGAAGCTATTGATCCAGAGGAGAAAAATGGAAATATCATTATAACTATTAATATTATTGAATATTTTTCTAAATTATCCCAATAATACCTTATATTTTTAGGTAGAAAAGCTCTAACTATTTTATGCCCATCAAGAGGGGGAATAGGGATTAGATTAAAAACAGCAAGTGCAATATTAATAGTAGCAAATGTAAATAACAAAGCCGAAAGAAAACCGACAGGACTAAATATTAAGTTTATTAAGGCTGTAATTAGCAAAAGAATAATATTTGAAACAGGTCCAGCCAATGCTGCAAATGCAGTATATAACTCTCTCTTCTCAAAATTATACTCATTTATAGGCACAGGTTTACTCCACCCAAACTTGAAAAGAACCATGCAAATCGCACCAACTGGATCGATATGGGCTAGAGGATTCAAAGTTAGTCTGCCCTCAGCCTTTGCCGTAGGATCACCCAGTTTAAAAGCTGCCAATCCATGAGAATACTCATGCACAGTAGAGGCTACCAATATCGATGGAACGGCAAGTAGAACCCAATAAAGAAAATCTATAGATAACATAACTAGCCATTATACCATTCACATCAGACTGTACAAAGGCCCATACCAAGGTTGGACCTAGGCCCAACCTTTAATTAATTAACCCAACGATTTACAGCCCAGTACATACATAATTAAAAGTATATCCGAAAAATAAGTTTATTAAAAAATGATTAAATAAATATTAAAAGCTATTTGTACATTGTGCTAGGAAAATCAAGGAAGCACCTAGGTCCAACCTTTATTTTGGAAGGCTTATCTACCAAAGGAAATTGGGAATTTAGTGAGTTATATATAAATTGATAATGGTAGGGAAATGCATGTCCTATTGTGGAAAACGTATGTTTTTTGGAAGAAGGTTGGACCTAGGTGGCAGGTGGGGCAGGCTGGGTGTATAAATAATCTATATGGATAAGAAAAAATTTTTGGAGACAATAGAGAACGATATTCAGAAATATAGCAAAAAGCTTTCCTTTTATGACTATTCAAGAAATATACCTAATTATACTTTTACAGATAGAGAAAAGGATATTATAGAGGATGTCGCAAAGCAGGTTCAAAATAACTGTAGTGAGTTCCTAAATGGGAAAATGAGTAGTAGGGATATAGAGCAATTAGCAGGATATTTAATGTTTGGACAATAGAATCCCAAACTTCTCCACAGGCTTCTTAATGAAGATTTCTTTAATTTTATTATGCTTTTAGGTGAGTATACTCATTATTTTGAATGGTGAATTCTAGCTCTTGGTATACCCCTGGAGGTATGCAGAAGTACTACCTGTGGGAGGTATTGTTGATTCTATATTGATTCATTCTTATTTAATTATCT
>CAZJBF010000005.1:33554-39136 GCA_964544555.1 uncultured Candidatus Saccharibacteria bacterium | reverse complement strand
GAGTGATCAAAATGGGCATGAGTAAGAAAAACAAAGTCTATATCTGCTGGATTAAAAGGAAATTGATCAAAATTTCTAGATTCTAATTCTTCAGAACCTTGAAAAGCTCCACAATCTACTAGAAATTTAATATCTCCAGATTGAACATAGAAGCATGATCCTGTAACTGTTTTCGTAGCACCAAGAAACTGTATAGTCATTCAGGCAGTAATAAAATAATTTTATATATAATAAAGGATGTACATTGCAAATTACAACCCTTCATACTTTTTCATTAGTTCTATAGCTTTTTTTGACAACTCATCTTTGGTATTCAATTTGGGATCATCAACTACCATATCCAAAAGTTCCTTCAAAATTACTCCCATCAGAGGACCTTTCGAAATTCCTAATTCTACTAAATCATTTCCTGTTACCCTCAAATCCGAGATTTTCAATGCCATATCTTGTTGTCGTATCTCAGATATTCTTTTTTGAAGTATTGTAATTTCTTCAGGTTTAAATCCAGTAGACGGATTTGATTGAGCATCTGCGAGACGTAATTTAAATAAATCATCTATATTTTCTTCTCCTACTCTTTGGACAAATCTTCTAACAGCAGAATCAGTCCAGGTATGCATTTCTATTTGTTCTTTCTGTTCCTCTGCCATTCCTTCCTCTATATGTGGATAGTAAAACATATGATTTAGTATTAGTTTTTTCACCCTATTGGTTTCTGCCAGAGAAAATTTCATCCTTTTCATAATTTCTTCTGCCATATCAGAACCTAATTTGTCGTGCCCGTAGAAATGGCCATTACCCATATCTGTTCTAGGTTTAGCAATATCATGGAGTAATGCTGCTAACTTAACTGAATCATGAGCTACATCACATGTCTTAAGAGAATGCCAATATACATCATTTGCATGATATAACTTTTGCTCAACACCCACTCCTTCCAAAAGTTCAGGAAGAAAGATAGATAACAAACCAGTTTCTCTCATTAAATCAATTCCTACAGATGGTTTAGGAGAATTCAAAAGCATCTTCATAAACTCATCTCGTATTCTCTCCATAGATATCAAAGATGCTATTGATGTAGATCCTTTTATAGCTTCAAATGTTTCCTGCTCAATTTCAAATCCAAACTGAGATGCCACTCTGCAAGCCTTAAAAGCTCTAAGACCATCTTCTGTAAATCTCTCTGACGCAGTACCTACCGCTCTCACTATTTTCTTTTGAATATCTTGTATGCCTCCAAAAGGATCATATATTTCAACTTCCTTTTCCTCAACATCATTTTCCAAATCTAGGATAGACATATCAACTGCCATAGCGTTAAATGTAAAATCTCTTCTACCCAAATCTTTATCAATTTCATCTACAAATTCCACATTAGATGGCCATCTACCATCAACATAGTCAGATTCACTTCTAAAAGTTGTTACTTCAACCTCATGCGTTTCTCCTTGCACATCCTGAACCAAAGCAATTACTGTTCCAAACTTAGCTCCAGTAGATACAGATTTTGGAAATATATTAATCATTTCGTCAGGCAATGCATTTGTTGACAAATCATAATCATGAGGTTGCTTCTTTAAAACAACATCTCTTAATGCTCCCCCAACTAGATAGCAATCATAGCCCTCTTTCACGAGTATTCTTGCAACTTTTTGTACATAATTTGGAATTTGCATAATTATTTTCATATATTCTTTTCCTTCTTAAAAAAGAATACCAAAGATATCCCTCTACAACAAGCAACAAATATATCAAATTATTAAATTTAGAAGTTTTAGGAAGAACAAAATTATCTGAAGATATGCCAAGTACGGCACTTTCAGGCAGATCCGTAGATAAATAAATATTTTCTTCCATTTCAATTACATCATCCTCTACTAATTCAGGAATCTCTATTACAGGTACCTCCTTTGTATATATAATATCTTCTGATTGCATAGAATATGCAATTCTTTGAATACAGAATCTATCTTGCAATGGCTGTACATAGGCACCATTTATCCACCCACCATCACTACGATTCGCGAAAACTGTCACAGAGTTAATACCAAGCCAATCATAATAGTCGGACCCCGGTATGGCACATTCAGTAGAAATATTTGGATTATATAATTTTAAATAGCCCAAATTGACACTCCCTTCCCCACTATATGGAAGGAAATATTCAATTATTTTTTCCTCCAATGCTGCAAGAAAAAAATCCACCCCAAAATCCATATGCTCAAATGAAAGATTTGTTAAATATTCTTCACTCTCATTTTGTATCCAAACTCTTAATTTTAATTCATCATCTTCTTGGGTTATTTGTATATCCTCTATTTTTAATGGATTTTTTACATACATAGTATCTATGACATAACTTCCAGATTCCCCATTTGCTATTTCACCTACTCCACTATATTTTTTGAAAATACCATCCTTGTACAAAGTATTCCCATTAAAAATCGTACTTACTTCTGATACTTTCCCCTCTATATCTGCAATATTCATCAAATTACCTTGAAGCAAATCACTTTTTGAAAATGGAATTAATATATCTGAAATATTCACAGAATGGCCAGTATTGTTAAGATAGTAATACAATATATCTATTTTAGTACTAGGTGGCGCAGATATCTTCGAAGCTGTCGATATCCTCCTCATATTCCCAAAATCTGTTAAGGTAAGAATATTTTCATTAGAAAGAAATTGCGAGGTATCCTCTCCAATAGTAGACAAAGAATCATATGCTATACCTTCAGAGGTATCTGTAGATATAGGGAAAGATTCTACAGTATAGGCTATGGTTTGAAAAAACTGATTTTGAGAACTATCTCCTAATGATGAAAAATCATCTGCCAATACAGGACTTGGTAGAAGAAGATCTAAAAAGAAAGAAAGAAAAATCATATTTATATCCCTAACATATTATTAGGAATATTTTAAAATACAATTATTAAATCTATATTAACTCTGAGATTTTTCCTTAATTCTAACTTTCTCTGTTACATAAAAGTTTCTCTTAAATTTGCTAAAACCAAACATCATTTCGGTAACAGCTTGTACATATGGAATAAATGAGAATGTTAGCATATTAATAGTTATGAGGAATGTCTCTAAAAGATCTAATATATGTCTCCACCATTTCCAATTTTTGGGAATAGGTGTCAACTTTCTTCTACAGATAACTATTGGAATATCAGATAACATAACTAATGTGAATATATAGCTAAGTATTTTTGGCAAGTTATATGAAAAAACTGAATATTGATAATCAGTATTCAATATTTGCATTATATTTAGACCAAAAGTTAGAACGAATACTGCAGTAAGAAACCATAGATATTCTACCATCATTTTTATCATAAGGGCCTTTTTAATTGCCGGGAAGCCACTCTTCTCTTGAGATAGAGCAGCAAGAGTTACAGGGTATGTAATTATACCCCACCCCCACCTATATTGTTGTTTGTAAAAAGAGATATGCGATTTTACATAAGTCTCATTCTCCACTGCATCATTATATGTAGGTACAAATACTGCTTCATTTTTAAATGTAGCCTTACTTCTAAGCATAGAATTCCAATAGAAAGCAGTATCATCATTAGGGATTTCAGGATCCCAAAATTCTATTTCTTTAAGAGTCTTCAAATTAACGATATATGATGAGAAAGTGTCCTTCGTATATACTCTTTCATTACTAAATGGTATCTTCGAGGATCTATTAACTACCCATAAATGCATAGTTACTAAAGTAAGCATAGTAGATTGATTTCTAATTAATGGAGGAACATTCCAGATATTATTATTGAATGTATGAACTGCTGAGGAATAAAAAGTATGTTCTGGATCTTCGATAGTTAAATATTTATACATTACTGCAGAAAGATATTTTGGATGAGGCCTTTGATCGGAATCGCAAGTAATAACTAAATATTTACCTATATCCTTTTTCTCTTTCTCTAAATCATCAACTAAATGTCGAGCAGACCAATTAATATTAGCTCCTTTTACTCCAGCAACCTCTCCCGGAATACCTGTAGGATGAACATAATATCTCATACTACCAAATTTATTTCCATATTCTTCTTTCAATTTTTTAAAGTTCTCTATTTGCAAATCTTTCTTTTTTTCTTCAATAGCAACTACAACATCTATTTTGTCTGCACCTATATCACTACAAGACCAAGCTTCAAATGAAGGTCTTAATATTTCCAAACTCTCAGAATATACAGGACAAAGATACACATATCTTAACTCATCAAATTCCTTTGATTTTAAATCTCTTATCTTTTCCATCCAATCAACTTTTACACTCCTCGCTGTCCTACTAACACCTATTAACATTCCAACAACAAATTTAATACCTCTGTAAAACCAATATGATACAAGAAAAGATATATATATTACTAAAGCCGTATTCCATTTAAACAATGCAAAAGCAACTGGCAAAAGCAACAAAATCCATACATATACCCCTGGTAATATCTCAAAAAATCTTCTTTTAGCATAAGACATACTAGAAGGAAACCCACCCTCTCTATCTTTCGGCTTGTAAACTTTCTCTTTATCTATGTCTGCCATAAACAAATGCTTTTAATCTAACTTAGACTTTCATTATACAATTAAAACAATTTTTCTGGATAAACTCCATTTTTTATTAATTCTCTTAAACTAGCTCTTACTATCTCTCCATCTTCTTTGTAAGTAACACCAAACCATTTACCACTACTTTGCAATACCTTCATCCTTATATCACCAACATTCACCATATCATTAAATATTTCTGGTAAAAGAAATTCTCCAGTAACATCTTCCTTATTTTTTCTTAAGAATTCATCAAATCTTTTTTCCAAATGTTCAAAAGCTGAAGGATATATACCAAACATATTCATTGAAATATTATCATCATCGTGCAAAACAACTTGTTCGGAATTTAAACTCATTCCAGTTATACTTCCATCTTCTTTTCTTTCAATATCAAAAGTTTCATTCACACTTTTTAAATATTCATTTTCAATATCACAAACCCCTCTCTTTACCGATCCATTATTACTTAACACATTCTTCAATTTATATGTAGTTATGCTATATATATCTTTAGAACATTCTTCTTTAAGAAATTTAGACGATATTTCAAACGATTCTCTTCCGTAGAAGTCATCACCGTTAATGACAAGACTTGGTTCTTTTATTACATCTTTTGCCATTAATAAGGCATGACCTGTACCCCATGGTTTAGTTCTTTCATTGTTCAATTCATACCAATTTGGCAATTTATCTACAGATTGAAATACATATTGGATATCTATTTTGTTTTCATATTTAGAAAGAAATACTTCCTTAAATACTTCTTCCATATCAGGCCTGATTACAAAAACTACTTTTGTAAATCCTGCTTGAATAGCGTCATATATTGAGTAGTCTATTAGAGTTTCGCCATTTGGACCAAACCCTTCCATTTGTTTCAAACCACCATATCTGCTTCCCATGCCTGCGGCCAATACAAAAAGAGAAATTTGTTGTTTGAGTTCAATATGATTGTAAATCATTACCTAGTATAAACTATAACTATTTTTTCATCAAAATTTAACTTACTATAGGTA
>CAZJBF010000005.1:19030-33454 GCA_964544555.1 uncultured Candidatus Saccharibacteria bacterium | reverse complement strand
AAACGGAGAGAGAGGGATTCGAACCCACGGTACAGAAACCTGTACAACGGTTTTCAAGACCGTCCCTTTCAGCCACTCAGGCATCTCTCCATTTCTAGACAGATATTATATCACACAAAAATTACTTAAAAATTATCTTTACAACATCTTCTAATGATGGCTCTTGAATATCTATATCTTCAACAGAAAATTTTCGCAAAAAGTTGGAAACAGTTTTAGCAGAATCTTCTCTAGAAACAGAAATTATTCCTGAATGACCATTAAATTCGACAATTTTTCCAAATTCTTCTATATCCTCTTCCGAGGGAACTGATGATTTACTATTTGAGAGTACAAAGTATATATATTTCTCCTTCACATATCTCTTCGTAAGATCACTCAATTTCCCATCGTACACGATTCTACCCTTATCTATAACCAAAACTCTCTTACAAAGATCCTTAATGTCTTCCATATTATGACTAGTAAGAATAATAGTAGACTTATACCTTCTATGATATTCCTTTAAAAAATCTCTTAATTTCTGTTGAGAGATTATATCTAACCCTATTGTTGGTTCATCAAGAAAAAGTAATTCCGGAGTATGCAAAAGTGATGCTACTAATTCACATTTCATTCTCTCTCCAAGTGAGAGTTTTCGAACAGGAGTATTAATTACACTTTCTAAAGACAATATCTCTACCATTTCATCTAAGATATTATTATATTTTTTATCTTCAATTTGATATATCTCCTTATTCAAAAGAAATGATTCTATAGCAGGCAATTCCCACCATAGTTGACTCTTATGACCCATTACTAAAGATATCTTTTGTAAATATTCATATTTCCTTTCTTTTGGATTAAAACCTAGAACATCTATATTACCTCCATCTGTAGAAAGCAACCCTGTTAAGCATTTCAATATTGTCGTCTTTCCTGCTCCATTTAGACCTATTATCGCTACAAACTCTTCCTTATATATATCAAAAGAAATATCATTAACAGCAGTAATTTCTTTGTAATTTTTGTTTAACAGATTTTTGAAAGAAAAAGGCCCTACACTACTCTCTACCTTAAACTTCTTCGTTAGATGCTCTACCCTTATTACACTTTGCTTCATACTTGTTTGACTAAGTTATACCTTTTACAATATCATATTATATTATGAAAGATAGCAAAATATACAATTTCTCGATTATCTTAATGCTAGTGGTATTTTCTATACCATCATCTATTATCTTCGCAACAGAATTAGATTCTACTAATTACAAATTGGTTGGAGTTACTGCCACCTCTGGAGGTGGTCTTGGAGATTCAACAAATTACAGCTTGATGACTGCTGCCGGAGAAATATCTGCTAATCCTAGTAACTATTCTACTAATTACAAACTAAATCAGGATCCATCTGCTAATTTTGTTGCCAATATTCCATCTATACAATGCTTCGAGACTGATACTAATGGAACTACCAACTGTACATCTGGACCAGCTGAGTTGTTAAGTGGTGGTATGACTGCAATATGTGGGTCGCAAGGCTGTTATGACAAAGCTAGATTTGAAATAGATCCAATGTCTAATCCTACAGATACTCTATACAGTGTACAAATATCTACTGATAATTTTGTTAGTGATATTAAATGTATTGATGGGTCAACATTTATACCAAAATCTAGTAGCTGTAATATTAATGATTTTAGAACTGAATCATATTGGGAGAATGAAACTTTCAATGTAAAAGGGTTAGACTCAGATACTCAGTACTATTTAAGAATAACTGCTCTACATGGTGACTTCACACAATCAGATTACAGTAAGATTAATAGTGCAACAACTTCAGAAGGATACATATTCTTTGATATAGATATCGCTAGTTCATCTGGAATTACTACTGAATCTGCTTCTCCATATTCAATAGCTTTTTCAGGTAGTCAACAATTAATCCCTGGAGCTGCTGCAACAACTTCTTCTAGTTTAATATGGTTAGATCTAGACAGTAGTGCATCTGGAGGTGTAGCTGTAATTCAGTTTGGTAAATATGGAGGTTTATATAGCTCTACAACTTCACAAACAATACTTTCTAATACAGAGAACTTAGACAATCCATCAGAAGAAGGATTTGGATTACAAAGTTACTATATTGATTACGATGATTCATCTTCTTTCTATGGTAATTTAGCTGCTACTACTAACTATGCTGGGACAATAAATACTGTAGGTGCAGTATCTACTACTGCTAACAAAATATATCAAGGAGATGGGCCAATAGTTGGTGGAAGAATAGGTATATATGTGAAAGCTAGGGCAGGAACAAATAGGTCTACTGCAACTGATTATTCTGAAGAAATTTACTTTACTATAGTACCGATGTATTAATGTTGACTAAAGTATAAACATATAATATATTTAATATGGATTGTCATATACATTAACTAATCTGCCAAAATTGATATGAAAGTTAAGAATCTGCTACTAATATTACCTACTGTACTGCTTTCTTTTGGCTTACTTTCATTTTTTACTTTCAAATCTAATGCAGGAGCATTAACATCCGCCTATTTCTATATGAGTAGAATGAAAATTAACTTAGCAGGAACAGCTGGTAATACTGTGCAGTTCGTGGCAGCACTTTCTACAACTCAGAATATACCTACTGCAGGAACTGTAACAATATATTTCCCAGATGGAGATGATGCAATGTGGTGCAGAACTGCAGGTGCATTAACTGTTACAGCAGTATCTAGTTCAACAGCAGATTTAGCAGCTACAAACTGGGCAATAGATGCAGTATTACCTACATCTGGAACTCTATCAGCAACTTGCACACAAGGAAGTGGCTCTAATTCAGCAGACACTATTGTAATTTCTAATGTAGGTGCTTTAACAGGAGGAACTACATATGGCGTACAAATAGCCAATGGTACAACTGCTGGAGTTATTGGAACTGATGATACAGCTGGTGAACATGAAATTACACTTGAGGCAAGAAGTGGAACAACAATAGATTCTGGTACATTTAAAGCCTTTTTAATTGCAAATGATCAAGTAGTAGTTACAGCTACAGTAGCTTCTACTCCTTCCGTTAACTGCACAATTAGTTCCAATGCTGTAAGTTTAGGTTCATTGTATCCTGGTGGTTCTTACTCAACTGCCACACATACTATCGGAACTAGTACATCTACAACAACATCTGGTTACTACTGGGCAGTATATGGTACAGGAGATGGAGCCAATGATGCAGGTCTTTACAAAAGTACTGCTACAACAGATTTATTAGAATCAACTGGAAGCGCAACTATTGATTTGAGAGGGATTGGATCAGAAGGTTTTGGTATGATAGCCTCCGATCCTGATTCTGGTGGAACTGCTACTGTTTCAACCGATTTTAGAGATACTACCCCAGGTGTATTTGGTGCTTTAGATAGAGGTATTACAGGTGCACAACTATTTCTCTATCAAAATGAATCTCAGTCATCTAGTGAAAGTTCCACAATCACATACGGTGCAAAGGCTGGTTCCTCTGCACAAGCAGGAAGTTATCAGGAAACTGTCACATTCATTTGTGGTGGATACTATTGATTATGAAGAATAAAGATTATTTCACTACACATAAAAATTTTGGAAATATTCTTGCCTTACCACTAATCGTGTTTTTTTTGTTTTGGATATATGTATCAAAAACTTCGGCACAAGAATCCATTTCAATTGGAATGGCTCCTACATCCGAAATCTTAGAATTAAAACCAGATCAAAAATATACTGGAGAAATTGTCGTATGGAATTTGATGAAAGAAACAACTACCTACAACATAGTTGTAAGAGGCTTCAGGCAAATAGAAAATCAAGCTGGGACAGCAATAATGCTTAGCGAGAAAGAAGAAAAAACTAGCCTCTACTCTGCTTCTTCGTGGATAACCATAAACAAAAACACACTAGAACTAGTACCGAACAAAAATGAAAAAATATATTATGAAATTAACGTACCAACAAATATCACAGAAGGAGAATACAATGTGATAATCGCTTTCATATCTGAAAACCAAACAAATACTCTTGGAACAACTACTTTCACTACACTCTCTTCTGGAGTTCCAATACTAATTAAAGTAGGAGATGAATTTGTTGAAAATGCAGAACTATTAAAATTCAATACTAGCAAAAATTTCTACGAAGAACCTAACATTACTTTCAATACAACAATAAAAAATTTAGGGGACACACACATAACCCCTATAGGAGAAATAGTCCTAACAAATATATTTGACCAAGAATTAGCAAGAATACCATTCAACGAAAACACACAAAGTATTTTAAGAAACAATACTGCTAACTATGTAACAGAATGGAATTTTGAATCATTCTTAACAGAAAATAAAGGAATAGTACTCGGTCCAATTAAAGCAAATCTAATTGTGACATATAGAAATTTTCAGCCAGGATTCTCTCCTCTAGTATCAGAAATATCATTCTGGATACTACCATGGAAATATATCGTATTAGCAATACTCATAATTATTACAATTGTGATATTATTGAAATTAAGAAAGAGTAAGAAAAAGGACTCTACTCTATATCTACCTAAGTAAAAACTATGAAATTAAGATATATATTCATAATAATATTCATTGTTTTGTTGCTCCCTATTGGATTTAGCTTACCAATATATGCGAACATCTCAATCCATCCATTTCAAAAAGAAGTTCTAATCTCAAATAACGAAAGAAAGACAGAGACATTAACATTTACAAACGATACTAACAAAGAAATAAATATATCACCAAAAGTACTTTCATACGATGCTAAAAATCAAGAATTAATAGATACTGAGACATACATTTTCGTAAAAACAGACAAAGAGATATTCAATGTAAAAGCCCACGAATCATTAACTCTAAGTTATGAAATAATACCACCAGATAATATACTACCTGGGACATATTTCAACATCATAATATTACAGACACAATCTGAAGAATCCTTTATACAAGGAGAAAACCCAATCGGACTTCTTGGTAACATATCTCAGTTAGTAATAATCAATGTAGTAGACTCTGAATCACAGGTAAAAGGAATTTCAACAGAATTCGCACAAATTAGTATAGAGATTGTAAATAAAGGAATACCTTTCATAAAACCAACAATAATAAAATATACAATGCAGAATACATCTAACTATGTACTCAACCCCGTTGGTGAGATACAAATATTTAATCAAAAAGGAAAATACGAACCATTGTATATAAAAATAAATTCTAATGAAATCAAGCTATATCCTAAAGATAAGCTAGAGCAAGAATTTACAGTAAAAGATTGGAATATATCTGACATATTTAATCCAAGAGAAATAGTTGGAAGATTTTACAATGGTATAGATGAAAACTACTTAATGGTAAACATACAACAACAGCCAAACTATTTATTCCTAACAATAATAGCACTAATATTTATAGGATTAATCATACTAGTAAAATCTATATGTGAAGATATTAAAAATTCTAAAAGGAAGAAGACAACACCTTCGAAGTAGTTTTAAAACTAACTTTTGCAACTTTTCTAAGCTCATCCTCTCCATGCATCCTAACAAAATCTCTAGCTTGAGGAATTACATTCGATGCACCTTTAGGGAAATTAAAATAATACTCATCTTTCATCTTCTCCATCTCATTCAAAAAGATTCCTCTAGCTATAACAGAAGCACAAGCAACTGCAGAATCAGATTCCCCTTTATGAAATTGAACAAAATTAGTCTGTTTACCCAAAACACCAAGTTCATTAGTTACTCTACTCTTGCTATTTGAAAATTGGTCTATTACTACCTTCTCACACTTAATATTTTTTGATTTAAGATCCTCTAATCCCATTTCAATAACCTTAGAATGTTGCCTAGCAAGAAGTATAGCAACATTTCCAGTCTCTCCTACCAATCTATTATATTCTTCAGGATACACTATTGAAGAATAATAATATTCATAATCTTTTAATTTATCATATAAACTAAGAATCTTCTTATCCGATAACTTCTTAGAATCAACTATACCTAAAACAGAAATCTTCTCCCAAAAATTTCTATCAACAAAACAACCTACAACAATCAAAGGTCCAAAATAGTCTCCTTTTCCAACTTCATCCACTCCAATATGTGGTACTATACTAACATTTTTTTCTGTATTACTAGTCTTTTTTAGTAGCATCAAAATTTTTGTAAAATCTTCATTACCCTGAAAAACTAACTTATTACTCTTATACAATGTACCAACAGAACCTGCATTATTTTTCATCCTCAAAGAAACATATTCATTACTAATATCTGAACATACCCATCCATTAGAAGAAAGAATCTTTTCAAAATTTGCACTTTCTTGATTATTTAATTGTATAGAGACAGTATTTTGTAACATTTAATAATTTTTCTTAATACTCTGACTATCAGGAGTATCGATTACTTTAAACCCTAATTTAGAAATTTCATCTCTTAATCTATCCGATTCTACATAATCTTTATTCTCTTTAGCTACTTTTCTTCTTTGCAAAAGATTCTCCAATTCCTCACCTATTTCACCAACCATATCCGTTTCTTTTTTTTCTAATACATCATTCAAGTTCAAACCAAGTACTTTATCAAAATCTAATAATGTGGCTAATATATCCTCTTTACTTTCATCTGACTTAAGTAATTCATTAATCAAAGCCAACGTGCCAGATATATTTAAGTTATCCTCTAAGTTCTTTTTAAATCTATCCCTAAATGACTGTATTACATTACCTTTGTTTTCTCCTAATTCTCTAATCTTTTTCTCTAAAGAAACTCTAGAATTTCTAGCTCCTTCCAATGCTTCTAGAGAAAATTTAGCTTTAGTATGATAGTTGGTAGATATGAATAGATATCTTAAATCCATTGGAGAAAAACCCAACTCCTTTATTTCAGGAAGAGATGATGCTCCTCTACTTTTAGAAAGTTTCTCCTCCCCCTTATTATCTAAAACCCATTCATTATGTACCCAATATTTAACAACAGGATGACCAAAAGCACCTATGTTCTGAGCTCTCTCATTCGTATGATGAACTGGCATCAAGTCTACACCTCCTGTATGAATATCAAAATGCTCACCTAAAACTGATGTGCCCATTGCAGTACACTCAATATGCCAGCCCGGAAAACCATTACCCCATGGGGAGTTCCAATTCATAATATGGTTTTGGTACTTTCCAACTCTTTTCATCCAAAGAACAAAATCAGCTGGATGTTTTTTATCCAAATCAACACTTACATCCTCTCTAGAACCTATCTCTTTCTCATCAAGATTTTGACCAGTAAATATTGTATAGTCAGGAATTTTTGTAACATCAAAATACAAAGCTTGTTCTGTCTCGTATGTATATCCATTAGCTTCTATCCTCTTAATAATCTCAATCATCTCATCTACATAATCAGTTGCTCGAGTCCATCCATATTCAGAAACTTTTTCGTATGTTAAATCTTCTGGTATAGTCTCTCCATTAGGAGCTAAGATATTCAAATCTCTAAAATCATCCAATACTGTATCTATATATTTGTTTGCGATATCTATCGGCTGTATTCCTTCTCTTTCAGCTTGTCTATCCATCTTGTCTTCCCCAAAATCACTTCCAAAATCATCTACAGAAGTCATATGCCCAACATCTGTAAAATTCATAATTCTTTTAACATCATAGCCTAGATACATATATGCCCTATGCATGATATCCCAGTTTATGAATGCCCTGATATTCCCAATATGAACTCTGTTATATACCGTTGGTCCACAAGTATATATTGATATATTGTTTTCCTTAATTGGAACAATTTCTACTATTCTTTTGTCTAATGTTGAATACAATTTCATTAAATATTTCTCCTTCCTTCCAAAGCTCTTTTTAATGTTAAACGATCAGCATATTCCAAATCTGCACCTGTTGGTAGCCCCATTGCTAATCTTGTTAATATAATTTTACCTTCTTTTAACAAATTCTTAAACAGATCCATAATATAGCTGGCAGTTGCTTCTCCTTCCAAATTAGGATTAGTTGCAACAATTACCTCTACAGATTCATTCTTTTTCAAAAGCTCCTCTACTCTCAGTCTCAATTCTTTAAACCTAAGTTCATCAGAACCAATACCTTCTGCAGGTGATATCACTCCTCCAAGAACAAAATACACACCGTCATATACACCAGAATTTTCAAAAGCTACAACATCTAAAGGCTCTTCTACAACACAAATTTTTTCATTCTTTCTAAGAGGGCTAGAACATATATCACACTCATCTTTGTCTGTTACATTAAAACACTTGCTACAATTCTTTACCTTCTCTTCCATCTCCAGTAAAGCATTAGCTAACTTAGAAGCATCATTATTAGGAGATCTAAGGTAATGGTAAGCCATTCTAGATGCTGATTTAGGACCAACACCTGGTAATCTACCAAACTCCTCTATGACCTTTTCAACACTTTTAGGTAATACAGACATATTTACTTAAACATACTTTTTAATTGATCTATATCCATATCTTGAACCATCTCTTTTTGTAATTTCTTTTGATAGTCCTTAAAAGCCTCTTTAAACCCCTTCTTAATTTCATTCTCCATATCAGGAGAAAGATACTGCTCATCTATATATACATCCTCGAACTCCTGTGCTCCATTCATATATATACGAATCAAACCATTTTTAGATTCCCCTTTAATTTTTCTTTCTCTCATTTTGTTCTGAAGCTTTTTAGCCTCACTTTGCATTTTTAATATCTCTACTGGATTTAACATAACAATATATATTCAAATTAAATAGTAATTAATATCACATTATATCGTAAAAGTATGAAATTACACACCATCAAATATTGCTTCTATCTCACTACTAAGCTTTTTATTCTTGTACTTCGAATTATCATTTTTCTCATTAGGTACATCTTCCTTCTTCTTAATAACTGGAAGATTTCTTAATACAAATTCTGCTTCGGATTTTTCCAAAGGTTTAATGGATGCATTAACATTACAACTCACATTACAAACAGTACCATATACCTTATTAAAAACTTCAGATATTATATTTCTACTTTTTGGTATTTCTATCCTTTCTTTATGAAATTCAAAAGGTACTTCCAAATTCATTACACCATTTTCAAAAGAAACAATGTTTGCTCCTCCAAGAAAAGCATAAAGATGCCCATTAAAAGGTTTAATTTCAGTAATAAACAATTCCCATTTAGATTTAATTTCATCTACAGAAAGATTACACAATGCATTATTATTCACTTCAGTTTTTTTTTCTTCCACAACAATTTTCTCCTTAGGTTTTACCTCTTCTTTAGTTTTCTCTATCATCTTTTTTACATCCTTATTTATCATCTGAATTTCAGTATTAACATTAGGCTTCATCATCTCAGGAATTATCATTTCTAATACCAAAACTTGGTTATTTGCATATCTCATCTTGTTTTCAGCATCCAAAAACAAGTTAATTAATTTATGTATCATTTTAATATCCAAATCATTAACAAAATCATACTCTTTCTCCAATTTACCCTTAATTTTTCCTACCAATATATTTCTTAAAATATCTAAAACATATTCTATGAATTGCTGAAGATTAACCCCATCCTTCTCCAAATTCTCAGTTATATTTAATGCTTTACTTCCATCTCCATCTAAAAGATATCTGAGCAAAAGAAAAACCTTCTCAGAATCAGGAATACCTAATATCTTTCTAACTTCCTCTAGTGTAATTTCCGATTTATTCTCCTCTTGACCACTATACACTACATCAAGAATAGAAAGGGCATCCCTGTAGCTCCCCTTAGCATTTTGAACAACAACATCAAGAGCTTCATCTTTAATTGATATTCCTTCCTTCTTAGTAATATCTTTAATTAATCTCCTAACCTCGTCTTGAGTTCCTAATTTGAAATCATATCTTTGACACCTAGAAAGAATTGTAGGAGGAAGCTTATGTACATCAGTAGTAGCCAATATGAATATGACATGAGCAGGAGGCTCTTCTAGAGTCTTCAGAAGAGCATTAAAAGCCTCTGTCGTTAACATATGCACTTCATCTATGATATATACCTTGTATTTCCCTTCTGAAGGAGAAAATTCAATCTTCTCCTTAAGTTCCCTAATTTGATCTATACCTCTGTTAGACGCAGCATCAACTTCTATTAAGTCCAAAAACCTTCCCTCTGAAATACTTTTACAATTAGCACATTCATTACATGGATTTCCATTCTCTTTAGGAGACAAACAATTAACAGCCTTAGCCAATATTCTTGCAGTAGAGGTTTTACCTGTCCCTCTAGATCCAACAAAAAGATATGCTTGTGCTAACTGATTGCTTTTAACAGAATTTTTTAGGAGTTTAGTAATATTATCTTGACCATACAACTCATCAAAATTCTGAGATCTATATTTTTGATACAAAACAGAAGACATACCATATACTAATTGAAAGGTATCAACTTGCCAAGTGAAAATTATTTACCCATTCCTTTTAGCTTTCTCACAGCTTCATTTAGCATCTGAGAATACAACCCATATCCTACAGAATTTATCGCTCCAGATTGATTCATACCTAATATATCTCCTGCCCCTCTTATCTCTAAGTCTTTGTTTGAAAGTAGAAAACCAGATCCTAATTCTTGAGAATTCTTAAGTGCCTCCAATCTTAATTTAGAATCTCCTTTTAGACTTTCATAGTAGAAATATGCATATGCCTGAACTTTTGATCTCCCTATTCTTCCCCTAATTTGATACATTTGGGAAAGACCTAACATAGTCGAATCATCTATGATCAAAGTATTAACAGAAGGAATATCTAGTCCATTTTCAATTATTGTTGTACAAACAAGGATATCTAGCTTTCCAGAAGTGAAATTAGCCATATTACTAGACAAAATTTGAACATTCATCTGTCCATGAGCAATACCTATCTTGCAATGAGGAAACATTTTAATCAACCTACTACATACAGCTTCTATTGTATCCACTCTGTTATGCAAAAAATACACCTGTCCACCTCTATCAAGTTCCTTCTTTATTGCATCCTCTATACTATTCCAATCAAATCTTTCAAACCTATTTACTACCTCTTTTCTCCCACTAGGAGGTGTAGCTAAAACAGATATATCCCTTATTCCCAACAAGGCCATATTCAAAGTTCTAGGAATTGGAGTTGCAGTCAACGACAAAACATTGCAACTCAACCTCTTAGATTTTATCTTCTCCTTCTGCTTTACACCAAATTTTTGTTCTTCATCTATGACCAGAAGTCCCAAATTTTTGAATTTAATATCATCACTAAGCAAAGCATGAGTACCAACTACAATATCAACACTTCCCCTCTCTATCTCAGTTACAATATTCTCCTTTTCCTTTGGAGTTAAAAATCTAGAAACACTTACAATGTTAATTGGATAGTTTTTAAATCGCTCCTTCAAAACAGCTAAATGTTGCTCTACTAATATTGTGGTAGGAGCTAAAAATGCAACTTGATATCCTGCATTGGCTACAGCAAACATAGCTCTCATCGCAATTTCTGTTTTACCATAACCAACATCACCTACTAACAACCTGTCCATTGGCTTCTTCTTTTGAAAATCTTCGATTATGTGTCTAGTAGCTAATAACTGATCATCCGTATCCTCAAAAAGAAATTGTTTAACAAATATCTCAAAATCATTTAACAAATCAGAACTACCCAAAACAGTATCAATCTCCTGAGTTTCTCTTAAGGCATACAATTGTAAAAGCTCTTTAGCTATCTCCTCTGCCCTGTCTTTAGCTTTCTGAGATATTCTCTTCCATATACCGCTGTTTAACCCAGTAAGTATTGGTTTGGCTCTACCTGCCCCTATGTATTTAGTGAGCTTCTCTGAGGCTGTAAGAGGGACATACAACCTATCCTTGCCTGCATATGCAATTTCCATATAGTAACCGTTTTCCTTTTTTTGAATTTCAATATACTTACCAATTCCATGATCCTCATGTACTACATAATCTCCTGGCAAAATCTTTTTCAATATATCTACAGAGCTAGGATCCATATCCAAATTTTTCATCTGGAAAGAAGACAAATCTATCTCTCCTAGAACCTCTAAATCAGTTAGAACAAGAATCTTTGCAACACTAGAAACAAAACCTCTCTCAAATATTTCGCCAAAAAATTCTTTCTCAATATATATGTTATCTATGCAATCCTTTAAATCATCCTCTACCTCAATATCATATTTATCTGTATTTTTAGTCAAGTACAATACACTATATCCTCTATTTTTGTAATTTTTGACAATTTCTAAAACACCTCTTCTTGAAACAAAATTCTCAATACCTGGTATTTTTCTAATTCCTAGCTCAATCCCTTCACTACCTTCCCCTATATTACTGACTATTTCTAAATTAACTGAATCTTCTTTGTCCTCATTACCAACAAGCAAGTTAGAAGACGAATCAAGAAACATCCTACTCTCAACACTTTTGATTTTCTTCCTAGTACTTACCTCTACAATATCAATACTTTCAATCTTTTCTCCGAGCATACTAAATCTAACAAGATTACCCATACTAAAAGGCCAAATTACTACAACATCACCTAATATTGATATCTCTCCCTCATTCCAAACTCTTTCTACTCTCTCATATCCTAAATTCAGAAATTTGTTGATATTAAAAAGATCATTTTTCTTTACTAAATATTCTTTATCATCATTACTCCGTACCTCTTCATTCTTCTTAACAGAAAGCCAAACTGTTTTATCTAGTAGTGCTCCAAGCAACTCAGCTGTCAATTCATAATATTCTGGATCTACACTACATACTTTTTTTGTCTCTAGAATATCATTTCTAAGAGGAATATATCCTTTCAAAATTTCTTTCATTATTCCTTTTTGTTCAGTGTTGTTATTATTCACATCGCTATTTTATCAATACTAACAAAATATGTATAATGTAGTCGCTTTAATTTTGTAAAAAAGAAACTTAAATGATTCTTGCACACGGACCAATATCTTACATCGCAAATGAATTAATACAGAAAAAGTCCATAAAAGGATTAAAATCTCATGAACAAGTTATCATATCAATAGCTAGCTTGTTTTTTGGAATATTGCCAGATTTTGACCTTTTCCTAACACATATTATCAATTTACCATCATTCATTCACCACGAAATACTTACCCATTTCCCAATTTTTTACATTGTCCTTTGGATTATCTTAAGGTTGCTCATACGACCCGTATCAAAAGTATTAAACAAAAAAAGTAGTTCTGTATTTAATCCATATTTTCTTAAAATTTTAGTAAATGCCTTCTTAATCGGTACACTTTCTCATTTATTCGCAGATACTATTACTTCAGATATTGTTTTGTTATACCCATTTTCTTTACACAAATTTGTAATTTTCAAATATCTTTTAAAGGCTAATCTATTTACTGGATATTATGTTTCTGCCCTATTTAGTATTGAAATTGTTTTCATATCAATATTCTTCCTACTCTTTTACAAAAAATTCTTAAGATTAAACAAAGTAGTAACAATTTTTTTCAAATCTTTAATTGGAATATCTTTTGTTGGTTTACTTTTTTCTATTTATGTTTCTTTAAATACATACAACAACAGTTACATGTATGATTCAAATGGAAAAATCAATTATGATATTGATTATGACAATCTTCAAGACAGTAATGATATGGATATATGGAACGATTGTAGAGACAATATACAGAAGGTTGATAATATTGAGCTTTCAGATTCAGCTCTAAATATTGTTAATTCAAAGAAATGGGCTAGTTCCTCTAAAGCAAAGTATTTTTGGGGAGGTTTTGATTCTTACAGAATGATTTCTCAAGCATATTACGATATACACTATCCACTCGAACCAGTATTGGAAAGCTACTATTTCAAAGAGAATAGCTATACCTACTATATCCCAGAAGATGTTAGTTATGAAAAATTACTTTTTGAATATCTAAAAGGAAATGGTCAATTGTTGGAGTTGAATATGGATTCTTCGGTAAATATTACTTTGGGAAAGATATTCATTTTAAAAGATATTGAAGAGAATATTCTTAATTTAGGAATTACATTGGAAGCAAATCATATGGCTATTGTATTAGAAAATGATGAGGTTCTGCAAATGCATAGCTACGAAAGTGTCAGAGAATATTACAAAGATAGTTTAGCGAAAGTATATATACAAAACTAAAGCAATATTTCAGGAAGAATAGCCTTAGATGCTTCTTCTAAGATTTCATCTAAAATCATTTTCTCATCTTCTGTAAATTTCATTAGAACAAAATCTTCACCTGAAAGATTTTTGTTCTCTCTGCTTTCAATCCCTATCCTCACACTTTTGAAATCACTTCCTCTTAGTTTCTCTACCACATTGTTTACACCATTATGTCCTACTGGTATCTTGCCTACTTGTATTTTGAATTTACC
>CAZJBF010000005.1:12923-18930 GCA_964544555.1 uncultured Candidatus Saccharibacteria bacterium | reverse complement strand
TCTGTTACAAAGATTATACTCACCTCTGAAATGTTGTATACAGAAAATATTTTTTTAAGGATACTCTCTAATTGTACCTTACTAAAATGATTACTGGGAGTATGTTTTTTGAAGGTTTTCCAATTGAAAATTTTTAATTTCATAATGCTAACTAAGAAGTGACTGCACAGCATCTTTTACCACAGAGCCATCAGTTTTTCCATTAAGCTCCTTCATAACGGCACCAATAACTTTACCCATATCTTTAATATCGCTTACTCCTAATTCTTTGATTTTTTTAGAAACAACTTCTTTCACTTCTTCTTCAGTCATCAATTTAGGAAGATATGAATTCAAAACTTCTAATTGGGATTTTTCTTTTTGAAGAAGATCTTCTCTGCCCATCTTCTCATACTGCTCTATAGAATCTTTAATCTTTTTTACTTCTTTTCTTAAAACATTAATAATTTCAGAATCATCCAATGGCTCTCCCTTCTCTACTTCGACATTTTTTATACTGGCTAAAGACAATTTCAAAATATCAACCTTATTAATATCATGATTTCTCGTTGCCTCAAACATATCTTTTCTAAATGTTTCAGCTAATGACATTGATATTTATGGTTAAATTATCTAGCTCTTCTTGCAGCTGTTCTTCTTCTTCTCTTCATTTTTGCCCATTCTTTCCTTTTTGCAATTTTGAGATCTGCTTTTCGAATCCTGTAAGTTTTGTTCTTGTAGGATTCAAGAATCTTTTCTCGAAGAACTTCTCTATGAAGTCTTTTGAGAGCACTGTCTATATTTTCATTAGAATGTACTATTACTGACATTTGAACCTCCTTTAAATTAATGTTTCTGACTGTGGATTATATCACATCAAATGGGTAAGGGAAACAACGACGCTACAATGGAGCTACAATGGAGCTTAGCTTGCATTAAAACATAATATGGGAATACATTGTTTAATATATTTAAGTAATAATTTAATATACTAGAGGATTAAACTCCTTGACAACCTTATTAGATGCAATCTTATAGTATATTAAATTATTATGAAAAAGGTTGAAAGAATTAAGATTCGATAAGGATTTTAATGCAAGCTAAGCTCAGCCCCAGCTCCCTCCTGCTCCCACTTCCCTAAGCAAACATAGCTTTGAGGTTATCTATATTTACGATGTCTTTTATCATCACTAGAACTATAAGGATCATGAGTAATATGAAGCTTATATTAATAATTAATGCTTCAATATCCTTATTCAAATCCTTCCTCAAAATTCCTTCCAGAGATAATATAAATGCTCTACCTCCATCCAAGGCTGGTATAGGCAGAATATTAACTACTGCTAATGATAGTGATAAATCAGCTAAAATATTTAAGAAAGTAACTACTCCCAAAGTCTTGAAGTAATCTATTACAAAATACATGCCTACAGGCCCTGAGACACTGTTAGAAAGCTCTGAATAGTCCCCTGTGTCTTTAGCCTCTTTAAACATCCCTCCTAATTCAGAAACTATTAAACTTAAATTATTCCATAGGTGAGAGAAACCAGCATACGGTTTAAAATTTTCATATGAAAGAACATTCCAATAGTTAACAGAAGTGACTACTCCTAATAGCCCCTCTTCTGACACCTCTATATTATAATCGGCACATATTTCTTCTGTATTTTGCGTACTACATATATTAACTTTTACAACTTTATTTTTGTTTTCTAATAACAAAGAGCTCATCTCATCTATATATTTAAAAGACTGATCATTTATAGCCATGATTTTCCCCGTACTTGGAACTCCTGCTTTGAAAGCATTACCATCTTCATATACTTCAACATAATTAATATCTCCTATTCTTTCTCTGTATATCTCTGCCCCTATTGGAGTGAAATTGTCTGTATCAATACCAAGATATAGCTTCCAGCCAGAAGATGCTAATACTATGTAATATATACTTACAGCAAGTATTATGTTCATGGTAATGCCTGCCAGCATTACAAAAATTTGTTGTATTTTTGGCTTATTACTAAGATTTCTTTTGTCATCTCCTTCTGTAACTTTTTCTTCTCCCGGATCGCCATCACCAAGAATTTTTACATATCCTCCTAGTGGTAGAATCCTAATACTGTATACTGTACCTTTGTATTTTTTTGATATGAGTTTTGGACCAAAACCTAGAGCAAATTCAAATACTTTTACTTTTACTAATTTTGCTGCTATAAAGTGACCTAATTCATGAACAAAAGTGAGAGTACCTATTACTAATATTAATAGTATTATGTTTATTATGAATAAAGTCATTGTTGTAGAATAAATTTTAAATTGTTAGTAGTTCTTTCTCTTTTTCGTCCTTTATATTTTCAATTTCGGTATTCGATTCTTTCACGATCCTTTCTATTTCATTCCTTAATCTATCAGCTTCGTCTTCAGAGAGTCCTGATTTTTCTTCTTCATCAATATCTTTCATATGTTTCTGTCTTACTTGTCTTACAGCTATTCTTCCATCTTCTATCCTTTCCTTCATTACTTTTACATATTCTTTCCTTCTTTCTTCTGTTAAATCAGGTATTTTTACTATTACTCTGTCTCCCTCTATTATTGGGGAAAAGCCTAAATTAGCTGAACTAACACCTTTTCCAATATTTTCTACTATTCCCTTGTCCCATGGCTGGATATTTATTGTTTTTGCATCAATTATACTTATGGAGGCAAGATTTTTTATTGGAGATTCACTTTCGTATGCTTTTACAAGGATTTCTTCTACTAATTCTGGAGTTGCCCTACCCGTCCTTATTTGAGAGAGATCTTCTCTCACATGGGATATACATTTACCTATTTCTTGTTTAAATATTTCTAAATCCATATATTAGGTTTAATATATATAACTTATATATAATTAATTATTTTATATCAAGAATAATACAATGTCCAATGAGAAAGGATGTATAGATAAATAACAGTTAATAATTAGTTGAGATCTTCAAGTCAACCAACCAAGCCAGACCTAGACCTAACCTTACGCAAATAAAACCACTTATATTTTCCCTCCTTCTTACTTACTAACCCAGCCTCTATTGGATTGTTTTTTAAATAATTTACCAAATTTGATAAGTCCTTACCTCCATCTAATAATCTTGATTCAAATCTCCCTTGGAATAAATGACCAACTCTTCCATACCTACGATTAAAATACATTACATAGGAAGTCATACATCTTTGCATAAATTTGGATATATCTGTTTTACTATCTCCTAACTTTAATATGAGATGAAAATGGTTTGGCATTAAACAATAACTTAGTACTATTATATCCAAAATCTTTTCATATCTTCTTACTATACCAACGAAATTATCGTAGTCTTTCTCTCTTCTAAAAATTCTATTTTTATCATTTCCTCTATTGTATATATGATAAAGATTACCTTTTTTATAAAGAATAGTTGAATTTGGTTTCCTCATAAATAATTATCATACAACTCAGAAATGAACTAATTCTGAATTTACAAAGGACAGACTTAGGTCAGACCTTCAACTATGAACAGTCTTTTTTAAAAGATTTTTCTAAAAACTTCTAAAAGATATGTTACATATACAATCAACAGTTTATGCTCTACCTGTCAGAACAAATCGTATATTTTTTATTCTGAGGTCTGGTCTAGGTCTGACCTAGTACAGTGAATGTCTACTGTGAAAAGATTTTCCTAAAAATTTGTAAAAGGTATGATATATATACAACCAACAACTTACACTGTGCCTGTGCTGATAAATCATATGTTTTTTGTTTAGAGGTCTGATCTAGGTCTGACCTTGTACAATGGATGGTTACTTCTTACCTAATTCCCAGAGTACAAATCTAGTTATAGTTATAGGCTCTCCTAGTTTCTGAATATTCTCGTCTAATAAAGCAGATATTGTCTTAGACTCATCCTTAAACCATTTCTGTTCCAAAAGACATTTTTCGGAAAGATATTTGTTAAGCTTACCTTCAACAATCTTCTCAATCATCTCCTTTGGCTTCTCCTCTGCCTCTGCTTCCTTAGCAAACAATACCTTCATCTCATTCAATTTCTCTTCTTTGATACTATCTCTAGATATGAATTCAGGCTTCATAGCTGCAATCTGTAACGCTATCTCATGTGCAAATGCCTTAAAATCAGAGTTTCTCGCAACAAAATCTGTTTTGCTATGTATCTCAACCAAAGCAACTAATCGTTGCTCTGCTCCATGAACATAGCTCTCTATGATACCTTCTGCTTTCTCATCAGTATCACCATCCATAGGTGAATCCCAACCTCTCTCTTTGATTATTTCAACTGCTTTTTCAAAATCTTTTTCTGCATCATTATATGCTAACTTACAAAGCCCAATTTTAGCACCTGTAAGATTTCTTAACCTACCCATCACATCACTTCTTTCATTTATATACTCTATTGCTAATTTCATATCTCCGTTAGCATTTGTTAAAGCTTCTTTACATAGCCCCATCCCCGCAGAAGTTTTTGCTCTCAATGTTTTTATATCATCAATTGTTATACCCATTTTCTCTAAATACTTAAGTTATTTTATTGATTTTAGAATATCTTTAACAGCCTTATCTCCAATACCCTTTATTTGTTTCAAATCATCTTCAGAAATTAATCTTAATGAACTAATTGTAGATATACCAGATTCATTTAATGCTTTTACAACTCTAGCAGAAAGACCTAACTCATCAAGAGTTTTACTATCCTCTTGCATCTTTACTTTCTCAGCTGCTTCTATCTCAGCATTAATATCTTTCTCCTTTTTTACAACTCTAACAACAGAAGTTGTGTGCTCTACCTTTACCTTTCCTTCCCTTAATGCTTTCATTCTTTCTCTATCTTCATCCTCCATTTTCATCAATCTTTCTTTTTCTAAAGCGTAGTCTTTGCTATATTTATCTAACATTGCTTCATGATCTCTTCTTAAAGATACCAAGGAGAGTGATCTCTTTGATTTACCTACTACATTACCAAGAAGATCTGCGAAAAGAGTTATACTCTTTAATGAATCATCATTTGCTGGAATTGGATAGTCTATTAAATCTGGATTACAATTTGTATCAATTAATGCAATTATTGGGATATTCATTGCTCTAGCCTCTTTTATCGCATTCTCTTCAACTTTGCTATCAATCACTATTACTGCTTCAGGCAATTTATCCATGAATTTAATACCATTGTACATTTTGTTCAATCTTTCAACATTCTTTTCCATCAAAAGAATTTCTTTCTTAACTAACCCTGGAGCTCCCTTAGCTAACTTTTCTTCCATTTGAATTAAGCTTTGAACACTTTTTTTAATACCATCAAAATTTGTAAAAAGACCTCCTGGCCATCTTCTATTTATGTAGAAAAGACCTTTTTCAGTAGCAATATTCTGAACTATTGTTGCTGCTTGTCCCTTAGTTCCAACTATTAATACATTACCATTATTGCTGTAATTTGAAAGCTTGGTTAAAGCCATATCCAACTGCTCCAATGTCTTTACTAAATCAATGATATGAATACCATTTCTTTCTTCATAGATGAATTTTTTCATTCTTGGATTCCAAGCACTTTTTTTGTGACCAAAATGGGCACCTGCTTTTAGTAAATCTAGAAGTTCTGGTAATTGAAAACTTTTATTTTCTGTCTCTGTTTTCTTTAAGACATCTTTGTTTGTTTGAACCATATTTTTTCCTTTCCTTTTATTTAATATTTCTGTAGGCTGACTTTCGTCATCCAGGATTGGTCAGAAATATATGAGATTAATATATTAAAACATCAGAATTATACAAGTACAAACTGTATTTTACAATAGACAAGAGGTATATATTTAACGATTAATATACTTCATTATGTATCGTAATATTGTATTCTGTTGCTATACCATCCTCTATAGTAACTGCACAAGCTTCACCTGATCCGGAGTATGAATAACACCATTCTTGTCCATTATCTTCAACAAAAACACTATATTTCCCAGCAGGAAGAGATAGTTCATAGTAACCATTGGAATCTGATTGCACTTC
>CAZJBF010000005.1:6891-12823 GCA_964544555.1 uncultured Candidatus Saccharibacteria bacterium | reverse complement strand
CGATTCTTTTCCTGCTTCAAAGTGACCAACTTCATTTATTCTTACAATAGCTTCAGTACAAAAACCTTCTCTCTTTACAATTGTAGCTGTAATATAAACTATATCTGCTCCAACCCTCATACCTTTTGACACTCTTACATCTACCTCTACATTATGACATCCATCTGGAACATCACCTGTTATTTCATATTTCCAAGAAGTACCTTCTTCTAAAGCATATGTAAGAATTAGACCTTTACCACTATCGATAGTACCACTTACAGATAAGCCATAAGTATATTTCTTGTATTCTTTAAAAAGAGATAACCATTTGTCTAGATCTAACATTCCTACTTTTCCATCATTATCTAAGTCTGCTTTAAAAGTACCTGATTTAACCAATTTATATCTTCTATATTCTACCCTCCACTGAACAAAATCCGTCAATGAAACTTTATTGTCTGAATCCAAATCAGCTAATTTTAGATTAGAATTTAATTCTGTGCTTGAATTAGCAATACTTCTCGTATCAAACTTACCTGTGTTTTCTAGCAAGTAATATATTATTAATGGTGTTATTAAGAGAAAAGAGAACAAACCAATTAACATTTTACCCTTGCTATTAATCTTCATTTCTACAAGTTTTTGATTAAATTATTTAGTAACCATAAGAACTATACCAATTCAGTATACATATATAATAAATTGTACTATGAGAACTTCTTTTCCAACCTATTTCTTCTTCTTTCTACTTTTTCAGCTTTAGCTCTCTCTTTCCTATCACTCATATTTCTTCTTAGAAAAATCACACCATCATTAATCTTACTCCAGAATATTCCTGCAAATACTAAAACAGCACCAATTATCATAATGGATTGAGAATTATCAAAAATTCCAGCATCAGGTAAATCTGAATCACCACCATCATCACCACCACCTGATTCTGTTGACAATGTGTATGTACCTCCCGACATTTTTACCGAAGAAAGGAAAGGATCTACACTAGAGACAGTAAATACAGAGCTACCTGCAGCTGTTGCTTTGAAATAAAGCTTGACGATAGGATCATTTAATTTACCCCCTGTGGCTGAAATACAAGTAATGTTTATTTTACCTGTTCCTTTTGTAACTTGTAAATTTGGGCAACTACCACTACTATATTCGTTAGCTTTAACATACGAAACAGATCCAGTGTAAGCTATATCAATATCCATCCCTATGAATTCATCATTTCCTGTGTTTACATTTACTGTTAGTAATGTATCCGTGGAATATATTGTCTTTGTGTTTGGACTTAATGATATAGAAGTATATGCGGCTAAGGATTGGTAATGGCTAACTAAGAAAAAAGTAAAAACACCTAAAATTACACCCAAAATCCTTTTATTTTTGAAGCAGTACATATTTTTTATTCTAAATTTATTTTTAATATATTACTATATATACATAATCTATTATTAATTACTCGATTGAGATGTAGGGCTAGTACTTCCTGAAAATTCTGCAGAATATACAGCTATACGTCCATTTCCACCATTTCCACCTCCACAGAAAGCATTATCCTTTCCGCCTGCACCACCTAAGGCTGTTACTCTAGAAGATCCAACTGATATCGTAGCTCCCTCCAGTCGGATACTACCACCAGAGCCAGCACCACCACCGCCACTTGTTGCCCAATCAAAATTAGCTCCACCTCCTATAGCCTTAGCCTGACCATTACCACCATTACCACCATTAGAAGATAAACTCCCAGGCACAGTTATACTTTTAGCAGATATCAAAATTATACCTCCGCCTGCTCCACCTGCACCTCCAGTAAGAGTTTCTTGGTCTTGCCCTAAGAATCCAGCACCACCACCGCCACCACCACTTCCCATATATATTTGCGTTAAGCCTGCAGTTCCATAATCCGCTGATCCGCCACCGCCAGCACCACCATATCCATCTATATAATATCCTTGATTTACATAACCATCATCTTGTGTGTAGCTACCCGCTACATATCTTGCATTGCCACCCGCTCCACTTCCCGATGCAGATCCATTACCACCTAAAGTGCAATATACATTTTTGAATCTACCATCAGTAGTTTGTACACTGTTCCCATTAGAACCACCATAACCACCCGAACCATAGCCACCTCCACCTCCACCTCCTCCTCGTCCACTTTGCCACCATCTATATCCACCAAACGTAGCTCCCATCGCTGAGCCACCACCACCACCACCACCTGATACTGTCGACGAAGAATTACCAGCACCTGGGTTACCAACTATATGTACATTAGTAGGGATTCCGGCTGCTCCTCCTCCAGTTCCCCAAGTTGCAGCTCCACCACCACCGCTATATGTCCCGCTTTTTCCATCTAACATAGATGGACTAGTTATATTGCCATTTAACCACGTCCCTGGTAATTCTTCATTCCATCTAGTCAATGTACCTCCATATCCACTTTGACCGCTATCAGCATATATGGTATGTCCTGGAGCAGAATAAACTTTTAATCCACTAGAACCTGCCCCACCATGATATCCCTTACCTGTCATAGTTATTGTTCCCCCTATATTTACAGTTCCACTTGCTCTAAAGAATAATACTCCTCCCTTCTTACCATCAAATCCTGATCCTGTTAACACACCTCCTGAAGCTATTGTTACATTCTTGTAATTTGGTACTCTCTGCACCATTACTCTCTGACTTGTTAATGTCACTCCAATACCAGTGTCATCACTAGCATTTGCTCCATAATGTTTCCTCTTTGCCGTAGTAAATTTTATTGTTCTAGCACTGACGCTTGAAACTATTAAGCTCTCATAATTTCCTACATTATTAAAAGATGCTGCCGTACCTTGCAAATTAATAAGCATTACCTCATCACCTGGTTTCAAGCAAGCAGTCTCTATAGCAGTAGTTACAGTTACTGATTTACCATCTGATGCAAAAGACTCTACACTATATTGAGGTGCATCAGGGCATGATGTAGCTCTTCCTTCTAATGCTATCAGCTTATTAGTATTGATATTCATATTACCTAGATTCTGAGTCACATTAATATCTCCATCTTTCCCAGTACCCACATAACCAACTTGGATCGTAGGATTAGTAGCATCGAGTGGTTCTATTACCCATTCTTTATATTTCTTAAAAAGTCTAATCCATTCAGCTAAATCAGAAAGTCCTATCTTTTGGTCTACTATCAAATCAGCTTTTGCATTGTATGTACCTTTATTCTTAAAATCATTATAATACCCACGCCAAATACTAAAATCCTGTAAACTAACTACATTATTAGAATCCAAATCAGCTTTTTTGAGCTCGTCAGTTAAAGTAGCACTACGGGCACTACTTCTTATATCAAATATATTTGAATTTTCTAAAGTATAAAAAACTAATAAAGGAGTAATCAAAACAAAGGCTAATAATCCAATAATTAATTTTCCTTTGTTGTTAATCTTTAGCATATCAATAAAAAGTAAATTTATAATCTTAGCTAGTAATACTCTACAATTCTTGACTATTCCTGTCAACATATAAAATTATTCATTACTGTTTTAATCAAATTTATCTTATTAATAGTCCTTTTTTTTTATTCAAATACTTTATATGCTTTACATCAGGCATAGATTCTGATAATCTGAATGTGTGGTCTAGAAGGATTATAAATTTTTATCTTAAGTTTATGCACTTAGTACAAAAAGCATTATTTTCATCAGTAATTTTTTTCGGTTCGTCATTAGTATTTGCTGAGCAGGCTTTTGCAAAAGTAGATATACAATTGAAAGATAATGCAGAGGAAAAAACTATTTCTGTTATAGTGGACACTAATGATAGCTATCTCGATGGAATTGATATGAGTATTAAGTACTCTAGTGATATAACATTAGGAGAAATCACTAATGCTGAGACATACTGCAAATTGGGAAATTCCAATGAAGTATATTCAGACTATATATCGCTAGTATGCTTTAATGACTCCGATACTGTTGTTGATGGTGTAATAGCAACTATACCTTACACAACTGAATCACAGGATTACTATTTTTATGTAGATACAGATACTTTAGATACAGCTGGTTTACCAATAGGAGAAATTTCAGATATTAACAAACCAGAAATTGTTGAAGAAGAAACTACTGAGACTACAGAAACAGAAGATGAGGCTGATTCTACATTAGAAAAAGTTACTGATTTTCTTTCAAATAATTCTCTCTATGTATTAGCTGGAGTAATAGCTCTAATTGCTATAGTAATAGGAATAGTTGGATTCTTCTTTAAAGAAAAAGAATAGAAATATAACTTTTACAATTCAATCCTCTTCCATTCATTTCTTCCGATAACTATATGATCGAGAAAATTTAAACCAACCAGTTCTAATCCTTCCTTTATTCTCTCAGTTATAACAACATCTTCTCTACTCGGAGAAGCATTCCCCGATGGATGGTTATGAGCAATAATCACACTACTAGCATTCACTTCTAAAGCCGGAATAATTATATCCCTAGGTAAGATAGACACCCCATCTAGACTACCAATACAAATAATTTTCTTCTGTAATAGCTCAAACCTTGAATTTAAAAATAATCCAACAATATACTCCTGTTTCTTTTTACCAATATATTTCAACAATGAGAAAGCTTCTTCCGAATTATGAATTAAACATTTCTCTGAAGATCCTACCTCATATAACCTTCTTCCCAACTCTATTCCACACAATATCCTCATAGCAGTAACTATTCCTACTCCATTAACTTCAGAAATACACTCAACATCCAACTCTTTCCCCTTCTCTATCTGCTTCCTAATTTTGCCTACAACACTCTTCGAAACACTCAAAAAATTCTTCCCTTTTATTCCCCTACCAACAAGAATAGCTATCAACTCCATATCGGACAAATTATCAATCCCATTTTTAAGATATTTTTCTCTAGGAAGCATTACACAATATTACCCTATGATTATGAACGAAAGATTAACTACTCTTCTTGCTTTTCTTTTTCTTAAATTCCTTTTTAATGTATTTACAATCAGGATAATTGCTACATCCTGTAAAAGCTCTACCCCATTTACTTCTTCTCTCTACCAAATTATGCCCGCAATCTGGACACTTCTCATTCAACAACAAAGGAACTATTCCCTTACATTCAGGATATTTCTCACAAGCCCAAAACTTTCCATACTTTCCACTCTTCAATATCAATTTTGATTTACACACAGGACACTCTGTAGGATGAGCATACTTATCAAAATCCAAACTCTCTTCGCTCCCCGAAAGATCTTTCATTCCCTTACATTCAGGGAAATTAGCACAACTTAAAAATTTACCATACCTTCCAACTCTAATTACCATCTTTCCTCCACATTGAGAACATTTCTCTTCAGAATCCCCTAATATTACTACATCTTCTTTCTTTACTTTCTCTTCAGCAACGGCAATACTACTCATCAAAGGCTTGTACTCATTATCAATAACTGGGACATATTTCTTCTTACCCATAGCAATACCATCCAGCTCATCCTCAACTTTCGCAGTATACTCGTAATCAACAAGTCTAGAAAAATTATTTCTCAAAAAATTAGTAACTATCCTACCAACATCGACAGGACACAATGCTTTACCATCTCGAATTACATAACCTCTTGCTTGTATAGTTGTAATAATTGTTGCATATGTAGAAGGTCTACCTATGCCCAATTCCTCCAGCTTCTTTATTAAAGATGCCTCCGTATATCTTGCTGGTGGCTGAGTATATTTCTGTTCATTGACAAATTCTATTTTCTCTAACTCATCACCCTTTTCTATCAAAGAAATCTCTTGCAAATCATCCTCCTCTTTCTTAGTTCCTAAAACCTTTCTAAAACCATCAAACAAAACTCTCTCTCCTCCCATAGTAAATATATACTCTGGCGTTTTAAGATCCTTTGGTACTAAAGAAACATTCAATTGCTCAACCTC
>CAZJBF010000005.1:0-6791 GCA_964544555.1 uncultured Candidatus Saccharibacteria bacterium | reverse complement strand
AGCTTTCTGACTAAGAGATACAGAATCCGTCCTCATATATGTAATATATCCAGACTGATACAAAACCTGAGCCATAGCCATAGTTCTCTTAGAAGTAAAACCTAACACGTTATATCCTGCCTGCTGCAAAGTAGACGTAGTAAAAGGAGGATATGCATGCTTACTCAATTTCTTCTTAGTAACATCCTTAACAACAAATTTACTATCTCCTATCTTCTTTTCAAATTCTTCAACCTCTTCTTTATTCTTAGGAATATATTTCTTCCCATCCTTTTTCAGAAGCTTAGCCTCCAACACCTTCTTATCCTCATCCCTAACTCTCACTTTAACATCCCAATACTCCTCTGAATTAAAAGCTTCTCTCTCCTCCTCCTTCTCCACAACCAATCTCAAAGCAACAGACTGCACCCTACCTGCAGACAAGCCGTACCATATCTTCTTCCATATCAACTCTGAAAGCTTGTATCCGACCAATCTATCCAATACTCTTCTAGCCTTTTGTGCATTAACCAAATCAATATTTATAGTACCAACATTTTTAATAGCTTCCTTAATAGCACTCTCAGTAACCTCATGGAATGTCACCCTTTTAGGAGATTTCAATTTCAAAGCATTAGCTGTATGCCAAGCTATTGCCTCTCCCTCACGATCAGGATCCATTGCTAAATAAACATTTCCACCTTCTGGTATTGCTTTCTTCAAATCCTTAACTATTTTTCCTTTACCATATATATTCTCAAACAACGGTTCATAATCATGATCCATATCAACCCCTAATTTACTTTTAGGCAAATCAATAATATGCCCCACAGTTGCCATCACCTTGTAATCAGAACCAAGATATTTATTAATCGTTTTAGCCTTCGAAGGAGACTCAACTATCAGTAAGTTAGTATATGTCTTGCTTGAAATTTTCTTCTTCTTTGTTTTAGTTATTTTTTTCATATATTCAATCCATTGAAAATACAGTATTTTACTAACATTTGTCAAACTCGTAATTTGAGCTTAGCTTGCATGTATATCTTTATTCAGAAAAAGAATACAACGATTCTTTAATCAGAATTTAATATACTATGTACAGTAAACGCATAGAAAAATCATGTCAGCAAATGCTTTCAGCAGATGAAAATTATTAAAAATATCTTTCGAAGACTAAATACAAGCCTAAAAATCACTAACTAAATGAAGATAAATTTGGAGAAATATAAATCAAAAGTCGTCAATTATCTCAAAAGCAATTGCTCATCCTTTATTCCTATAATTTCATTCAAGTCGCTAACACTACTCAAAATATATGCACCTTGTTTCGCCAACTCATTACAACCTTGAGATACTGGACTATTTATATTACCCGGCACTACATACACATCTCTATTATACTCAATCGCAAAATTCGCAGTAATCAATGACCCACTATTCACACCAGCTTCTATTACTATACAATACTTAGAAATACCAGCCACCACCCTATTACGCATAACATACATAAGCTTACCCATACTAGTTCCAGAAGGATATTCGGCAATTAACAACCCCTCTCTTACAATCCTCTTAGCGAGCTTTATGTTACAACTCGGAATTGCCGTATCTACACCTCCCGGAACAACAGCAATCGTCTTAATTCCCATACTCAAACAAACCATATGAACATAAGCATCAACTCCACATGCCAAACCACTAACTACAACAATATCTGATTGCTTTGCTATCCCAGCCAACACATAGCGTATAACCCATTTACCATAGTCTGAAATCTGCCTCGTTCCAATTATTGATACTTTATTGATACTCAAAAAGCTACTATCACCATAGCAATACAACATTTGGGGCGGTTTATATATCTTCTTCAAAAGCTCAGGATATTTCTCATTTTTATATTGTATTACTTCCATCCATACAATATACATTTCAATTATGAAAATTATATTAACCCATTTTCTGTCATCCAAACAATCATCTCTTTTGCAACCTTAACAGCATTAAGACTTTCCCCTCCATCCTCCAAAAATATAGTCACAACATACTTAGGATTTTCATAAGGGAAAAATGAAGTAACCCAAGAATGAGTATGCTCATACTCCCCATCCTTATTCAAGCTACCAAATTCAGCAGTACCCGTCTTAGCAGCTACAGAAACCTTTAATCCAGCAAGAGTACGAATAGTAGCCCTAGAGCCATTAACAGCACTCCACATTCCCTCCCTAACTGTCGCCAATGCATTAGAAGAAACGATATTTGTCCCCAATGTATCAAAAGTCACATCTGTTCTCTCATTCTCCTCATTCTCAAAATACTTTGCAACATGAGGAGTATACAGAGTACCACCATTTGCAATAGCTGAAACCCAATTAGACATCTGCAGAGGAGTCACCAATGTAATTCCCTGCCCAATAACCGAATTACAAGAATCTCCCTCAGGATACCAAACAGGATCAAGCCATGGACTTGTAGTATTAGCCAATGCTATTTTATTCGCAGGAGAAGGCAATCTGCCTGCAGCTTCACCAGGAATATCAATACCCGTATATTTCCCTATACCAAATTTCTCCAAATATGGAACTAATGAATTCATATCCCAATTCCTTATCAATTCACAAAAATATATATTAGACGAAACAGATATAGCATCAATCAAATTCAAAGTACCATATGATTTATTCTGATACTCTTGAAAAGGAGCTCCACTAGAAAAAGTATAACCACTTCGGCTGACATATCTTGTATTCCTATTTATCGCTCCAGCATCAAGTGCTGCTGAAGCAACTATTGTCTTAAAAGTAGAACCTGGTGGCATCTGAGCTGCAATAGCACGATTCATCAGAGGATTCCTAGGATCATTTAACAAATTATTGTAATCACTTTGCGATATCCCATCTACAAAAAGATTATTATCATACGTAGGATATGACACCAAAGATAATATTTCCCCATTAGTTACATCTTCAATTATTGCTGCTCCAGCATTCGCATTATACTTATGCACTCCAGATTCCATTAAAGAATACAATTCTCTTTGAGAATCCAAATCTATTGTTAAATACAAGTTTTCCCCAGCAACTGGCTCTTTAACTATGTAGCTTTCACCAGATATAGTTTTACCTAAAGCATCAACTTCCCAAGCTATTTCACCATTTTCCCCTAATAATTGCTCATCATATTCCCTTTCCAATCCTGTTCTTCCAATAACATCTGTAGATTTAACATAATCCAAAGAATTCAGATCTTCCTCAGTAACCTCTCCTGTATATCCTAATATTTGAGAAAGTATATTTTTTTCAGAATAATATCTCTTACTACCGTTATCTATATATACCCCTGGTAAATTAGAAGAATTAGATTTAATCGCTATAGCTGTATCATCATCTATATCCGTTGCAATTAAAATCTCTGTAAAATATGGACTCTCATTGTAAACAGAATACACTTTCTCTGCTATCGATGAATATTTTTCGTAATCATCACCTCTATCTTTCTCCCAATTATCCATCAGTATACCCCCTAGAATATCAGAAGTACTCTGAAGAAGCTCCGAAGAGACATATCCGTCCTTACCAAGATAATCTTCAATCTTAATATATACATTCATAGAAGAAACATTCTGAGCAACGACAGCACCATCTCTATCTAAAATCACTCCACGATATGCAGGCTCAGCCTTAATCTCAATCTTATTATTCTCTGATTTATTCAACATCTCATCCCCCATAGTAACTTGCAAAGAAACAAGATCTCGAACAAGAAGACCAATTATTCCAATAAATAAGAAAAATAACAAAACATAATTCCATCCAGGATTCATCCTATCTTCTTCTTTTTTCTTAAACGAGTCTCTTACTAAAAGTAATAACGATTTACCACTAATGGACATCCCAGTTCCTTTCCTCTTCTTAGATTCTAACTCTATTTTTTTCGAAATCTTTAAATCCATATATCTATTTTAATCGAAGTTTAGAAATATTTCCCCTATCCCGGAATCTTCCGGAAACAACATTCAATATAGCTATTAGCAAAGATGAGGATACAGCCTTAATTACAAATATTCCAATAATTTCCCAAGTTATTGGATCTAAAGTAGAAGCAAGAAAGAAATTAGGCAAAATCCAAAGCAATACATAATATACCAAGAAAGTAAGAGCTATTAGTACATATGAAAAGAAACCTCTTTCCGTAGAAAAAAGTAAAGACAAGGAAGCAAAAAATGCTAATGACAATAAACCAATAACGAAGTTGGTACCCAAAATATAATGAGACATTACATCAGATATTAAAAATACAAATACAGAAAAAGAAAGTAAAATCTTCCAATCTAATTTTCTATACAAAAAGAGAAGTACAAAAAATATTGCCTTAAAACCAAATAGACTTGTAAACATCCCATCCAAGAATATGAGGACAAAAATACCAACAATTGCATAAACTATATTTAAAACTATCATTTTTTCAATTCTAAATTAATCTACTCTTACAAAAACTGTAATTAAGCTATCATAATCCATCAGGGGAGAAACATACCCCGATCTAGAAGTAGTAGCTGGATTATCAGATAACCCAACTAAATATCCTAGAACTAGATATTCTCCTACTTTAGAATCATTAATAACAACAATATCCCCATCTTTAACATTCGCGCTCATAGATATATTCTCTATTCTAATACCATCTGCTGTTCCGCTAACCACTCCTTTACTAAGAACTACGGGAGTTGTGGAAATTATTGCATCTTTAACTCCCACCTCAGTAACTATAACTTCTAAATTACTCCCCTTGCTAGAAGCTAACTGAACAAGAGAACCATTCAAATCAGATTTAATAACTGTACCTACATACATATTCCCCCAACTAACAATATCGTTTACAATCACATCTTCTGCATCACCTACATTAAGGTTTAAATAGTCAGGGCTATCTGATTTCATAGTCTTAGCTGTAACATATTTTCTAGACAAATCACCAAGCGATATCTGTTTTCGTAACGATTCATTTTCCTCTCTCAACAAAGAATAATATGCATTGTTCACATCTTTTTCATAAATATCTATCTTCAACCTATTATACTCATCCCTAAATTCTGATAGTTTAACAAAATTCTCAAAATAGTTTTTGACTTCAGAGCCAACAACTTTGCCATTGTAAGATATAGGTTCAAAAACAAAAGATATTCCTGTTCTTAGGAATGAAAGAAATCCTAATGTATCTAGCAATATAAGCAATATTGAGAAAACAAGACCAATTGGCAGAACTAGATATTCACGATTAAGTATAAAATTCGCTCTCTTCATAATATATTAAAGAGATAAACAAAATTAAACCAATTCATCCCAAGACTTCTGTACTCTGTCAAGAAGCTCTATGTGATCCAACATCAATGATGTACCCCTCGCAGCAGCAGATAATGGATCCTCAACTATTTTAACAGGAATATTCAATTCTTCAGTCCAAAATATGTCCAAACCACGAATCAAAGCACCTCCACCAGCTAAATATACTCCAGATGTTAAAAGATCTTTCAAAAGTTCAGGAGGCGTATCCTCTATCGCATCTTTTACAGCCTCCGTAATCAAGCTAATCGTATTCATTATAGCTTCCCTAACCTCTATACTGCTTAACTCTACAGTTTTTGGAAGACCTGTAAGCAAATCTCTACCTTGTACACCTTGTTTCTTTTCTTTTTTCAAAGGAACAGCAGACCCCATCATTATTTTAATATCTTCAGCACTTCTTTCACCTATGAGCATATTGTACTTGCTCCTAACATAGTTAATTATATCTTCATCCATCTCATCTCCAGCAATTTTCATCGTTTTGTCTACTACTATGTCTCCTAATGAAAACACAGCTATATCTGTAGTACCTCCACCAACATCAATAATCATACTTCCTGAAGCTTCTTCTACAGGTAGACCAGCACCAATAGCAGCAGCCATTGCCTCTTCTACTATGAATACTTGTCTAGCTCCAGCGGTCTTTACAGCATCGATAACAGCTTGCCTTTCTACTTCTGTAACAGATGACGGAACACCAACAATAACTCTTGGTCTAGGGATTTTGAAACCTTTTTTGTAATATGTATGAGCTTTATGTATAAAATGATGAATCATTGCCTGTGTTGTATCAAAATCTGAGATTACACCATCTCTTAATGGCTTTACAGCAACAATATTCGCAGGTGTTCTACCAATCATCTGTCTAGCTTCTTTTCCTACAGCAAGAACTATTTTAGATTTTTTCTCAATTGCTACTACAGATGGTTCTGAGACAACGATTCCATGATTCCTCATGTACACCATTGTATTGGCAGTACCTAAATCAATACCTAAATCATATGTTACTAATTCCCATAAGGGATCTAATATTCCCATAAGCTGTTAATCAAGTAAAATTTCATTAATCACGATAATCGATTCTACCACAAAAATCGTTCTAAAAAGAACAAAAATAATTAACACTTTTTGAGGTTACTGTAATACTACTGAAGACTTTCTTTTTTTAATTTCTTGTAACATTTCATGCAAGCATGAAGTTTTGCTGGGACACCATCAATTTCAACTTCAACAACCCTAAGATTGGGTTTAAATTGTCTTTTAGTCTTAGGAGCTTTATATCTCCAACCGACTGAATGCTTGTGCTGAATTCTATTTCCAGCAACTGTAGATTTTGTACAAATTTCACATATTTTTGACATAGTGGCGTGATTATATATTAAAAAAGGAATTGGTGCAACAAATATGACAAATATAGATAATTAAATAAGAATGAATCAATATAGAATCAACAATACCTCCCACAGGTAG
>CAZJBF010000004.1:42277-43516 GCA_964544555.1 uncultured Candidatus Saccharibacteria bacterium | reverse complement strand
GTCATAGAGATAAATGATGTTGTTGTAGATACAAATGAAAATGGTGAATTTAATAAAACCATTAAGTTAAATGAAGGTATAAATATAGTAACAATTAAAGCAAAGAAGAATACCAATAATGTATTAGAAACAGTAGAAACACGAAAAATAACATACACAAAAGAAACTGGAATGGAAATACCTGAAGAAGAAGAACAAAAAGAAAATATCATAAAACTAAAGGTTATAGATACTTCAGCATGGATCAAGCTAGATATAGATAGTGAGAACAAACTATCACAGGTTGTAGAACCATCAGAGACTGAGTACCCAATAAAAACTAATCTGCACATCATAACTGGAAGACTTAGCAGTACACAGCTTTACTTCAACAATAAATTGATAGAATTGAATAAGTCGTACAATACAGGAGTAGCTGAAATACTATGTACAGTAATAGAAAACGAGATAGATTGTGAATAGATGGTATAATCAATAACAAATGGAGTACACTAATCAAATATCCGAGATAAAAGACCGCCTTGATATTGTTCAAGTTGTAGAGAAATATGTACAACTTAAACAAACAGGAAAAAATTTTTCAGGACTTTGTCCTTTCCATAAGGAAAAGACACCCTCTTTCATAGTCAGCCCTGATTTACAAAGATACAAATGTTTTGGCTGTAATGCTTCAGGAGATATATTCAATTTTGTTCAAAATATAGAGAATTTAGATTTTCCAGAAACTCTAGAAAAATTAGCTAAGCTAGCAGGTATAGAATTAAAGAAATTTGAAGTAAATTCAAAATACAAAACATTAGAGGATATAAATTATATTGCTACGAAATACTACTACAAACAGCTATCATTAAATCCCCACGCATTAAAATATGTCTTGGGCAGAGGTCTAAACAAAGAATCAATAAAGAATTTCGGTATAGGATATGCACCTAGAAGACCACAATTACTTAGACAATTAAAGTTAAACAAGAACTATACAAAAGAAGAGCTATTACAGTCTGGTCTTTTTACTGAAAAAGAGGGCGTCGTTAAAGAGAAATTCTACGACAGGATAATGTTTCCCATACGATCTAAGAAAGGTTCTGTGATAGGCTTCACAGCCCGTATAATGCCCGGTAATGACTGGGGACCTAAGTATATGAATACACCAGAGACACCAATATTCCATAAAAAATACAACCTATTTGCACAATATGAGTCAAAACAAGAGATAAGAAAATTAGATATGGCAATAATATG
>CAZJBF010000004.1:34916-42177 GCA_964544555.1 uncultured Candidatus Saccharibacteria bacterium | reverse complement strand
AAAAAACGAAAAAAACAAAACTCGCGAAAACACAGTCTATGAACCACTTAACCGGTTTCACGGTCACTTCTTAAAGAGGGATTTTCAGACAAAATATTTACAACTAATTTTGCTATCGAATATCAATATAAAAAAAGATTTTCTATCGGATAAATACTTTACAAATCCTAAACTAAAAAGATTATATAACATCATATTACAGAACAAAGACGCACTTAGCCGGGAAGAATTATACGATAAATTTCAAGATGACAACGAAATTCAATCTATATTAGAAAATTTAATATTTAAAATAGAGGACTTCCCTTCTAGCAAAGACGAAATGCTTGCAGAAATACAACAATTAGAAAAAAATATCAAAATTGATTACTATACGAAGTTACAAAAAAACATAAGTGTTAAAATAGCTATGAACGAAGAAGTCGGAGAAGGAAAAACAGAAAGTATTCTACTCGACAAATTACAAAGAATAACTAAAATTTTAAACAAGATAAAAAATGAAAAATGATGTATCTGACTATGACCTATTTGATTACGACTATACAACCTATTGGAAGAATAGAAGCTATGAAAATCTAGCCGAAAAAAATATTTTAAATAAAGTATTAAGTGAAAAACAAGGTCATTGGTTTTTAGACATAGGAGGATCATATGGACGATTAGCATCAACATATTACAATCAATACAATCATTCAGTCATATTAGACTATTCATTAAAGACTCTCCAGAGAAATAAAGAAACAATATTAAGTAAATACCCAAATATGACACTAATCGCAGCAAACGCATATAAAATGCCATTCAGAGAAGATTCTTTCGATGGAGCATTAATGGTAAGAGTTCTACATCACATAGAAAATACCTCTGATTATTTTAAAGAACTATTCAGAGTAATGAATAGCAAATCATTGTACATACAAGAATTTGCAAATAAGATTCATTTAAAAGCATCAATAAAAGCATTGTTTAAATTAGATTTTAATTTCTTTTCAACAGAGCCATACGAACATCCTCTGACTGAAAATACTGAAGGAACATCACAGGGTTTGAAAGGAATTTTCTATAACTACCATCCTTCATACATAAGGGAGCAATTAATTAAAAACAATTTTATTGTTAAGAAAAAATATGGTTGTTCTTTTTTGAGAATTCCATTTTTAAAAAGGATATTTAATGAAGATATTATGATTTTTTTGGAAAAAATTCTTCAATTAACCCTATCTTGGACAAATATACCACCAAGTATTTTCTTTACAAATGAAGTTATTAAAGAAAAAAAATCGAATAATGAAGATTTTACTAAAATAGAAGATATTTTAGTATGTCCCTCTTGCAAAAGTAGATTAGATTTCCCATCATCTGATTTGGCTGTTTGTAAAAAATGTTCAAAACAATATAAAAAAGAAAATGATATTTGGGATTTTAGAATAATATAAATGAAAGCAAAAAAATCTTTAGGACAAAATTTTTTTATTAATACACATTTAGCAGAAAGTATTGCAAATACAGTACTTCAAACTAAGCATGATATTTTTGTAGAGATAGGACCTGGACAAGGTTCTTTTACAAAATTATTCAGCAAAACAGAAAAAGACATTATACTAGTTGAAAAAGATAACAATCTTTCTTTTGAATTGAGTAAAGCATACCCTAAATTTTCAGTAATAAATAAAGATTTCTTAGATTGGGATTACAAAGAATTACAAAAGTACAAAGACAAAAAAATCTTGTTTTTTGGTTCTTTACCATACAATGTGAGCAAAAGAATAATTAAGAAAATAATAGGATATGAATTTTTTAATACAAATTCATATTTCATTGTTCAAAAAGAAGTAGCAGAGAAGTATACAGCAAAAGAGCCAGATAATAACCTTCTAGCTTTACAAACAAGGATATTTTCTGAAACTAAAAAACTTTTTGATATCAAACCTGATTCTTTTAGACCAAGGCCAAAAGTGACAAGTTCATTCATTCAATTTTCTCCAAACAAAAAATATGTAGAAAATGTCGAAGAGTTCATAATGTTTTTAACTAGATGCTTTGGACAGCCTCGCAAAACACTTTCTAATAACCTGAAAAATTTTGGCATTAAAAACACGAAAGAAACTTCGTTATTGCTTTCAAAAAGACCTCAACATGTTTCCCTCGATGAATACATTTCCCTTTTCAATTTGAGAAATGTTCTGTGATATAATCTTGCTATGTCAAAAAAGAAAAAAATCCCCAAGGAAGAGCAATTAGATCTTGATATAAAAGAACCTTTGAAAAACAAGTTTTTCAAAGTAAAAGGTAGAGTTGATTTGGCTATATTGCAATTTGAAATAAAGAAATTCCTTAAAGATCCATTGTTGTGGGCAATGATAATAATTGGAATGATATTCATAGCTCAACAAATTCTGTTGATATACAAGGATATAGATACATTACCAAAATACTTGCCTGTATTTAAATATTTCTTATCTGCAGAAGATAAACTTGCATTGAAGGAATATATATATATATATCCTCTAATCTCAATAGTTGTTTTTTTAGTATCATTAATTTCAACATCAAAGAATTACAATAGAGAAAGAAATTTTACAAAACTTTTAATGGCAAGTGCTCTTTTATGTATAGTTTCGCAAAGTATTATTTTAGTTGATTTAATGGCATTATCATAATATGGATATATCTACACCTAGAGAAATATTGGCAAGATTATTAAGTATTTTTCCTACTGATTTTGTTGCAGATCCTGATTATTCAAAATATTTACAATATATACCTATTTTTTTACTAGGTTTTCTAATTGCAATGGTAGTAACTCCTATAATTGGTCATATTGCATTGAAATATGACATTACTTACAAACCCGGTGTTAGCAGGAAAGGTAAGGTTTACGATAACCAGGAGAAAGCTCTGCATGAAGGCATAACTCCATCATTAGGAGGTCTAGCTATTACCATTCCAGCTTTGATAGCGATAATTTTCTTCTTTAGATTAGATAGTTTTACTCTACCAATTATCGTTGCTACACTGATATTAATTGTAGGATCGGCACTTGATGACATATTGAACCTCCCTGCAAAAACTCAGTTACTTTACCAGATATTGGCTTCCATTATTATAGCTTTTTCCGTTATTAATTTAACAGATCTTTCACTTTTTAATTTAAATCTCGATATGTATACTTGGAATTTTTCTGTTCTCGGTATGGCACAATCATTGGTTTTTCCAGGAGACATATTCTTGATATTATGGATTGTTACATGTATTAATGCATACAAATGGACAGCTGGTTCACCTGGAATCATAGAGGGAAACTCTTTCATAATTTTTCTCTTGATTTTCATAATTGGAATTAGGTATCAATCAGTATTTTCATCGACAATAAGTATATTAATGGCAGGTGGATTGCTACTATTTTTAATATTTGCTCTACCACCCCAAAAGATAATGACTGGTTCTGCTGGTAAATCAGTATATGGATTTATGATATGTACATTGGCAATAATAGCTGACACTAAGCTTTCTACAACAATAATGCTCTTGATGATGCCACTCATAGACTTAGTATATGTAGTCATAAAAAGATACCTTGTATATAAGCCCAAAAATCTTGTGGAATTAATGAAAATAAATGGAGCTGACCACTTTCACCATCAATTAATTAAACTAGGATTAAGAAGAAGATCTATCGTCCTTATTGAGAGTGCTATAACACTATTCCTAGGTTCATTTGCTATATTGACAGCTGGAGCAAAAAGATATTTTGCTCTCATTTTCGTAAGTGCCTTAGCCATAGCTATAGTTGTTACTATAAACATCTACGCTAGCAAGAAAAAGGAAAAACCAACTAAGGAAAAATCTCCTGAATCCAAATACTCCTACTAGCCAGGCCTAAGCCTCACCTTGGTTCAGAATTATTTAATCTACCCTAATGTCTTTTCGCTACAACCTATTTATAACTTTCCATCTAAAATAAAAAGTGTTTCTATTTTTATTTAGTCCTATAGAGGTTGTAAAAAGTACAAGAAACGTTGTCTCCATAATATTGTGAACAAAAGATGAACCAAGGCCTGGCTTTAGCCAGGCCTGAAGCAGGTATGACTAAGATAGACAAATGGTTAAGTTCTCCCTATAATGAATACCATGAGACGCGGAAAAACTGCCTTTTTGATAACAATTTTTGTAGTTGCTTTGTCCATTATTCTTTATTTTTTCCCTTTAAAAAGTTTAATTGGCAGGCTGCCTTTTGTTAACAAGTTCTACAATAACACAACAATAGAGATAGTAAGCAAAAATAGTAAATCAAAAGTATTGATAAATGGTGAAGAATATGGAGAAACCCCAATAACCGTAGAAGATCTCCCAGAAGGAGAATATCTCATAGAACTATCCAGAATATCTTCGGAAGAATTTTTTTACCAAAAACAATCATTCAATATAGAACTCTCAAAAAACACTTCAGCGAGAATAGATATTGAAATTGGGCCAGAAAACACATTACAAGGGGCTATACTTTACTACACACCTGTCAAAACAATAACGAAAGGAAAAGGATACATCACAGTTACAAGCAATGCTCAAGATGCTAAGATATATATTGACAAAGAATTCACTGACACATCCCCATTAAGCAATTATGCACTAATGGATGGACAATATCAGGTAAAAGTAACTGCAAATGGGTATGAAGAGATAGAAATACCAGTAATTGTGAGAGAAGGATACCAGCTTAATTTAAAAACATACCATTATCCAATACCAATAATTTTGGAAAAAGTAACAAATGAGTAATTTACGATTAAACAAAATTAAGAGTCAAACACCTATTTCCATTCTAATTCATGGAGGTAATAGATTAGGATCAATAGTTGCTAAAACCTTAGTAGAACAAGGAAGTTATGTAATCATAATAGATAAATTCAATAGCGAAACAAAGAAATACATATCTGAATTAAAAAAATCTGAGCTAGTAGATTTCTTTGATTTCAAAGGTTTTGAATCTATATTTAAAAACATAAAAAGATTTGACTACCTCTTTTACTTTCTTGAAGACAAATTAAAAGAAAAAGAATTTGATAGTAAGGAATTCTTAACTGAAACTAAATATCTCGAACAATCACTATTAAATACAAAGAAGTACAAAGCTAAGTTTTCTTTAATTACCTCGTTAGAACTCAACAGAGAGCTTGCAAACAGGGTAAACAATGCTAAGCTGTCATCTCCTTCACCTTACTCAAATATGGAGCTACAGAAGTATTGTGAGACCTTAGTTGCAGAATTTAGTGACAAAACAGATGTAAACTTAAGAATATTACGAGTAGGTACTGTCATAGGAAAAGGAATCGAAAAAGTTGCCATACCATCTTTGGATACTATGTTTAAAGATGCTACTAACAAAGGACAAATCACCATTAAAGGAGAAGGTCTAGATATCCATAATTTGATTCATGAAAGTGATGCAACATATGGTATATTGAAATTAACATTCTTAGACTCCACCAAAGGTGAAGTTATTACTCTAGCAAACAAAAACAATTACACAACACTATCATTAGCCTACAAACTACTAGAATTGAATACAGAAGCACAAAGCATTCGCTTTGTAGATAATCCTGAAGAAAAATTCTTAATACAAGATCTCTATGTACCGGCACCACATGCTAGCAAATACGGCTGGGTACAACAAATATCTTTAGAAGAGGGGATGGTTGAGCAATTACAAAGCTATTACAATCAGATAGATAAATCATGGGAAGTATCCAAAGATTCTGTAAAAAAAGAAGATACTACAAAGAATACGAAGATTTCAAAAACAAAGTTAGGTCAGATCATCTCAGACATCACTACACCAGTAAAAGATTTTTTTAGTAAAAAAACAATCGAAAATATAAATTCTAAAAAAATTTTCAAAGGATTAGCAATATCAGCTGGAATATTCCTCGTTTCATATTTCCTGATATATCCAATAGTAGGATGCTTACTGGGTTTCTTCATAATATCAACAACAACAAAACAATTAACTACATCTTTTTTAGATTCTAATCAAACAGCTAATGAGGTAAATATTGAAAAGATTGAAAGAAATCTAGATAGAATATCTGAGAGTAGTGGTAATCTTTACTGGCTATTCTCAATGACAGGACAAAAAGATTTGTACAACAGCATAACTCAGATAATACAATCTGCACAATATGGAACACAGGGAGGTGAGCAATTAGTAGAAGCAATCTATCCTCTCGCCCAATATATTAAAGAATTTGAACCAGCCTTAGATTTCCAAACTGATACTGCAACAACAACAAGAGAATACAGAGAGTACTTGTTAATGATGTCTGAAAATGAATACAAATTGGATGAAGCATCATACAAAATTTCTCTTGCATCAGAGATATTAAAAAAGGTTGATACTAACTCTTTCCCTTCTTCATTACAGGACAAGATATTATCTTTGAAAGATGTCATATACCAAGTAGAATCTGGAGTTAAAATGTATCAAGAAGCAATTACATTCATTCCTGATTTACTTGGAACAGACGAAAGAAAAAGATATCTAATTCTTTTGCAAAATGAATCAGAAATGCGAAGCACAGGTGGCTGGTTAACAAGCTATGGCATAGTAGGAATAGAAGGAGGTCAGATCAGAGAACTTTTCGTAGATGATATATATAATGCTGATGGTACATTAAAAGTTCAAGGTAAAAAATATACTGCCCCTGATTCAATGATTGAAGCACTAAACCTTGATACTTGGTCATTTTCTCTAGTAAATTGGTATCCTGACTTAGCTGAAACTTCTTCAGAGGCTGAAGTCTTCACAAAAGATTTGGGTATAGGCAGTGAGCTTGATGGAGTAATAACAATAGATATTGCATTCTTACAGAAACTTTTAGATAAATGGGGAGGAATAGAAGTCCCAGGAGAAGACAAGATAATAACAAGTGCAAATATATATGAAAAAATTTTTGAAATGCACGAAGAATTTACACCAGGTTCTACTCAAAAAACAACTTTTCTTGCCAATTTAGCTAATGAAATTGTAAAAAAAATTCTTTCGATGAATATACAGGAGTTAATTCAATTTAAAGATGTATTTACTTCTGCTTTAGACGAAAAACATCTTCAAGCTACATTCGATGAAACAGATGCATTTAACTTCTTTAATTCTAGAAATTGGTCAGGTTCCTTAGATTCTAAATATAATAGTGCTCCTTCTTCAGTAGATTGGAATTGGGGAGGAAATAAAGCTAATCTATATTTAGATAAAAACTATTCT
>CAZJBF010000004.1:30459-34816 GCA_964544555.1 uncultured Candidatus Saccharibacteria bacterium | reverse complement strand
CCTAACTAAATTCTAGAAGTATTATCCTTCTTTAAACTGGTATACAAATTTAAAATTTCCTGCAAAGAGATTTCATCCATATTAGAAAATCTCCCTATCTCTTTAGCTCCTAAATCTGTATTAACAGGAACTCTTTGACTCACTCCTAAGGAAGGTATAAAAGTTGCAATATGTTTAGCCTTACAATTATGGCAAGAAAAGTGTATAATCGTTGTCATTCCAGTATTCTGGACGATATTAAGATCATCTATAGCATATGGAGTGCCACATTTATCACAGAATTTGGCAACAACTTCTAAAAAAATTTGTTTTTGTTTTAAAATGGTATTATTCTTACTGTCCATATATAAATTATATCATAACTAATAAATGCCAAATAATAATAAAGCTATTAGTTTTCTCATAAAGAAAGGTAAAGAGCAAGGTTTCTTAACACAAGAAGATCTTTTAGATGTCTTTCCTACAATAGAAGAGGATATCGAGTTATTAGACAGTATTTTTGAAAAGTTACAAGAAAATGAGATTGAGGTTTTAGAACCAGAAGAAACTTCTGACGAACCAATAAAAGAAGAGCTTACATTAGAAAAGAAAATTAAGATTCTTAAGAGTATTCAAACAACACTTTCTACAGATGCAATAAGATCATATCTTTACGAAATAGGAAGAATTCCTCTTCTAACAGGAGAAGAAGAGGTAATATTGGCAAAAAGAATAGAAGCTGGCAATGTTGAAGCTGGGCAATTACTCATAACCGCAAATTTAAGATTGGTTGTTAGTATTGCAAAGAAATATAGTAAAAGTAATTTAGAACTCTTAGATTTAATACAAGAAGGAAATATAGGATTGATGAGAGCTGTTGAAAAATTTGACTATACAAAAGGTTTTAAGTTTTCCACTTATGCTACATGGTGGATAAGACAAGCAATAACAAGAGCTATTGCAGATCAAGCTAGAACTATTAGGGTTCCTGTCCATATGATAGAGACTATAAATAAATATAATAAGGTAAATAATTCTTTAGCAACAAAATTAGGAAGACCAGCTACCGATGAGGAAATCGCTAAAGAGATGGAAATAGAGATAGAGAAAATTGTTGAGATTAAAAAGATAAAACAAAATCCTACTTCTTTGTCTACTCCTATAGGCGAAGAGAAAGATAGCAAACTACAAGATATTATTCCTGATGATTGGTCTCAATCACCAGAGGATTATGCTACTGCAGAATATTTGAAGAACCAACTTCATACAATTTTGGATAGTCTTCAAGATAGAGAAAGAAGAGTACTATCACTAAGATTTGGATTAGAAGATGGTGTTTCAAGAACATTAGAAGAGGTAGGAAAAGAATTTGGAGTCACAAGAGAAAGAATTAGGCAGATAGAAGCTAAGGCTTTGAAAAAGCTAAAAGAAAAATCAGCACAACAAAAACTAGATGATTATATAGATTAATCTTCTCCTATCAAAGATAAAAATTCATCCGGAGAAACAGGGAATGCTTGCTCTGTTCTTTTGGTAATCTCCGTCAAACTTTCTGTATCAAAGCTACTTTGTAATTGCTTCGTGTATGAGCTTGCATTAGGATCAACATCCAAATCATTTGTATCATAATACACAGAAAATCCTATCCATGCTAAAACTACTATTAATAGTAGAACTAATGCTATTATTGATTTTTTAATTAAATCCATATTATCTATTTATAAAATTTATCATTATCTATATCATAAATTCTCAAACCGATACTGAAAACACAAAAACCATTATCATCTTCCTGACTTGAGAAAGACAATGTTTCGACAACAGGATACATAGGTAATGCTTCAAATTCCTTCAGAAGGTTAACAATATTTATTTGCTTACCTCTAACGCTAACTCTAAGTGACTGAGGTGATAAAGTAGTGGTACTAATATCATAGTAATCACCATCATAATCATCAAATGTTATAGAATTTAAAATAAATCCATTCCTAGAAACTATCGAATCTAGATTTGATAGAAGTAAACTAAAATTCCCATCAGCAGGATATATTAATTTCAAGCTATTAAAATATTTCTTACTCTCTAAATATTCACTATCTAATTTCGACAAAGTAGTTATTTTATTATCCAGCAATACATTAAGACTATTCTTTTCTTTAATCTCCTTATTAATACGAACAATCGTAGAAATAGTTGGCCTTATAGCAAAGAGAGAGAGTAAAATAACTGCAACAATCGTAAAAATGAAAAATATATACGATTTCTTTTTCTCAGGAGATTCCTTTATTAGTTTTATATATTCAACTGTATTTATATTTGTCTTTTCCATTAATCTTCTTCAGCTATTAATAAAAATGTCACCCTTACACTAATGTCAGATTTCTCTTTTACAATATTAAATGTTACATCATAATAATTAGGATTATTTTTCAATGCAGATTCATAATTTTTTACTGCCTCTAAACTAGTAGCAGTAAAACCTAGAGATACTCTTTTTTCAGTAAATGAAAAACTTTCTAGCTTCAATAGAGAAGGAATACCACTTATAAGTTCGCTTATTAAAGTAGAATTAATTTCCTGACCTTTATTAATTCTTGATACATCAGCAAGTAAATTCTGATAATTTGCAAAAATAATATCTTTTTCTCTCCAACTCTCATTAGAAAGTAGTACAACTTTACCATTAACTTCTTCTGTAAGATCATTATTCTTCCTGTCAAGAACAAACCTTGAAAAGAATACTCCTAAAACCACCAACTCTACAGCTATCAGAAGATATTTACCAATATCAACAAGCCAAAGATATGCTTTTGACCATATATCTGTTGGAGAATAGATTGGCTCCAAAAAATTAATTGATTGTGGTTCTTTATTCGATTTCAATTTTGAGCAGTTTTAAACTTTTATACTTTTAGTATAGCATATCAGCCTAAAGTTTATTAAAGAGAATAATTTTTTCTTTCTTTTCTAATGCTTCTTCAGCTTTCTTACCACTAATAGGTATTATCGGCATATATAATTCGTTTACTATCTTTAATAAATAGCTGAGATTATTAAGAATAATTTCACATTCATTTTTTGAAATATCTTTTTTCCAAGGCTCTTCTTTTGTAATATATTTGTTTCCGAAATCTGCGAGCTGATCTATCTTTTCTGCTGCTAATGATATTTCGAAATCTTCATATAATTTCTCTATCTCTTCTTTAAAAGAATCGACTTTGTTTTTGAAGTCCTTTTCTACTTTTTCATATTCATTAATTTCTACCTCTTTATTTTCGGATAAATGAATGACCCTGTTAAGTAAATTACCATAGTTATTTGCTAATCTTGAATTATACATATTAACAAGATCTTCTTCGTTGTAAACTGAATCTGCGAATGTTGATAGTCCTGCTAAGAGATAAAATCTTACAATCTCTGCACCATATTTTTTTTCTTGATCAAATGGTGAAATTATATTTCCTAATGTTTTAGCCATTTTTCTTCCATCTGGACCAAGCACCATACCATGTCTTAAGAGTTTAGATGTTTGTGGCAAACCAACAGAGGCTAACATACCTTGCCATATTACTCCTTGGAATCTTAAGTTATCAGGGCCAAATAGTTGAACTGAATTAGACCACCACTGTAAAAGCCCCTCTTCATCAGTACCAAACCCTGCTGCTATTACATAATTGGTCAATGCATCAAACCATACATAAAAGACTTGTTCTGGATCGTCAGGTACATCTATACCCCATGGGAGATTTTCTTTCAATCTAGAGATACTAATATCTTCAATTTCAGATATTATTTTTTTCAATTCATCCGTAGATTGTTTTGGTTTCAGAACATCTGGATTTTCATCTAGCCATTTGAGAAGATATTCCCTGTAAGAGGATAGTCTGAAGAAGTAATTTTCTTCTTCTTTTAATTCCGGCTCTGTTCCATGATCAGGACACTTACCATCTATCAATTCCTTTTCAGTAATGAATCTTTCACAACCTATACAATACTTCCCACTGTATTTCTTTTTGTATATATCTCCTTTTTCATCACATAGTTTCCAAAATTTTTTAGCATTTTCAGAATGAGATGCTGAGGAAGTCCTGTAAAATGAATTATATTCAACAAAAAATAGTTTACAGTAATCCTTAAATCTTTGAGCATATTTATCTACAAAATCTTGTACATTAATACCTTCTTCGTCTGCTTTCCTTAGTATTTTTTGACCATGTTCATCTGTCCCTACATTAAAGAATACATTTTCGTCTCCCAATTTCTTTTTGAAATATCTTGCTAGAGTATCAGCTTGTACAAATTCTAAAGCATGTCCAATATGAGGCTCTGCATTTACATAGGGTAGAGTTGTAGTTATATATATTTTATCCATTATTAT
>CAZJBF010000004.1:0-30359 GCA_964544555.1 uncultured Candidatus Saccharibacteria bacterium | reverse complement strand
GCTCTGCATTTACATAGGGTAGAGTTGTAGTTATATATATTTTATCCATTATTATCTTATTATAACATAACACTGAGCTTGAGCTCTAAGCTAGAACACTGTGAGCTTAGCTTGAATGTGAACTCTTTCCATGACTATATTTTTCGTATTATTTTAATAGTAATTTAACATACTATAAGATTAAGTAGGATATTTTTGTCAAGATCTGTTATCCTCTAGTATGTTAACTGCTGATTAAAAAACATCAATATTCTTTGTTGTGATACTATTATACATTCAAGCTAAGCTCAAAGCTCAAAACAAACTCCAAACTCAAGAAGAAAAAGGCCTGAAGAAATCCAAAGTAGTGTTATGAAGTATATATAATATACTCACATTCATACCAACTTCAGGCCTATTTTGTTACAACTTTAAACTTTATTTCTCAGAATAAAATACTACATCAGGCAATACTTTCCCATTCACTTTTCCTACAGAAAAGTATTCTTCATTGGAATGTTTACAAGAATGTGAACAGGGCTGTTTTTCATATTTTCTATATGAACAAGGATATGGACACTGGAATTTCCTAGCTTCCAATAAATTCAATAACGACATTATTTCACTCTCTCTTCTAGGAATTCCATTACCATTTCCCCAACATTTCCATTTCCCATATTGAGTTATAACTTCAGTTGGAAAAAGATTCTTAATTACAAGGATAATTCCTTCCTTTGTTCGAATTACTTCATCAAAAAGATATTTATTACTTTCATCTTTATAAAGAAATATTCTCGAAGAATAACTATCCGAGTAACCAACAATGTATGGACTATTTTGAATCCTTTTCAAAATATCCAAATAGGGATCGTCCTTCTTAATATCTAATTTGACCATTTTTTCTCCTTTTGTATTCTTTTCTTTAGTTATAAAGTGCAACTAGAGGTGAGTATATCACAGAAAAAGCTTTTATACTATTATTTCTTGATATATATGTTTTTTAGAAGGAGGAAACGAAAATGTTATCCCTTAACAATTTGCTGAGACATTAACAACCCACTAGCAAGTTTCAACTTTACTAACTCCTGCCATACCGATTCCGTCACAAAAGGAATAAATGGATGCATAATTTTAAGATTCTCTTTCAATATATATAAAAGCTCTCCTAATTTCTGTATTCGTACAGTACTACCAATTTCTTCATCTTTAATCTCTGTCTTTATATCCTCAATCCATATATCACAAACCTGATGCCAGAAAAACTCTCTGATACATTCTGCTCCCAAATTAAATTGATACTTTTCTAAATAACCCATCATCTTCTCAATATGCTTTTTAGTTTCAGCTATTCTTTCAGTATCTTCAATAGGGTAGGAAGAAACTTTCTCCAACTCAGAGTTATCAATATTCATTAATATAAATCTACTTGCATTCCAAATTTTGTTAATGAAATTTCTATTACCCTTGATTTTTTCTTCTCTAAGAGGAGCATTTGATCCTGGTAAAGCATCAGAATAGTACCAAAGTCTCAAAGCATCAGCTCCATATTTCTCGAAAACCTCATTAGGCTCAATACCATTACCCTTAGATTTAGACATCTTAGAACCATCTGGTGCCAAGATCATACCTGTAAGAAATACAGTACTAAAAGGAACTCTTCCTGTCCTGTACAAACCCATCATAATCATTCTTGCTGACCACCAAAAAAGAATATCTCTAGCATGAATCATTGTCTGAGTAGGATAGTACTTCTTAAAATCTTCCCCCTCTTCACCACCTAAAGTAGAAAATGGCCATTGCCCAGAACTAAACCATGTATCAAAAACATCAACTTCCTGTTCCCAAATTTCACCATTTTCAGAATTAGGTTCGTTCTCACCTAAAAATATTTTTCCTGATCCATTAGCTTCTTTTCCCGTTTCTTTCTCATAACTCTCAGTATTTTTCCCTTGATTTTCTAGCAACCAATCATACAGTTTCTTCCCTCCGCTATACCAAACAGGAATCCTTTGCCCCCACCATAATTGTCTAGATATACACCAAGGTTGAATATTTTCAAAAAAATGCTCTAATGCTTTCTGTTGACCAGATGGTACTACCTTTACATTTCCATTTTTAATTTCAGTTAACGCTTTTTTCGCTAAAGGTTCAACATTTAGGTACCATTGATTAGATATAATTGGCTCAATTGGAGTTTTACATCTTTCACAAATGGCAACCTCATGTTTAATATTCTCAATCTTAACTAGTAAACCTAAATCATCTAATTCCTTACACAAAGCTTTTGAGCAATCAATTGTCACCATACCCTTAAATCTATCCGGAATATCACCTTCCATCTTTCCTTCCTCATTTATTACATTAACTGTATCCAGCATATGAGCTTTGCCAATTTCAAAATCTATAGGGGAGTGAGCTGGTGTAACTTTTAAAGCACCTGTACCTAATTCTATATCAACATCTTCAACTGAGATAATTGGAATTTCCCTATCTGCTATTGGAAGAACAACCTTTTTTCCGATTAAATCTTTGTACCTGTCATCATTAGGATTTACTGCAACTGCAGTATCACCAAGCATTGTTTCAGGTCTTGTTGTAGCGACAGTAATACCTTCCACACCAAATCTTTCCTTTGCAAGTTTCTTGTCTTCCTCTTCTACAAAAGGATACACAATATATGCAAAAATTCCTCTTCTTTCTTCATGTTCCGTATCTATATCTGCCAAAGCAGTCATACAATTAGGACATTGATTAATTATTCTTTTATCCCTGTAAACCATACCTTCTTCAAACATCCTGTAAAATGTCTCATACACAACTTTTGTCAATTTTGGATCCAATGTAAAAAGTTCTCTGGAATAGTCAGCAGACAACCCAATCCTTTGCTCCTGCTTTCTAGCCTTCTCCATATTATCAAGACAAAATTTGTAACTTTCTTCATAGAACTTTTCTCTACCCATTTTGATTTTGTTCTTACCTTCTTTTTCTAAGATTTTTGTAAAAACAGATTCTGTTTGGATACCTGCATGGTCTTTACCTGGTAAAAGAAGGGTAGGATGCGATGTCATCCTCATATATCTTCCAATTACATCATGAAAAGAGTATCCACATACATGTCCTAAATGTAAATTGCCATTAGCATTAGGAGGAGGGAGAGTGATGGTGAAAGAACTTTTAGGAGTATATCCATTTTCTTTCAAGAACTTCTCCATATTATCAGGATTAGCTAGATCTGACTTCTTCCAAAGAGTATATATTTCTGATTCTGCGTCAGAATTGTATGACTTAGGTATTTCTTCCATATTAATGGCCTTCATTATATCACAATATATTTGAGTCAGATATGCATATAAAACAGTACTGCATATATACTATAACAACTTTTTCATACAAATTTAATATACTATGAGTATAGAATCCTTTGATTTTGAAGTTTTTTGTCAAGACATTCTGTCCTCTAGTATATTAAATTCTTATGATATCTCTCCATATAGTATGCATCACATAAGCAAATTCCTTCAAGCCCCAGCTAAATTAAAATATTTGTGATAGAATGTATCAACTTCATAAATAATTTTCTCCAAGTTATTTCTTTCACACAATATATATTAAAAATGTATAATAAAGGTTGAATAGAAATAGAAGATAATATAAATAAATAAAAAATGATAAATAAAAACAAACAACAACAGCAATTACTAAAGCTATGTACACTTTCAGGAACAAGTGAAATAGGAAGGAATTCGAATTTCGTTCAATATGATGATGAGATAGTGATGGTAGATGCAGGATATTCTTTTCCTGGTCAGGAAATGTATGGGATTGATTACTTAATCCCAAATACAAGATATTTAAAAAAGAACAAAGAAAAGATAAAAGCGATACTAATAACACATGGGCATTTGGACCATATTGGTGCACTAAGATGGATATTGCCAGAATTAGACTATCCTCCAATATATGCAGGTGGTTTTGCAAAATCTCTCATTGAATTAAAAATGAGAGAATACAAAATGGACAAGAAAGTAAAAATATACGGAGTAGATAGAAAATCGAAAATATCAATAGGTAAATACTTCAAAGCAACATTCATAGGTATTAATCATAGTATACCTGATGCTTTTTCAATATTTCTTGAATCTCCAATAGGGAATCTTTTCTTCTCGGGAGATTTTAAATTTGATGCTACACCAGCTAATGAACCAGAGTCTGACTATCAGAAACTCATTAGCTTAAGAGGAAGAGTTGACTTGGCTTTGATGGAGAGCACTAATGCTACAGTTCCTGGGAAAGCTCCTTCAGAGACAGTAATTTCTCAAAATTTGGAAGAAATCATCTCCGGGTATAACGGAAGGATTATTCTTTCTGCATTTTCATCTTTAATAACTAGGTTGTATTCTGTAATTGAAATTGCCAAAAGAACAAATAGAAAGGTTTTGCTTGCAGGAAGAAGTTTAGATCAGGCAGTCGCAATAGCTAGAAATAATAGATATATAAATGTGGATGATGAAATATTCATCAAGGATAAAGAAATTAGTAAATATCCAGATAATCGATTACTGATACTTTGTACTGGTAGTCAAGGGGAAAGGTTTGCAGTATTAAACAGAATTTCATTGAATGAACATAGAACAATAAAAATAAAGAAGGGGGATTTAGTAATAATGTCATCTTCAGAAATTCCAGAGAATGTTAGTAAAATAGAGAAAATGACGGATAGAATAATAGGCCTTGGTGCTGATTTAATGAAAGATACTGTAAATATGAAAATACATTCAACAGGTCATGGTAATCAGGAAGATATAAAAGCAATGATAGAAATGATTAGACCAAGAAATGTGATGCCTGTACATGGATCATTAACTTTTAGATATTTTCACAAATTAAATCTTCAAAATTGGGGAATTAATAACAATAATATATTTTTAACAGATGATGGGCAGATGTGGGAGTACAATGGAAGATATTGGAAGAGGGGAAAGAAAATAGAATCAAAACCAATTTTAATAGATGGACTTGGAGTAGGTGATATTGGAGATATCGTATTGAAGGATAGAAAACAGCTTTCAGAGTTTGGAATTTTTACAGTCATACTAAATTTAAGTCAGAATACTAAGAAAATAATAGGTAAACCTAGATTCCTTTCAAGAGGATTCATCTATTTTAAACATTCACAAAGTCTTCTTAATGAAATTCAAAATTGCATATTTGATACACATAGAGAATGGTTAAATAGCCAAAAGAATCCGAAAAAGTATGATGAGAAATCTTTAATGACACAATTGGAAAAAGATTTAGGGAAATTAATATATAAAAAAACAGAAAGAGAACCCATTATATTAGTTGCAATCATATAAGAGTCAAGATTCAATTAATTAAATATGATATACTTTCCATATGTTAAATCTGCCTTTTTTTAAAAAATCTTTACCGTATTCTTTTGGCAAAGATGATAATATTGTTGCTTTAGATATTGGTACAGAACAATTGAAAAGTATACTTTTCTCTGTAGACAAATTGGGAATAGAAATTAGAAAAATCTCAAGAATAGAGCAGCAACAACATGCTATGAGAAGTGGAATAATTACCAATTTAGATACAGTACTTGATAATTGTAGACTTTCCATTTCAGCAATAACAGAGAGACTTACACCAGAAGAATTTCCGAAATATGTCGTAATGGGAATAGCTGGAGAATATATTCAGGGAGTGTCGATTGTTGTTAATTACCAAAGAGAAGAGAATTTTGAGAAAGAAGTTACAGAGAAGGAGCAGAGAAAAATAATTTCACAAATTGAGGCAAAGATAGAGACACATGGTAAAGAAGATTTAAGTCAAAGAATAGGGCTAGCAAATGATGATATAGATATATTGCATATCACCAAAACTGGTTTGGAGATAGGAGGAATGCCTGTAGATTCATTGATAGGGTACAAAGGAAAAGATGTTAAGCTTAACTACTATGCTTCGTTTGCTCCGAAGACATACACAGAAGCATTACGAAGAGTTGCTTCTGATTTAAGAATGAATGTTTTAGGTATAGTATCTCAACCATTTTCTGTTGCTAGAGCATATGCTGGATCGTCTAACAGAGATTTTTCAGCAATATTCATAGACATTGGTGGAGGAACAACAGATATAGCTGTCGTAGAGAAGGGTAACGTTGTAGAAACAAAAATGTTTGCTTTTGGAGGAAGAACATTTACGAAGGAGTTGTCTAAAGTTCTTAATTTGGAATATAGGTATGCTGAGCAGAGAAAATTGAAATATTCTAAGAAAGAATTGAACAGAGAATTAACCAGAGAAGTACAAAAAGTTGTGTACCCCGTTGCAAAGCTTTGGATGAAAACATTAAAATCTGCTTTGGCATATTGTGATGATATTGATTCTTTCCCACCTCAGATATATTTGTGTGGAGGAGGATCATTGTTACCAGAAATAAAAGAGGTTATGATAGAATTTCCTTGGAAGAAATTCTTACCATTTCCAGTAGTTCCTAAAATTGAATTTTTCACACCAGAGAAATTGGAAAATATTACAGACAAAAGTGGAGAATTAAGGAATGTGTTCGATATAACTCCAGCATCATTAACTAAGTTTGTATATGATATTAGTAATAAAAAATAGATATGGAAGTTAACAAAAAGATAACAAAAATAGTTGTGAGTAAAGATGATGAATTAACAGATATAGTGACTGGTATCCTAGATTCTGTAAATGAAAGGATCATCATAACCTTTGCTGAAGATTCAGATTTACTAATTAGTCCAATCAATCTAAAAGTGATACTAGAAACTGCCGATGAGAGAGAGAAGCTCTTAGTCACACAAATCATTAAGAATACTACCGGTGTTAGAAATGCTAATCTAGCTGGTTTGATGACCATAGAGTCTCCTAATTTACCCACAGAAGATGTTTGGGAGAGAGAAATAATTAACAGAAATAAGAGGTTGACTTCAGAAGTTAAACAGATAGAAAAAGTAGAAGATGAGAGAAAGGAAGAAATAAACCCTATGGAGAAAGAAAATATCATAGAACCTACTTTTTCAGATTTTCAAAAGAGGATAAATAGTGCAATTGAGAAGAGTAGAACAAAAGTTCCTTCAAATAGTGAAGAAAAAGATAATATGATAACCATAGATGATGATATTCCAATTACATATGAAGAAGGAGAAAATGAGAGTAACGAGAATGGTGTTGATGATATACAAGAGAATAAAGAGCCAAGTCTTCTTACAAAAGATTTTAGTATTAAAGAAGGTGAGTTGGAAGTAAAAGATTCTACAGTTTCAATAGTTAAGAACAAGAATTTGCACAAATCATCATTTTTCTCAAATTTGGGGAATATATTTAAGAGTACTACTATTCCTCCAAAAGCTAAGAAAATTTTACCCATTGTTTTAGTAGGAAGTATTTTTGTAACAATATTAATATTACTCATATATTACTTTACTGTTCCTTTTGTGAGGGTACGTATATACGTTGCTGCTAAAGAGGTAAGTGTAGAGAAAGTTTTTGATGGGGATGAAAATATTAAAAAGATTAGCTTTGATGAATCTAAGATACCAACAAAAAAAGAGACTGTAGAGAAATCTAGGTCTTCAACTATACAAGCGACTGGTATCGCTTACAGTGGAGAAAAGGCTAAAGGAACTGTAGCTATTACGAATATCGGATGTGAAGAGGGTACTTCTGTAAATCTTTTACAAGGGCAGAGTATCTCTGCTGGGGATAAAGCATATACTTTGGATACAACAATAACAATAAATTGCAATGCTGTACAAGAAGTTGGTATTACTGCAATAGAGGTGGGAGAAGAATATAACTTAGCAGCTGGGCAGTTTTTTACTGTACAAGGGCAGTCAAGCCAGAAGATTTTTGGATTGAACTCAGGGTCTGCTCTGACAGGGGGAAAGAAAGAGCAATATACCATTCTCTCACAAGCTGATTTGAATAAGGGTATAGCAGATTTGAAAGAGATAGCTGTACAAGAAGGGGAGAAGGAGCTTAAGGATAAGGCTGGATCTTGGGAAATAATAGCTACATCAATATCGAGTACTTTAGATGATAATAGTACAGACAGTAGTGTAGCAGTGGGAGCAAAGGCTGGTGATGTTAATATAACAATAAAGACAATTAGTACTGCAACTTACTATCTGACTGATGGTTTAGAGGATGGGATTTCTCAATTGTTAACTGATGAGGCTGAGAGTAAGAATCTTTTTGAAAGTGAACAGAATCTGGAGTTAGCATTGGGTGATAATGTTGAGAAGGATATTTCTGTAATACAGAATGATAAGAATGGAGTTAAGATTAAGCTTACTGCAAAAGCTTCTGTTAAACCAAAGATAGATAAAAATGATATTGTAAATAAGCTAAAAGAAATGAATTGGGAAAGTGGTAATAGTTACTTGAAGTCTTTGAATTTTTCTGAAAAACAAGCAGAGATTGAGTTTAATCCAACTAATTTTCCAGAGAATTTGAGATATTTCCCAGATAAGCAGGGAGGTATATTAGTAGAGATTAAGGAAGTTTTCTAAACAATATGTGTTCATATTATTATTAAATAACTCTTTAATATCATTGTACAAAGAGAACTTTATATGTATAATAATCTCGTGCCACAGATACTATAAGCCATACCGTACGGCTCTTTAAAAAATAAACTTAGGGAAAGGGTTTCTCCATGAATGCAATTACACAAGTATCGTTGGATGAGGATTTGTATTTCCTTACCAATGGGGAGAAAGGTATAATTTATTCTCCTTGTCGGATGATTACATTTGAGATATTTTCTACAAATGTTGATGATGTAGTCGCTTTTTCAAAAGAGCAGGAATTTCAAAATCTGCTCGCAAGGTATCCATTACATGTTAATTATAAATTACTCCATAATCGTGTAGGAGAGAGATATTTTCCAACAAGGCTTCTTCTATCACTAACATCTAGTTGTAATTTGCAGTGTATATACTGCTATGCTAGTGCTGGTTCGAACGGGAAATTCATGCCTTGGTTATATGCAAAAACAGCAATTGATACAATCACTAAGAACTTAATAATTAAAGGGGGTGATATTTTCAAAATAACATTTCATGGTGGTGGTGAACCATTATTGGCTTTTCCAATGATGAGGCAATGTGTTGATTATGCCTATCATATATGGAGAGATAAAACTTTTTTTTCCGTTGTGACGAATGGAACTTTGGTAACTATGGAAATTGCTGAATGGCTTGCAGAAAATCGATTCCGTGTCACTTTGTCTCTTGATGGACCTGAAGATGTGCAAAACTTTCAAAGACCTAAAGTTAACGGACAGGGTTCTTTTGCTGATACAATCCTAGGAGGGAAATATTTACAAAAAGCAGGTGTAGATTTTGGTATTCGAGCTACAGTTACAAACACAAATGTGTCTAGAATGGCTGAAATTATGATGATTGCTGAAGACTTAAGTTGTGATTTAAAGCTTGAGCCATTTACCCCTGTGGGCAGAGGAGCAGATAAAACTGAGCTATTGTGCTTAGAAGACTTCTATAATGGATATATTAACCTCCAAGAATTAGCAAAAAAGAACAATGTAAGATTAGATTCTACATACGATGCTAAATTCTTACCAAAATGTTTTTATTGTTCTGGAGATGGAGAGATGTGTTGTGTTTTGCCTGACGGAAAAATCTCTAGTTGTTCCAGAATAACACGAGATGAAGATAATCTTGCTGATACGTTCTTGATTGGCAATATTGATGAATCTGTAATCATCGTTGATACTGATAGAGTAAGTAAATTGAGGTATCTAAATGTGATGTGCTACCAACAATGCCAAAATTGTTTTGCCAAATGGTATTGTGCTGGAGGTTGTCACAATACGAGAATGCTGAATTCGGGCAAAATGCCAGAAGAACATTGTCGATTGATACAACAGTTTCTTTGGGCAAAGCTCTTGAAAAGAATTTAGAGAAAGGAGTTCCTTATGCCTAAGATTGTAGTAGGTAATGTGGTAGAATTAGGCACCAGAGGACGAAGTTTCGCTTCGCAAAATTGCAATGACTATTGCTATGGCGATTGTCAAGACTGCGATTGCGATTGTGACTCGTACTCAGCGTGCCCAGATTCTCCATGCACCAAAGACGAGGATTGAACCTCGCTAGTATTTGAAACCCTCAGGGGAATATTGTATATTTCCCTGAGGAGAGCTTATAAAAAGATTTTATGTCTATAAAAGTTCAAACAAATAAAAATGTAATTTTCTTCCAACTACTGTTAGTTTTAATCAGTGACGAAGGGGATCAGATGAGCCACCCTCTAGCAAACAAAATTGTTGAAAAATTTAAATATATAAAAGGATTTCCTATATATAAAGAATTCGTTAATACTTTCTTACAAAAAAATATCCCACAAAACCAATGGGATTATCTACTATTTTCACTATATACTACCAACCAATTTACTTTACTAGACATCTGTATCCAAGATGAATATATTTCAGGAATATATAAAATTTATAAACGTAAGATATATCCTCTAGTTAGAAATATTTATTTTGAGAGTAAGTTTGATGAAATATATAATAAGGAATTTAAACCACTGTATGAAAATATTTGTATCAATATACAACAAGAACTAGATTCATTACGTCCAGAGAAAATATTATTGAAATTTTGGCAATTAGACCCAAAAACAGATATATATCTTATACCTAATCTTTTCAGAGTAGGAGGTGGGTCGGGTTTGTCTATTAATGAAAATTTCTATGCTGTTATTGGTGCAAGCAATTGTAATGGAGAGATTTTGTTCAAATCTACAAACATGATTTCTACTATTTACCATGAATTTTCACATTCTTTCTTTAAGGATGCAATCTCTCAAAATGAAATACTGAAAGAGAGAAACAAAGAAATATGCAAATCTTTGGGGAAGGTTATTCTAAAAAAAGTACCAAAAGATATAGGTATACTTCAAAATTATGGTATCTCTACAACATATTTTGAAGAAACCTTTATGCGAGCAATTCAGATTTTCTTGTCATATGAATTTTTTAAACAAATTTATACAAATTCTAATAGTTTAAAGATGGACACTGAGAAAAAACTTGATGCACGAGAATCAGAAGGATTCATTTTCATAAAGATGTTTTTCGATAGTATAAAGAAATATAGGAACAAAGAACCTATCGGTATCTATTATAAAACATTAGTATTATTATCGAAACAGTAGAAACTTCTTGAAATCGTCCTTCCTTTGTATATTTTCTCTATTCGTATTCACAGAATAGAATAAATCTCATATCAATGTAATTCATACATATCCTTTATTTTCACATCATTTCTTGATAGAATCTCCTGTTATGTACCTGTAGCTCAATCGGATAGAGCAATTGCCTTCTAAGCAGTAGGTTGTCGGTTCGAATCCGGCCAGGTACGCCATTAAGGAGAGATGCCTGAGTGGTCGAAAGGACTCGCTTGGAGTGCGAGCGTATGAGAAATCATACCGTGGGTTCAAATCCCACTCTCTCCGTTCTAGTATAGAATGAAAATTAATGAAAAATTTTGATACAAAATTTCTCTCCTTTATATACTCTCCTGTAATTCCAATACTTCTGTTTTTAATTGGATGGTGGGGTTCACTTCCTTTCTTTCAAGACAACCTAATATTCATGTTTGCAATATTAGGATTAATAATTGGAATAATAATTAACAAAATTTTCTTAAACAAATTCATATCAATAGGGTACAATCAAAAAACAATCATACTAATAACAATATATCTTTTCTATTCAATTGGCATATTCGGCTTCTTTATGGGAGTACCTGTATTCAATGCACTACTAGGAATAATAGCAAGCATATATACCACAAGAAAGACTATTATGAATAATGAGAAAGAAGAAATCTTAAAAAAGAATTTAAATAATACAGCATTATTCTGTTCCTCCATACTACTATTCTTCTGTATATGCTCAGCATACCTAGCATTAAAAGATCCCTATACAGGTGAAAACATAAAAGGAATGTTAGGATTAAATTTCGAAGTAACAGAAACAATAATATATGGAATAATCATAATAGGGGGATTAATACTACTAGCTCTTCAATATTTTCTAGTTATATTAATAGGTAAAAAATCATTTCACTATTTCCTAAAGAAGGAATAAAATAGAAACATGATAAACATATTAATAGCTATAATCTCTTTCATTGTCTTACTTAAATCAGCGGGTATTTTCGTAGATCAATCAGTAGCACTTGCAAAAAAAATACAAGTCAGCAGCTTCTTAATTGGGTTCACACTAATTGCTTTAGGGACATCTCTTCCCGATTTAGTAATCAGTACATATTCAACAATAACAGGACATCAAGATATAACAATATCCACTTTCTTAGGAAGCTCATTAGTAAATATAACTCTTTTACTAGGAACTTTAGGCTTCTTTGTTAAATACAAACTAATGGAAATAGATATAAAAAGAAATATACCTCTTACATTACTCTCCGTTGGAATATTTGTTTTCCTTCTCTCAATATCAAACTTCCAAATGAACTATGTTATGGGAATAATAACAATTACAATGTTCTGTATATCGATAATACTAGCAAACAAAAACAACCATACAATAACCATGGAAAGTACCATCAAATTCAATTTTGTTACTCTTCTATGTTCTTCCATACTGCTAATGCTATCTGGAAAATTTTGCATAGATAACCTATTAGAATTTGCAAACAAATTCAATATAACAGGATCAACAATAGGCTTCTTCATGCTAGCCATAGGAATAGCAATCCCAGAATTAATAACATCTATCACTGTCATAAAAAAAGGAAATTTACAATTAAGCATTGGAAATATACTTGGAGCTACTTTGATAAATATACTTCTAATACCTAGTATTTCCTCTTTCATAGTACCATTAGATTTCAAACCATTCATCTTTGAAATAATATTCCTCTTAATAGCAATATTTGTATTTTGGATATTCTCAATACTAGGAAGAAAATACTACATTTCTAAAAAAGAAAGCATTGGCTTAGTACTACTTTACATCATATTTATTCTTCTTAGAAATATATGATTCTAGGATAATAAGAAATATTAATGAAAAAAATATTACTAATCCTTGAGGCAGAGACAGTAGATAATGGTCAAATAATCCGATAACTATCAAATCAACAAAGACAACAATTCCTAATATGGTAATCTTCTTAATATTCTTCCTCAATATTTTAAAAAGAAAGACGGAAAAGAGTAAAAAGCCAATAATACCTGTCTCTGAAAACAAAAGAAGAAAAATGTTATGTACAGGCTGTAATAACATAATTCCTTTAGATGTTCTAGGAACATAATTTTCCATAGCCCTTACAAAATTACCAAAGCCTGTACCTAAGATAATATTCTCCTTAATAACTTTAAAACTTGCTTCCATTAAATTTTTCCTATCTCTCCATCCACTATCATCCCCATTAAAAAGATTAACAAATCTTTCTAAAACAAAAATTGGAAAAAACGAAAATGTTTTCTTTCTAAATATTTTTCTAGAATACATCTCTTTACAAACAAAGATGAAAATATTTAAAACAATTAGAAATATACCAACTCTAGAGAATGTAAAAAACATAATTACAAAACAAAAAAGGATATTCATAATATTTAAATATCTTATCCAACCTTTATTCTTCTTAAAAATTATTACTGATACTAAAGAAGAAAAAATCAAAAATCCTGCAAATATATTAGGGTGGGGGAATGTCCCATATGCTCTTAGAAATAACTGGTCATTCAATTCTATGAAACTAGATCCACTCATTCCTGCGACAACCTGAGATTCTCCAATTGAAGATAGAGCTAATGATGTTCCTCTTGTAAATTGCATAATTCCAATAAATCCTTGTATTAAGGTATTTAAAAGTAAAGTAATAGTAACAAGTAAATTATTTTTCTTAAAAAATTTCTGTCCATTTTCTTTCATAATATCAATTAAAAAAATGAATGAGAGAAATATAGATACAAATCTAAAAGAATTTATAACCACTACAAAGTCCTTTAGAAGAACATTTTGAATAATTAAGAAGATTACAAAGATAGAAAGTATTATTTTGTATTTCGAAAGAGAGTTTTTTAGAAAAGTTATTCCCTTGTAAAAAAGGGTAGAGAAGAGGAATAGAAATATCCCAATATCAACAATAGATATTGTTGGAACAAGATAATTTACAAAGATACCATTAATATATGCATCATATATATGAATTCTTGAGCTTAAAATTTCAACATACTCCGGTAATTGGTATGTAATATTGAATGGCAGGGTAATTAATATATACAATATTGAAGAATATACCGGATTTTTTGTGTAAAGAAGAAAGAATATATGTATTAGAAATGATATGGCAAGAATAATTGCTCTACCTAATGATTCTTCAACAAAAAGAATTGTTGAAAGAACCAAAAAGATATCTAATATCAAAAATAGGATATTCTTTTTAAGAAAACTTCTATCAAACATTAAGTAATTCTATCATTACAAAAGGTTACTTAATAGGTTTTATAACAATATGCCTATCCATACCTTCTCCTTCACTCTCTGTTTGAATATCTTTAAATTTCATCAGTGCTAAATGAATAATTCTTCTATCAGAAGGTTTCATTGGAGGAAGTTCTACCGCTTCTCCTAATATTCTTGCATCATCAGCCTTCTGTAATGCTAATTCTTCTAATTTACTATCTTTTTCTTTTCTATATCCTCCTACATCTATGAAAACTCTGAAATTGTAATCCTCTTCTAATTTTCTACCAAGCATTACTTGTAATATGAATTGAAGAGAATCCAAATGTCTACCTCTGTTTCCAATCATATATCCCAAATCTTCTCCTTCAAAATCCACTTTAATATATTTAATATCTTCCTCACCATCCTCTAGTGAGAATTTTTTCTCACAATCCACATCCAGTAGGGAACATAGAGTTTCTACTTCTTCCTTCACTAATTTAATTATATCCTTATCTTTCATAGATAATTTATTTAAATTTAATTCTAAGTTAATGGCAGAAATAATTATTCTTTTTCTTTCTTTCTTTTTTCCTTAATTATAGTTACAGCATTCTGAACACCTTTCCTTGTCTTGTCCCAATCTAATATGAAATATTGCAAAAGTAACATGAACGATTGAACTATCCAGTAAACACTCAATGCTGCCGGAGCACTAATGGCTATGAATACAGTAGATAAAGGTAGTAGAAATGTAAAAGAACCCATCATCTTCTGTTGCATTTCCTCAGGAGACATATCTTCTTTACTTTTCTTCTTATCTTTATTGTTACTCCCATTATTCATAGACATTAAAGGATCTTGCATCACCAATCTAAACTTTGACATTAAATACTGAGATAGACCTACCAACAAACAAAGTAGGAGGTAGAGAAGTGATATTGTTGCAAACTTTCCAAATTCCCCTGATATCTGAGAATATGATTTTGTTAAATCCCATATTATGAAATTGGTATTAACAGAAATATCTGAACCTCCAAAAAACCAATCCTTAACAAAAGGATATATTCCTTCCAAATTACCAGATGTTACTCTTCGTATAACTTGATTCAAAACAGAAAGAATTAAAAGTTGAGGTACAAAAGTAACTAGACAACCTAAAGGATTGTACCCAGTCTTCTTATACAGTTTAATTTGCTCTTGGGATAACTTCTCCTTATTATTCTTATACTTCTTCTGTAATGCTTCCAATTGAGGTTTTAGAGAAGACATTTTTCTGGTCATCTCATTTTGTCTCTTCATAAAAGGAAGAATTATTAACCTGAAGATAACAGCTATAGCTATGATCGCTAACCCTAGGTTACTAAACAGTAAATCGTATAAAACAACGATTAAATTCAGTGAAGGATAGTAGAAGAAATTATTCCAAATAAAAGAAAACATAAATCTTTAATATCAAATAAAATGCATTAGCGAATATATCACAAATTTCGCCTAAGGGACAGGATCATATGTACAAGATTTAGTCCAAGGATTACATTTGATTATTCTTTTTAATCCTAGAAATGATCCTTTTATAACACCATATTTATTAATCGCCTCATATGTATATTCTGAACAAGTAGGTGTGAATTTGCAATATCTGGTATTTGAATATATTTTACCAATAATCCCATGATCATATGAGAATGTTTTTTGATATATTTTTATACAAAATAGTATAAACTTTTTCATTTTTTACCTCTTAAAAAGAGCTTTCTTAATCTGACTAAGAAATTCCTCTTTTAATAATTTAGAATTATCCGTAAATTCAAAAGCTATATATTCGAAACTCAATCCTGAATTATCTATTTCTAATTCTTTAACAATTTCAATAGATATATTTCTCAACATTCTAGTAAACCTATGTCTTAGAACTGCATTACCTATCTTTTTGCTTACAACATAACCGAAGAGAGTGGAGGATGAATTATTAGGTAGAGAAATCAGCATTCCATATTTACCCTTAACTTTAGAACCCTTTCTATATATATACTTAAAATCTTTTGCTGGCAATCTATATTTTTTAGGTAGCATAGTAAACTATCTAATATGATCTGTATGTTTTTTTCTCAAAAGTTTGTACTCTTCAGAAGCAGAAAGCTCTTTTCTTCCTTTTAACCTCTTTCTCTTAAGTACTTTCTTTCCACCAACAGTCTTGTTTCTGGCTCTAAAACCAAGTTTCGTAATTCTTTTCAAATTGTTTGGCTGATATGTTCTCTTCATAACTAAATAACTATATATGAAATCAAGCTGATTATATAGTAAGGACTGAGATTTAGCAAATATATATACTCTATGAATTAAGAAAACATATGATTATTTTTTAGAGGATTTAAAGGCTATAGTTATATACATAAAATAACGATTTATACTATCTGCTGAGGAATTATAATCATTGTCATATTTGAAATAATCTACACATATCTCTCTCATTCTAAGTAGTTCTTTGTATTGAGGATATGATAATTTTGATTCTTTAGATAAATCAAAAAGTTCTAAGGATCTCTCAAATGCCATTTGAGCATATTCTTCATTACCCTTTTTTCTCCAATTAATAGCTCTATATACTTCACTACCTATATTTGCCATCTGTTCTAAGAAAGACTTCTTTTGCCAAGGACCCGAAGCTTGTTTTTTATGTTGAATATTATTCACTTCGAATTAACTATATCTAAAACTCAGTCCTAAATTTTTCATTCTTCCATTATATCAGGAATCGTGTTCTCTTTTATTGAATATTAAAACTTACTAAAATACCAGCTATCTCGTAAAAATCCTTTTCATATACTAACTATTAAGCATACTCACATATTCCTCCAAAATTACTAGAGTGTTTTTCTAAATATCGAAATACTTTATCCATAAGGCATTTCATACAACTCAAAAGAAGATATCCACATCCTAAGAAAAATCAATATAATTGAGAAAAGTCCCAATCGACCGTGACTGCCCTTCAAGAAAACTGCCTTTTAATATATACAATGTACTCTGATTATGCAAAAAGCAGATTTTGAAAATCATCTTGAAAATATTGAGAAAAGTACAGACAGTTATACAACATCTCAAAACCCAGAAGAACTCTGGAAGATAACTAAAGAACATCTCAAACTAATGATTACTAACAGAGTTTTCTTAGGACTCTTCAATAATTCATACATCGAAGATATAAATAATGGGGTAGTACAAATATCTTGCGATTCAGCATACAAAAGAGAAAAAATATTAAGAGACTACAAAGCATCTCTAAAACAAGCACTTTACAAAGCTAGCGGACAAAATTTTGAAATAGAAGTAAATATAAAAGAACAAAAAACTCATACGAGAGAAGAGAAGTATGAATATCATAATCCTAATGAAGGAGAAACTATTACTCTCTTCTCAGCTTCTGAAAATGAAAAAAATGTTTTAGAAAAGAAATTACATGATTCTCAATTAAATCCTAAATATCTTTTCTCTAATTTTGTAGTTGGAACAAACAATAGATTAGCAGAAGCAGTTGCTCAGGCAGTAGTAGAAGATTTAGGCAATGCATATAATCCTGTTTTCTTTTACGGAAATACAGGTTTAGGTAAAACACATCTCATGCAAGCAATAGGTAATGAAGTAATAAGAAATAATTCAAATAAAAAAGTTGTATATATTTCCATAGAACAATTTCTTAATGAAATGGTAGAAGCAATTAGAACTAAAAAAAATGAAGATTTCAGAAATAAATACAGAGCAGTAGACCTATTAATAATAGATGATGTTCAATTCGTTGAGACATATCCAAGAACACAAGAAGAACTCTTCCATACATTTAATGCTTTGTATCAAGCAAATAAACAGATAGTATTAGCTTCTGATAGACCTCCAAAAGAAATAAAAAATATAACAGATAGATTAAGAACTAGATTTGAAGGAGGTATGGTAGCTGATATACAACCACCTGATTACGAGACTAGAATAGCTATATTAAGACAAGTATTGGATGAAAAAAACGTTAAAGTTGATGAGAAATATATAGAATTAATAGCAAAAAATATTGAAAGTAATGTTAGAGAACTAGAAGGAGCACTTACAAAAGTTGCTTCACTTTTTAAATTGGGAATAGAGCCTTCTGAAGAAGATATTTCTAAAATTCTTCAAATAGATATAGATTACAAAAGAAAAAGAATTACACCAAGTAAAGTAATAAATGCTGTATCTGAGATTTTTGATGTAAAAGCATCTGACATAAAAGGGGATAGAAGAACAGCCTATGTCGCACAATGCAGACAAATAGTTATGTACATATTAAGAAAAGAACTTGAACTTCCACTAGAAAAAGTTGCAAGAGAAGTAAACAGAAAGGATCATACAACTGTACTACATGCATGCGAAAAGATTGATAAATTAAAACAAAAGGATTCTAGATTAGAGGAGAAAATACAAAATTGTATGAGAATGTTAAGAAACTAAAGTGGATAACTCTGTGAATAAGTATAGGATATCTGTCTAATAACTTAGAATATCTCCACAGTAAAGAAATGCTTTATTTATATAGAAATGCCGTTAAGAGAAGATTTTTAAGATATACAATATACACAGAATAAGTGAAGTTATCCAAACTTATACCAGTAAGTTATACACACTAAACAACTGTACTGTGTATAGATATCTTTAATTTTAACAATGGAATATAAAGATAAGATATACACATAAAGAAAATAGATATAAATATTGTAGATATAATAATTCTTTAATACAAAGTAATAGTTATCAACTTATCCATACTTACTACTACTTGAACTAAAATTAATTAAAATAAAAAAATATAATAGATACACTAAATAAAAATTTTCTGTATAATTAGTATAAAGATATAACATCTTAAAACTGCCAAATAATTAAGATTAATATATAAAACATATGCAGTTTTCATGTAATCAAGATACATTTTCTAAATATTTAAACATAGTAAGTAGAGTAGTAGGTAACAAACCCGGCTTACCAATACTAAGTAATGTCTCTTTTGAAAGTAAAGAAGGAAAGTTGATTCTTAAAACAACAGATTTAGAATTAAGTATAACTACATGGATAGGAGCAGATATCAAAGAAGATGGTGTTGTTACAGTACCAGCAAAGCAGTTAGCAGAGTTTGTTAATTCAATACCTGAAGAAAAAGTAGATATAGAGGTTGTTAAACAGAATTTTAATATATCTACATCTAATAACTCAGCTAGTTTCAATACTATGCCTTCTGATGATTTTCCTAATATTCCTACAATAGAAAAAGATGATCATATTGTTAGAATTAAAAAGAATGATTTAGTAAGTTCAATAGACAGAGTAGCTTTTGCTGCAGCTACTGATGATATTAAACCAGTTTTGACTGGTGTTAAAGTAGAGGTAGATGATGATACTGTTTCTTTTGTAGCTACAGATGGTCTTAGATTATCAAAACAAAGTATAAAAGTTGAGAAGGGAAGTAAAAAAAAGAATTTCTTAGTTCCTGTTAGAGCATTTTTAGAACTATCATATGTTGTTTCAGCTTTGGATACTGATGAGGAATGGGTATATATATATATGTTAGAAGATAAAAATCAGGTACTTTTTAGGTTTGCAGATGTTGATTTAATATCTAGATTAATAGATGGAGAATTTCCAGAATACAAACAAATAATCCCTACAGGATTTAAAACTAGATGTGGAATTAAAAAGAATGAGCTTGTTAACTCTATTAAAATTATCAATATTATTGCTAGATCTGTTTTAGGAAATAAGACCATATTGGATATTAATTCTAAAGATGGAAAAATAACTCTATCTGCAACTCAAAGTGATTTAGGTAAAAATCAGAGTAATCTATCATGTAGTGCAGAAGGAGATGATATCAAGATAGCTTTTAGTGCAAAACTTCTAGGTGATATTCTTAGCCATCTAAATTCAGAAGAAATAGTTTTTGAATGTTCAGAAGCTGTTAGACCAGGAGTTTTCAAAATAGAAGGAGATGAGAGTTTTGTACATTTGGTTATGCCTATGATGATTTAGTTTTTTTGTTTTTAACCTTATAACCGATACCATGTATTGTTTCTATCATACTACTATCTTTTAGTTTTGATCTAAGTCTTCGTATATGTACATCTATTGTATTTGAACCAATATATTCTCTGTAATCCCATACATGATCTAAAAGTTCACATCTTGATATTGCTCTATCCTTATTTCTTACCAAGTATTCAAATAGATCATATTCCTTTCTTCTAATATCTAATTCAGAGTTATCTTTATATACACATTTATTATCAACATCTAGAATATAATTACCAATATAAATATTCTTATCAACATAACTCACAGGTCTTCTTAATAAAGATTGTATTCTTGCAAGAAGTTCTTGCATAGGAAAAGGGTATGTTAATACATCATCACCACCCTTATTCAAAAATTGTACCTTTTCTGTCCAATTTCCTTTGTTACAAACTCCTAATATTTTAATATTCGATTTCTTTTTGATTATATAATCAAGTATTTTAGCTGTTTTATCATTACCTAAATTAGTATTTAAAATTACAAAATCAAAAATATCTTTTCCTATTAATTTCTTATTTGCGAAATTATCATTATCTACAGTTACTTTATACTCATATGCCTCCAATGTTCTTGTAATTAATTGTGAAAGAGTGATGGAATTCTCTATAATTAAGATATTCATAACTAATATATTTTTGAAAATTTAGTATAAACATATTAGTTATTTATTATTTAATTATGAAAACCTAGAGAACTATCATTTATGAAATTTCTTTCTTCTCAAATATTCCTATTTATTTTCTCAGTAGGATTTTTGTATTATTTATTGAATAATCCTAATTTCTTACCAATAGATACAATAGGGGAGAATAATTGGATAAATATATTATCTACAATTATTCTTTCTTTAGTTGCAATATTTTCTTTTTTTTCAATATTAACCTATTTAATTTTTTGTATTTTTGATAAAGAAAAAATCCTAAAGAAGAAATCTTTTAGATGTATTAAATACTCAGGAATAATTACATTAGGTTTACTAATTGTTTTTGTTCTTCATTTTTTTCACATATTGGAGATTACTTTTGGAATTCCTTTGTTAATTGTTGTATTAATACTTCTTTTTGTTATATTATAGTCATATGGAAAAAGAAAAAAATACATTAGATAAGTTTTACGATATTATTTCAGGTGAGAAGTCTCTTAGAGAGAAGGAGAGGGTTATACAAGAAGCGAAAAGGAATGCTATTAAGGAAGAAAAAAACAAAAGAAGAGCTGAAATAGTTAAAGGTTCTGTTAAGTTAGAAGTGGATCCTGTTCAGGAGAAAGAGGTTGTACAAAATATTAAGCTATTTGAATGGGAAGCTAATGATAGGTATCAAGTCAAATTTAATAACAAAGGATTTTTGATGGTTGTTGTTATGTCTTTGGTATTTATACTTCTTTTAGCAATATTAGGTCATTATTTCATGATGGTAGCAATGATAGCTGCACTTTTCTTGCTTTATGTCTCTGGTACTACTAAGCCTAATTTGGTTAAACATAAGGTGACTGCAAGAGGTATTGATACATATGATAAGTTGTATGAGTGGTATATGCTTGATTCTTTCTATTTTTGTAAAAAAGAGGATGCTTTTTTTTTGTTAATTGAAACTAAATTGAATTTTCCTAACCTTTTAACACTTTTAGTATCAGAGAAGGATAAGGATGCATTATTTGTTTTATTACAGGAAAGATTACTTTACAAAGATGTGAGGAAACAGGGTAGGATAGATAAGATTAGTTATGGTGAATATATTCCTTTAGAGAAGGTTTAAGTTATGGAGGGATGCCTGAGTGGTCGATAGGGGAGCTCTCGAAAAGCTCTGTCTGGGTTTCCAGACCGGGGGTTCGAATCCCTCTCCCTCCGCCATGTAATTGTTTTTTTGAAATAATAGTAAAGTTGAAGGTTTTAGACTTTTGATTTCTACAGCAACTGATTTCTAAATATTTTGAATATACTCCTCAAGTTATCAATCCTAAATCCAAAGAATCTAAACCTTCTTCAAAGATTACTCTATTTATATTTTAATTCATCATTCAGATTATATCTGAGATGTGATACTTTCTATCCAATTTTTATTTGATCTCATAGTTTTAGTTATTCAAATTTCTTACATTTGTTTTCCACTATTCTAAAAAGGTGTGGATAACTCTTGTGTATATGTAAAAAATACCTTTAATAAAAGATTTTTAAGAAATTAAATTACTATATTTTTTAATTATCGAACTATAGGTAATAGTATTTAGTGTTTATTAATTTGTTTGTAGAACTTTTTCAAAAACTTATGTATTATTATTGTATGGAACAATTTGTAACTGCTCAAAACTCAACTTTCCCACAAATGGAAAATAGGGAGAATATATTTATTCCTGTAAAAGAAGAAATACAAAAAGGATTCTCTTTTCTAGATTTTTTGGTAATAATATCTGCTCTCTTTGTTGTTGGATTTCTAGGCTACCTATTTATTAATCCTGACAAAGAAGGTTCTGATACTAGAAATATTCGTCGTACCGCAGACATATCATCATTATTAACTTCCATATACAGCTATGTACAAGAAACAGGAGAAGTACCTACAGAAATACCTACTAGCGATGAATGTGTAAAGGTTGGACATGAAATATGTAAAGCAGGTCCATACGATTGTACTGGCCTTGTAAATCTCTCTGAGATGTCTGAAGGAGAAGATATACAACAAATAATCTCTTTGCCAATTGATCCTGAGAATAAGACAATTAATGGAACTGGTTACTTCATAGCTCATGACGGAGCAGGGCAAGTAACAATATGTGCTCCATATGCAGAAAGAAACATCTCTATTTCTTTTACGAAATATGTATATTAAATTATCATCATAAAAAGAATGAAAGAAAAATTATTAGATTCAAAACATGTTAAACTTCAGTTCTTAATGATGCTAATATCCCTCTTAGCATTTCTTTTCTTTGCATCATATATTGGGAATATCATATGGTTGAAAGATTTTAGAAATTTTGTTGTTCTACTCTCTGGTATCTTTGCAATATTTGCAGGATTAATATCTTTACTAAGGTATTACACACAAAGAATTTCTTTAAAATTTCTCTTCATAGGAATGGGATTTGTTGGTATAGGGCTACTAGATATATTCTCCTTAATTCTTGATATTGGAGAATTTAGTAATCTATTTGCACCTACAATGGAAGCATATTCTTTGAAAGCTGTTTTCTCTAAAGGTTTCCTAGCCCTATTGCTATTTCTGAGCTGGTTCTTCACAAAAGAAACTGGAAAACAAAAGAAGAAAGAACTCCTAGTAATATATATAACTCTTTTTCTTTCTTTCTTTTTTGTCTTTGGTCTCATATTCCTGTTGTCAACCAATATCGTAACTGAATCAATTTTAACAATCATAGTTAGTGTAGTAGCTTTAATGTTTTTAATTGGTTCTCTTGCAGGGTATTTTTTCAGAAAAAATTGGTTGTATGACAATTTTGATTTCTGGCTAATATTTGGAATATGTTTCTTCATACTCTCACAAATATTCTACTTACCTTTCCTGAATTTGGAATTTGAAAATATGGTAAATCTTTCTGTATTGTCACAATTTTTTGGATATATTTCATTACTAATTGGTTTTTTGAATAGCATTAGTGAATTGTATGCTAAAGAAATTGAAATTAAGAATGAATTAGTATTGACTAAGAAGAAAGTAGAAGAGGCATATCTAGTTATTAGGAAAGAGAAATGGGATCTTGTTGAGAAGAGTAAGGGAAAAAAGATTAATGTTGGGAAGAAGAGGAAGTAGTACATGGGAATATTTTTACCAAAATTAAAGAGGTATCAGAAAAAGTTTGATTTTTCATATTCCTTTGGTGCATATCCTACACTTGATTTACTTGAATATCACAAAGAGAAGGTTCTTAAGGTTCTTGTTAAGGAGGATGGTTTGAAGAGTGATGGAGTAAGTGAAATTTTAGATTTTTGTAAAAATGAAAATATTCTTTTTGAGGAGAATAGCAGGGCTATTGAAAAAATTGCATACAAGGAAAATACGTATGTTGTTGGTATATTCAAGAAATATGAGTGTAGTTTGAGTAGTGAAGATAATCATGTTGTTTTGGTAGAACCTAGTAATATGGGCAATTTAGGTACGATTATTCGTACTATGTTAGGATTTGATTTTAAAGATTTAGCCATTATACGTCCTGGAGTTGATATCTTTGATCCTATGGTTGTTAGATCAACAATGGGAGCTATATTCCATATTAATTTTGAATATTTCAATAGTATTGAGGAGTATTTAGAGATATTTTCTAATCATAATATGTATCCATTTATGTTAGACGGAGCTAAAGATATTAGAGATGTTGAGTTTGTATATCCCATATCTTTCATACAAGGTAATGAGGGTAGAGGGTTAGATTCTAGATACAAAAATATTGGACAGAGTGTATATATACCTCATTCTAAAGATATTGATTCTTTGAATTTGTCTGTTGCAACAAGTATAGGGTTGTGGGAGGTAAGGAGGAGGAATGGGTAGTATATTTCCAAAAGGTTTTCTTTGGGGAGCATCTACATCAAGTTATCAAATAGAGGGAGAAAATGTTAATAATTGGTCAGAGTGGGAGAAGAAAACTGCTGAAGAAAGAGTTAGAAATGTTCCTACTTGGTATGAATTTCCTAAGGGTTTACTGAATGAAGCTACGGACATCTCTAAAAGACTGTCTGGGGAGGCCTGTGATAGCTTTAGAATGTGGAAAGAAGATATTGGTGTATTGAATGAGCTAGGTATGAATAGTTACAGGTTTTCTGTCGAGTGGTCGAGAATCTTTCCTAAGAAAGGGGAAGTATCTGAATATGGTTTGGAATATTACAGAAAATTGATTAAAGAGTTGAAGGGGAATGGTATAGAGCCTGTTTTAACATGTTGGCATTGGACTTTACCTTTGTGGCTTGAAGAGGAAGGTGGTTTGATGTCTAAGAGCATAGTTGTGTACTTTAGAGAGTATTTCAAGATTTTAGCAGAGAATTTTGGTAACGATGTTAAATATTGGATTACACTTAATGAACCAGATGTTATTTCGTATAATTCATATTTGTCTGGTGTGTGGCCTCCATGTAAAAGGAATATTTTTAAAACATTGTATCTTTACTATTTTAGAATGGTTAACCTACATAAGGTGGGATACTATGAGATTAAGAAAATTAATCCAGAGGCTATGATAGGTGTGTCTAAGAATAATTCTTTTGTTGAACCATATGACAGGAGATTAATTAATGTTTTTATTTCTAAGGTTTATCATTTTTTCGAAAATATTTTGTATTTAAGATTTGTATCTAATAGCCTAGATTTTATTGGTATTAATTTTTATTTTCATAACAAGATAGGGGTGAGAGGTATTAGGAATGATAATGATAGGGTTTCTGATATGGGTTGGTGGATGAAACCAGGGTCTTTGTATAATGTTCTGATGGATTTGAAATGTTTTAATTTGCCAGTTATGATAACGGAGAATGGTGTTGCTGACTATTTGGATCAGTATAGGGAGTGGTGGTTGGATGAGAGTTTTAATGCTATGGAGAATGCCTTGAAGAGTGGTGTTAATTTGATTGGGTATATGCATTGGTCTTTGTTGGATAATTTTGAGTGGACAGATGGATTTTGGCCTAAGTTTGGTTTAGCCTCTATAGATCCTGTTAGTATGAAAAGGAAGGTAAGGAAGAGTGGATATTTCTATAAAGATTTAATAGGGAGAAATAGTTAGATATTTTTGCCATTGTATATCATTTGTGTTATATTTGTATACTAAATTATACAAAGTATATATAAATGGGTAAGAAAAATATTGATTACAGAAAAAGTGTGACAAGACAGATTACTTTTCCAAGTAAGTTGATGGATATGGTAGACAGTAGGGCCAAGATGTTTGGATATTCATTTCCTGAATATGTGAGATATGTTTTGACGAAAGATATTGATAGAGAAGATTTCTATTTAGGTACAACAGAATATATTGATGACAAAGAATTGGTAGATACAATTAAAGAGGGTATAAAAGAGTATGAGGAGGGAAAGTGTACTACTCTAAGTAGTCCTGAGGAGATAGATGCTTACTTTGCTTCTCTAGACGATGATGAGTAATATTGACTATAAATTAAAAGTTACATCTAGATTTGTTAGAGAGCAGAAAAACTTAACTAAGAAGAATAATATTTTGAAGAAAAAGGTAAGTATATGTTTAAAGAAGATGGAGATAGACCCATTTTCTTCTTCTCTAAATACCCATATTGTCAAGATTCGTTCTTTTGGAAGAGTATATAGCACAATGGTTACAGGTGATATTAGAATACTTTGGGATATAAGAGATGGAAATAGAGTCATATTATTTAGAATTGGTGGTCATTCAGGTAGTTCAAAAGTATATAAATAAATGGTATAATATCGTTGTTCTTTATCAATATGGGGACGTAAGGCTTTCGACAGAAGCTAGATTCTTTTAATCACAAACCGTTCGTTGGTGCGTTATCCAACACACAAGAATAAGTGTAAAAAATAACATTGTCGCCTTGGCTAAAGAATTTACAGCTAAGTTTAGAGCAGCTTTTGCTACTCCAGCTTACGAGTATAACTTTGCTTAAGGTTTAGTCAATTAATTTTGACTAATGTCTATTATCTCTTTCCTTGATAGGGGGTTTTAGATAGTCGTTATCGAGGTATGATTAATTGTCTGGTCAGTAAGATAATTGATTGAGAAATATAACTGAGGAAATATTTCTTTTCGCTAATCCTTTTAGAAATATTTTACTATGCAGGGTTAGATATGTTTGTACATGGTTTTAGATGACACTTTTGGACATGGGTTCAATTCCCATCGTCTCCACCATTATTAATAGGTAAACTAAACTATCTTATTTATTTTCTTTCTTAATTAATTTTGCATGTAATACAACCTTATCATTATCATTGTAACAAGTAGATAAGGTTAATATTCTATCACTAGTGGAAACTGTAGTATCAAAGTTAAAAGCACTTCTATTAAGAATCATATTTATAAAAGTATTATATTCTCTATCCGATTTAAAACTTGTTTGAATATAATCAGATGTAGTAGGTATATGATATACACTAAATACTTGCCACAATGTATTTTGATATTCTGTAGATAATTTAACGACATAATTAGAAGAATTATTTAACCATCCATTTGTAAGAATATTCTTCAACGAACCAAACATAACAGGACTTACTCTTCCATGACCATAAATAATGGTATTCCTATCATCACTAGATATATTATTTCGATAATCCAAAAATATCCATCCAGCTGAGTTATATGATCTATCAAGAGAATGATTTAGATAGAAAGAATTATTATCTGTTTGGAAAAAAGGATAATTAATATTAGTTCCATTTACTTGAATCCATCCTCTTATATCCTTATTTATTTTCTTTAACTCATTAAAATCAACATCAATAATATTCATTTTTATATAATCCCAATATGGATTAGATTCTTCTATCTTTTCTTCCTGCTCAATTATTTCCATATCCTCTTCATCATTATCTATTTCTTCTATTGCTACTACATCATTTATCTCATCAAGTTGATTAATTGTTTTTTTATCATCTAAATAGTGTCTTATTACCTTAAAACAAGATAGTAATATCAAAATTATGAATATGATAATTAAGGAATATAATAACTTTTTATTGTATCTCTGTTCTAATCTCCTTTCTTTTCTAATCTTTGTAATCAACATAATAATTTATTATACAAAAATGGACAAATATTTTTTATATGTTATTATAGTTAATACCGGAACAAAAAAACTGATCAAGTTAAATTATAAATGTAATGCTTCATGAATAGAAAAGTTTTAACCATTCTAAGTGTTGTAACTTTAAGTTTTTTATTCTCATCAAAAGCATATGCTGCTAGTGTTAATGATTATTTAGTAGATGGAAAGTTGGAAGTAAACTCTATTAGTCCAACCAGTTGGGAAGAGGCATATGACTATATTGGCTCCTATCTAATGGGCAAAGAGGGAGTTCTTAGTGGTACTGCAAATTCATGTAATTCTGATTTTTCCGTTTGTGAAGTTTCTGCCTATTTTTCTGATTCCAGTTCTTCGACTGAAACCTTGGAAATAGTATATCAGCCAACTAATAGTGTTGTGAAAAGCAGGGTAGATAGTTTTATAGATTCTATGGGAGATAATGCAGTATTCGATATAAATGATTTAGAAGTAATAAACTATATAACCAATAGTACTAGAGTATATTCAGGTACGATTGCTGATAGAGTTATGATGGCAAATTACTCCGGTGAATTAAAAAATAAGTTGGAGAATTCAAATATCTTTGTCGATTTCAGAACAGCAACAGCTGCAGGGTCAGACGCTCCTCTTTACAAAATGGCATCTGGAGATATTGTTTTAAGGTTCAATGATGTCGGATATGGTTACAAACCATTTGTTACAGTTAGACATAAAAATATTCTTTATGTTCCAACTGATACTGCAGAAGATGAATATATGGAAGTAGCACAAGAGAGAATTAATAGTTATTTGGGTAACAGTGAGGTAGTTTTATCTACAGGAGGAGAATTATCAAGTTTAATTCCTGATCCTGAAGATTTGGCATCTATTTTGGAAGAACTAGAAGTAAGTGGTGTTGATCGATATTATACATTGACTTACGAAGAGACTAGCTACAATTTCTTAATAATTGCTGATAGTACTAAGATGGTAACTCCTAGTTTAATAACACAAGATTTAATAACTAACGCACAAATTAGTACTTTGATTCCAGATATCCCATTAGATTCTGCTATCAATGCGAATATATTAACTAGTGGAGATGAATATGATGAGATAGTAGAAACTTTAAATAATGAAGATGTACAGATGTTTGATTTAAAGTTATATTCTAAATCGTTAAATAGTAATATTACTGAATTATCAAATGGAACATTTGAAGTAAAGGTTCCTGTTCCTTCAAAATTAGAAGGAAAAGATTTGATAGTTTACTATGTTCCTTCAGAAGGTGATGTAGAAGAGCATGAAGTTTCTGTAAGTAATGGTTATGCTGTATTTACAACAAACCACTTCAGTATCTATACATTATCAGAAGAAATAGCAGATCAAGTTACTGAAGCAAATCCAGAAACTTATGATGGAATAGTAACATGGATTGCTTTAGGTTCTATTTCTTTGGTTGGTTTAATAGGAACAGTAATTTACAAAAGAAAATATAGTATATAACTTGAAATAGTCCATAGCATCTATAATTAAACTGTACAGCTCAATATCTTAGTTGGGATAATTATGAAATGTACGATTCAAAATAGATAACTTTTATAGTATTAGAGAGAACAATTAAGGTATTCCTTTTATATTAATCTTAGAGTATATGTATGTAGCTCATACAAGTAGTTCAAAATTTACAAATTTATGATAATATATTCATATACCCGTCATCTGCAATTGAAACAACTAGAAGAGTAATTGCAACACAAGATAAAATATCTTCACTGTATGTACTTTCTGATTTATCTAGAAGAGGAATATCACTAAAGAAAAAAACTCAACTTGTTAATGCCCTTTTGGAAAAGGATAATTCATCTGAAGATATTCTAGTTCAAACACTACTTTCTCTTAAAAAGGGTTATGTATGTGGTGAACATCCTTTAGAGGAGAATCAGCGAAGGTTAGGTATTGGTCCGGATGGAAGATATAGACATGAAGAATTTTTAATAGGTAATTTGTTGGAAAGTATATCAGGAAAAAAGTTTTTTAGATATTACGAGAATAATGATTTTGATTTTATATCTGAGAATCAAACAT
>CAZJBF010000003.1:43601-48301 GCA_964544555.1 uncultured Candidatus Saccharibacteria bacterium | reverse complement strand
ATATATTCCATTCTCTTAATTGCAATGATAATATCTATCAATGGATGAAGTAATTACCACTAAAAAACCTAAAAGCTTCTTTAAGGAAAGAATCCTTAGATTTAGACCAATAGTATTTTTGAAAAAAAATATATTACCCATATCTATACTTCTAATATTACTATTATCTTTCCTTCTAGGATTTTGGAATGTAAAAAAGTATGAGATGTATAACTATAATGGTAATGAAATAGAAACCAAGGTATATACAATTATAGAAACATATATAAAAGAGAATATAATTGGAAAAAATTTCTTTAAAATATACTCAAACACAACGGAAAATGAAATATTAAAAAGTATATCATATGTAAAGTCAGTAAAAATTGAAAAAAGTATTCCAAACAAAATCATACTATTCATTGATATATACAAACCTAAATCAGTAGCATATGTAAAAAGCAATAAGTGCTACTTATTATCATCAGAAGGAATAGTATTAGAAGAATTATGTACTGAAGGAGATACAACTTGTTGTACAGAATATTCATCTACAAATAATTTGTATTTCTTTTCTTCAAAAGATGTAGATATAGCTGAGATACAGGATGAAAAAAAGAAGTTGCTGATAATGGAGGATATAGAGAAAATAGTAAAAATCATAGAGACATTTGGATATAGTATAAAAAATATTACATTAGATGATAATCTAGTAGAAATAACAGATACAGAAAATCATATTTCAAAATTTTCTACATCATATGATATAGATACTCAATTACAAAGATACTACGCTGTTATGGGGAAAATAAAGAGTGATTCGATATCATTTATTTCTTTAGATGTAAGGTTTGAAAGACCTGTAATGAAAAATTGATATCATTCTTGATTAAATATATAATTTTGATTATATTAATATAGTTACATTGTTTAATTCGCTTTTTAATATATAATAAATTTAAGTAAAATTACTGACCCTAAATAACTATGGCACGCAAAATTATTACAGCAATAGATGTAGGATCTTCCAAAATAACAACAGTTATAACATCTGTGGAAGATGGAAAGAATCCTACCGTTATAGGAGTATGCTCATATCCGAGTAAGGGTATCAAGAAAGGTGTTGTAGTTAATATAGATGATGCTACAAGCACAATTTTAGAAAGTGTATCAGCTGCTGAGAGAATGGCAGGTGTTACAGTATCTGATGTATATGTATCAATAAATGGTGAACAGGTTACTAGTTTAAATAACAAAGGTGTAGTAGCAGTAGCTAGCTCTGAAATAACCATAGATGATACATATAGGGCAATAGAAAATGCTAGAACACTATCTTTGCCAGATAATTTGAATCCAATACATATAATTCCTAGAGAGTTTGTTGTAGATAATCAGGGAGGAATAAAATATCCAATTGGCATGAGTGGTGGAAGATTAGAGGTTGAAACACATATCATTACAGCTCCAAATTCATATTGGCAGAACATAAAGAAATGTATAGAACAAGTTGGTTCTAATGTATATGATGTCATTTTTACAGCATGGGCATCTTCTCTTGCTGTTTTAACTGATACAGAAAAAGAATTAGGAGTTGCTCTCTTAGATATAGGGTCAGGTACAACTGGCATTACAATTTTTCAAGAAGGTTCTATTGTATTTAGTTCCTGTATACCAATTGGTGGAAATAATATCACTAGTGATATAGCTATTGGATTACAAGTATCGTTAGAGGATGCAGAGAAGATTAAAGTAAATATGGGAAGTTTGTTTGAAAATAAATATGAAGGAAATAAAGCTAGAGATTTAGATTCAACTCCAGCACTTCTTAGAAGAAAAGAAGCACCTAAGGTTAAGAAAGCAAAAGGGGAAGAGATAGATTTAAATGTCATAGGTATTGATAAAATAATTACTAAAGAAATGTTAGAAAGAATAGTGGAAGCTAGATGTGAAGAGATATTTGAAATGGCAAAAGATAATGTATCTAAAGCAGGATATGATATAGCTATGCCAGCAGGAATAGTTTTAACTGGTGGTAGTAGTCTTTTAAGGAATATTACTAAATTTACACAAAATATGTTTGGAGTAGCAGCAAGGGTAGGGTATCCATCAGGATTAACTGGTATGACAGAAGAGATTTCAGATCCATCATATGCTTGTGTTCAAGGCTTGATAAAGCATGCATTAGAAGATGACGTAGAGATAGGGGCGATAGGAGACAAAAATAAGGTTGATATTGGTGGTTTTTTTGGTAAGATTGGAGAATGGTTTAAATCTTTACTGCCTTAGCTTAAATTAATTTTACAGTAAGGAAAATATGTTAGTAACTACAAATGTAGATCCAGTTGCAAAAATAAAAGTGGTTGGTGTAGGTGGTGGTGGATGCAATGCAATTAATACTATGATTACAGATTATGATATATCTGGTGTTGATTTCATGGCCTTTAATACTGATGCACAAGCTTTAAAAATGTCTCAAGCTCCAGTTACATTGCAATTAGGAGAAGAATTAACAAGAGGATTAGGTGTAGGAGGTAATGCTGATATGGGATCACAAGCAGCTGAAGAAAGTCTTGATCAAATACAAGAGCTACTAGAAGGTGCGAATATGGTATTCATTACTGCAGGAATGGGTGGAGGTACAGGAACAGGAGCTGCGCCAATAATAGCAGGAGTCGCAAGAAATATGGGAGCATTGACAGTTGCTGTTGTAACTAAACCATTTGAATTTGAAGGTAGCAAGAGAATGGAAATTGCTGAAGAAGGTATAGCTGCATTGAAAGACAAAGTAGATACTCTCATAGTTGTACCAAATCAGAGACTATTGGAAGTAATTGATCAAAGTGAAAAAGTATCATTCATTGATGCAATGAAGAAGGTTGATTCTGTTCTTGCAGAAGGTGTAAATAGCATCTCCAATTTAATAAGTCAGACTGGATATATTAATGCAGATTTTAACGATGCTAAATCAGTGATGCAAAATGCAGGAACAGCACTAATGGGAATAGGTAGAGCATCAGGTGATAACAGGGCTGAGGAAGCTGCTAGAGCTGCTACAACAAGTCCTTTACTAGATATGTCCATAGAAGGAGCAACCGGTGTACTTTACAATGTAGTTGGATCAAACTTAACTCTTCCCGAGATAAGTTTAGTCTCAGAATTAATCAAAGAAGCTGTAGATCCATCTGCAAATATAAAGTTTGGAGCTCAAATAGATCCTAATGCTGGTGATGAACTAACAATAACAATAGTAGCTACAGGTTTTGATGAAAATAGACAAGTATTTACGAAACAACAAAAGGGAGCAAATACTAGTAATGTAAGAACATTTGGTTTTGATACTACACCTAGAACAGAGGAAAAACTTAATACAAAAATGGCAGAAGAAAACTTAGAATCATTTGATTCATCTGAAGAAGATGATTCAGATACATCTTTTGATGCAAATGATATGTTTGAATCGTCAACAAAATCACAAGATGTTTTGTCAGAAGATCCATTAGATGTTCCTACATTTATGAGAAGAAAATAAAAAGTTGAAATTTTTGTATAATAGTCCATATGAACTTAAAATCCTTTGGATCTCGAAAGACATTTTCATTTAGTATTAAGATAATTCTTCCAATAGTATTACTTTGTATAATTGGACTAATTACTCTGTACTCTACGATAATACTTCCTGAAGGAGGAATAGGTGATACATCTATACTAACAAAACAAATAGCACTTACCATTGTAGGTGTAATTCTTTTCATAATAGTATCTCTTGTAGATCTATCATACCTTAGGCATTGGCAATTACTCCTAGTCATATATCTATGTACTCTCCTTTTACTTTTAGCTACTCTTCTTTGGGGCCCAGTTATAAATAATGTTCAAAGATGGCTCATTATAGCTGGTGTACAAGTACAACCATCTGAAATTGCGAAATTAACTGTGATAATAATTACAGCAGCAACTCTTTCATTCAAAGATAAATACAATGAATTAATTGTATTCTTAATTTCTTTCTTACTAGTAATACCTATAATACTGCTAATATATCTCCAACCTAGTGGCAGTATGATGGCTTTAACTTTAGGAATATGGTTTCTTCTTGCTTTCCTAGGTCTAAACAATCCTTTAAGAAATAGTATCCTTTTAATAATAATTTTGTGTATATCAGGAAGCTTCTTACTATCATCAGTAACAGGGAATCAGATGTGGTTTCTTTTAATAATTCCTGCCTTAACCTTTGGAATTTTTGGCTTCTATGCCAAAAATAATTGGAAAGCCTTTGTAGTATTAGCAACAATAATAGGGCTTGTTGTAGGAATCTTTGCTAATGTAGCATGGAGAAATATTTTAAAAGATTATCAGAAAAATAGAATAGAAGCTTTTCTAAATCCTGAAGAAACAGAAACAGATATAGGGTTTAATGTTAATCAATCTAGAATTGCAATAGGGTCAGGACAATTGTTTGGAAAAGGTTTTGGTAATGGTACACAGAGTAAGAGGAATTTTGTTCCAGAATATCAAACAGATTTCATTTTTGCATCATATGCTGAGGAATTTGGTCTAGTAGGATGTATTTTTCTTCTAATTTTGTATTCAGCAATAATAATAATATGTTTTACAACAGCTATTAAATGTTCTAGTAATACTATGTTGTCTTTAATAGCAGTAGGAATAGGTATAAAGCTATTATTTGAAGTATTCATAAATATAGGTACTAATATGGGTAC
>CAZJBF010000003.1:26226-43501 GCA_964544555.1 uncultured Candidatus Saccharibacteria bacterium | reverse complement strand
ACTATACCTGCAACCGGTATACCTCTTCCTTTAATGAGTGCAGGAGGTACTTCTATTTTTGTTACTCTTTTAGGTCTTGGTATTTTACAAAATGTATACTCTAAAGCATTTTCTAAGTTAAAGACAGAGAAAAAAGATATATTACAGATATATGAAGATTAATGAAGATATACTCTTGGATATCAGTACATATTAAATGATTCTGGTACGCTGGGGTATGCAGGTACAGCTTAGCATTACAAATCAAAAATTTCCTCAAATATCTTTTTTAATTATTCCTTCTTTGAAGATTTCTTCTTACCAGAAACTTTCTTTATCTCTTCTTTCTTAGAAGTTTTCTCTTCTGCTAAATCCTTAATCTTAGGATCAAGAACATTCAATATCTTATCCAATTTAATACAAATACTATTCAATTTGTCATTTAATAGCGATAATTCAGAAGTATAATTAATAGCTTTCTCATTAGATCTATTACTTGAAAAATTTTCTCTTCTTGGAGATTCTCTAAAATCACGATTATCATTTCTAGGATCTACACTTCTAAAACAATCACTACAATAGATTGGCTTGTTGTTACTTGGTCTAAAAGGTACCTCACAATTCTTTCCACATTTATCGCATACCGCACTAAACATTTCTGTTTTTCTTTCAAAATTACCTCCACTATAGCTTCTTCCACTAGCTCTAGTGTTATTTCTTCCGCTATAATCTCTTCTACTTCTGTATTCCATAATAATTCAAATTCTAAATTTAAGCTTCAGTATATCACGAACAGCAAAATAGAGGAAATATTTTGAGCAATTTAATATTAATTATTAACCCTATCTAAGGTATACAGAAATCTACCATTAAAAATCATAGGTAATGGTATTCGCTCTAAAGTATCTTTATCTATTCTGTACGCATTAATATGCAAATGAGGTCCATCAGTATTACCACTATTACCTATACTAGCAATTTCCTCACCAGTATTAACAATATCATCTATTTTTACTTTGAAAGATCCACTCTTTATATGTGCCATGTAAACATCAAAACCATCACATGCTATGACTATAATATTCCCGCCACCAACACTAGGATCTTTGATACCAATAGGCTGATCAACTATTCCATCCACTATCTCTCTCACTTCACCATTACAAGGAGAATATATTGTTGTATTGTATGTATTATTATTCTCCAAACTAGTATTTCTGAATGAAAAAAAGGATCTCCAATCAATATTTTTAACTATATCTAAAGCATATTTCTCAATATTAGATCCATGAGTACTTCCTAATTTCCCACTAGCTGTAATTATATATGTTCCATTTTTAAGTGGAAATTCTAAAGATACTGCATCATTTGGAACAGGAAAATATTTTCTGTATGCAGATATTGAAAAATATATTAAAAATATTGTAAAAATAAATATACATAACATTAATAGCTTTTTCATACTGTATCATTATATACTTAAAAGATAGATATTTTAAATATTACAAATATGAAATTAATATCATCAAAAAGATTAATAGTTTCCTCTGTAATCTCTATAGCTTTAGAATTCTATGCCTTTAATTTTATTCCTAGAAATATAAATATATTAGCTACTAGGAGTATATATGTTCAAATATTAGACTATATTCTTAATTTTGTAATATTTTTTCTAATTATATATCTCCTAATCTCTTCTGTATTATATATTTCAAACAAATTAAAGAAATAGTATCTATATATTCCTAAAAATCTATCTTTTTAATATTAAATTAACATATCTCTTCAACCAATTATATGTTAGAATACTAAACGAAATTAAATTAGTATGTAATATGCATATTACATTGACTTTTTACGAATATTAAATTAAAATCCTAACCTATGGAAAAGACAAATAAAGATACTAAAAAACAAGAAACAGTTGCTGAGAAGTTTGCAGTAATCAAAATTTCTGGAGTACAACTAAAAGTATACGAAGGAAAAGAGTATGAAGTAAACAAATTAGAAGGTAACAAAGGTGAGGAATTTGAAGTAAAAGACATTTTATTAATATCTGATGGTACAGATGTTAAAATAGGTAAACCATTAGTAGAAGGAGCTTCTGTTAAATTAGAGATAACATCTCAGAAAAAAGGTAAAAAAGTAGATGGCTTTACATTCAAAGCTAAATCTAGACAAAGAAGAAGCTTTGGTTTTAGAGCAAACATCACAAGAGTAAAAGTTAAAAAAATATCTTAATGTAATGTCTAAACAATATTTTTTTGAAGCAGGTGCCTTTCCCGATTTATCATACACAGAATTAGTATGTGTTTTAGAATCTTTTGGATTTACTAAGGACGATGTTAACAGATTTTCTAATGGAATATTTTTAATCAAGAATGAAAGGATATCAGATATTTTAATTAAAAACATATTTGATAGACTAGGAGGTGCAGTTAGAATAGGGTATATAATTGAGGATATAGATTCATTCCTTGGAGAATTTCAAGAAAAAGGTGAGAAGATAACCTTTGGTATTAGTATTCTTGGTGAGAATAAGATAGAGGATTTATTCTTTTTAAAAAAATTAGGTAATCAGATAAAAAAAGGACTTAGAGGAACAGGAATATCTTCTAGATTTGTATTACCAATGAGAAGAGAATACTCATTAAATGCTGCTCAGATAATTAGAAACAATATATTGGAAAAAGGATTTGAATTAGATATTCTTAGAAATACATCAACAGAAATATATGCTAGAACAATCGATGTTCAAGATATAGAAGGTTTTGTAAGTAGAGATATCGATAGACCTGTTTCAGATATAGATATGGGAGTATTACCACCTAAACTAGCTAGAATGATGGTTAATTTCACCGCGTTAAGAGATGGTACTATATGGGATCCTTTCTGTGGTTCTGGAACTATACCTATGGAATCAGTTATGCTAGGATTCAATGTATTAGCATCGGATATTGATGATAATGCTGTAAAAGCTACGGATGATAATATTAAATGGCTAAATAGAAATGGAGAAATATCGGATATATTGTACGATGTTTTTAGAATGGATGTATCTAAAGCTGATCATACTTTAGTTAAAAAGTTGAAGAATACTGTGATAACAGGTATCGTATGTGAGCCATTCATGGGCCCTCCTCAGAAAAGAATCGTTTCAGAACAACATGCTCAGAATCTTTTAAATGATGTAAGAACTCTGTACGAATCTTTATTCAGTTTAATAGATAATAGGTTGGAAAAAAGAGGTATTAAGGTAGTAATAATCATACCTTCATACAAAACAGATAAAGGTTGGATGACCTTTGGTATTAGAGATATAATAACTAATAGGTGGATTTTAAAGAATAGTTACTATTCTCATAATAGGGACTTGAAGTGGACGAGGAAAAATAGTATTATCACTAGGAACATTTTTATACTAGAAAGAAGCTAGTATATATATAATTTGATATATTAATTGTAGAAATGTCACATGTAGTAGCAGGAAGTACAACATCGAATCATGGTAATGTCGCAGGAAAAAGGTTAGGTTTAAAGAAATACGCAGGTGAAAAAGTTTTAGCTGGTAATATCATTGTAAAACAGAATGGTTCAATATATCACGCAGGACATAACACATATATGGGAAAAACATTTGCAATACATGCTGAAAAAGATGGTATTGTTAAGTTTAGAAGAATGAGTGGTTTTAAGAGAGGGAAATTCTTTGTTGATGTGATAGAATAATATCGATATGTCTAAATCCAAATTCATACAGATAGAAAGTAAGAATGCTCTTTTAGAGCTTTTGAAAGAAGGTAGAGATTTTGAAAAGATCTTTGCTGTTGCTAGTGCTTTTAAGGATAAAAAAAGTATAGAGATATATCAATTAGCAGCAAGTAAAAAAATTCCTATAGTAAAAGTATCTAGACGAGCAATTAGTAGAAAATTAAGATCTACTACATCTGAAAGTATTATTGCATATATGTATTCACAGAATGATTGGGATTTAGAAGAACTCTTAGATAAGATATATAAAGAGGGAAAACAACCATTCTTTCTTATATTAGATAACGTTAAATATGCACAAAATGTAGCAGCTATAATGAGGACTGCCTTTGCTGTTGGTGTTAACGGTATTATTGTTAATCCACAAGAGAAGAGTTTGATTTCAGATGAGACTATAAGGATATCTATGGGAGCTGCTGAAAGGGTTCCATTAGTAGAGATAAACCTTTTTAATGCTTTGAAGATATTAAAAGAGAATGATATTAAGACTTTTGCTATACATATGGAAGGGAAAAATTATTATGAAGCAGATCTTAAAGGTCCTATGGCATTTGTATTAGGTGCTGAAGATGTTGGAATATCAACAGGTATTTTAGAAAGAGTTGATGAGAATTTATCAATACCTATGAGAGAAGGAATAGGATCATTGAATGTAAGTTCTTCGGCAGCAATTCTTGTATATGAAAAGTTAAGACAAGAAGTATCTGCTACTCTAGAGTAATATTTTATTCATTACATCCTCTAATTCTTCCTTGGTGTTGTATCTTATTATTATTTTTCCACCTTTGGTCATTTTTATAATACGAGCTGTAAATCCTATCTTCTTACTTAACTTAGCAGCATACTTTTCTGTCATTTCATCTGTATCTTCCCATTGCTTACTAGAAGAACCTTTTCCAAAGGTTATCTTCCTAACAAGTGCTTCTGTTTCTCTTACACTCATATCTCTTTTTATTACCAAATCTGCAGCTGCTATTAAGGATGTATTATCCTTAATACCAAGTAATGCTCTAGCATGACCTTCACTTAACTTCTCATTCAATATTTCTTCTTTAACTACACTAGGAATATTTAGCAACCTTATCTTGTTCGTTATTGTTACTCTCTGTAAACCAACTTTTTTAGCTATTTCTTCATGAGAAAGGCCAAATTCTTCTTGCATTTGTTTGTATGCATAGGCTTCTTCTATTGGATTCAAATCTTTTCTCTGTATATTTTCGATCAATGCTATTTCTAACATTTCTTGAGGAGAAGTATCTTTTACGACTACAGGAACTGTTTTAAAACCAGCCAGTTGAGAAGCTCTTAATCTTCTTTCTCCTGCAACTAAGAAATATGAGTCAGAATTTTTCTTCTTTGTAATGATTAAAGGTTGTATGACACCATGTTCTCGTATGGAGTCTGCAATTTGTATCAATTCTTCAGGATCTATATGCATTCTAGGCTGATATGGATTAGCCTCTATTCTGCTAATTTCAAAAGAAGGAAGATATGAACTAGATGAATTATCAATTTCATTAGAACTAATTAAAGCAGCTAATCCTTTTCCTAATCTTTGTGTTTCGTTCATATATATTTTTGTTACTTAAATTAATTCTGAAATCTTCTTATGAATTCACTAGCTAATTTTTTGTAAGCTAGTGCTCCTGTAGATTTGCTATCATATTGAAATATGGTTTTTCCATATGAAGGTGCTTCTGACAGTCGGACATTTCTTGGAACAACCGAGTTAAAAGCAACTTCATCAAAGAAACTTCTTACATCATTAACAACATTTTCAGATAGTTTTGTTCTACTGTCGTACATGGTCAATATGACTCCTCCTACTGTTAGATCAGGATTTATACCTTTGATGAGTTTTGTAGTCTCTATGAGCTGTCCTAGGCCCTCAAGAGCGAAATATTCACATTGTATGGGAATAATTAATTTCTTAGCAGCACTAAGAGCATTAATTGTTAACAAACCTAAGGATGGAGGACAATCTATTAGTACATAATCAAAATCTTCCGTAGTATTACTTAACGCTTTCTTTAGTAAGAGTTCTCTAGAAAGCATATTTACCATCTCTATCTCAGCACCAGCTAAGGATAGGTGAGAAGGTATTAAAAATAGGTTTGGGGTTGATGTTGTTACAAATACAGAAGATATCGGATCTCCATCTATTAGCACATTGTAAATACTTTTGTATGGTACTTCATCTTTTGAATTCCAACTTTGTTTGTCAAATTGTTGTGTAAAACCTAACCCTGATGAAAGGTTTGATTGAGGATCTAGATCTACTAGTAGAACTTTTTTCTTCTTTAAAGCTAGACTAGCTCCTAAATTCATTACAGTAGTTGTTTTTCCTACTCCTCCTTTTTGATTAGCTACTACAAAAATTTCCATATATTTAGCTTAACATGTTTCACACATTTTATCTATATATTGTCGTAACTTTCATGCTTTACAACTCTAAATTCAGAGAATGGAAAATATACTATCCATGCTTTTGCCTTTATTTGTCCTAATTCGATAGGACCAAATGTTCTAGAATCAGAACTATGAGGTCTGTTATCTCCACATACGAAATATTGTCCATCTGGTACTGTAATACTTTGTCCTTCTTTAATGTAGTCTCCACCAGTAGTGTATATCGTATCACTTAAATAGTCTGATTCATCTAGCAATGAACCATTAATATATATGTCTCCATCTTTTATCATTACTGTATCTCCTGGTAATCCTATGACTCGTTTTATGAAGTCTTGTGTATCAGAGTATTTGAATATTATTACATCTCCTCTTTTAGGTTTAGATATATTGTATGTGATTTTATTTGCCATTAGGTATTCTCCATTCTTGTATGTTGGATGCATAGAATTTCCAATTACCTCATGTGGAGTCATTATGAAGAGATATAGTACGACTGATATTACTAAGGCGACAACAACTGTTTCTAGAAAAGAAAGTATGAATTGACCAATGGAAGAGAATATTGATGAAATTTTCTCTGTTCTTGTCATTTCTGTATTGTTTGTTGATTCGTACATTATTTAGGCAGATAAAGTAAAAAATACCGCTACGGGGAATCGAACCCCGGTTTACAGGATGAAAACCTGCTGTCCTAGACCACTAGACGATAGCGGCACAACTAGCAGATTCTACTATAATTGGAGTATTTTGTGAAGTTATTATAATTCTCCTTTTGCAATCATATTGAGAATTTGTTGTTCTTCTGCAAAAGTAGCTCTTTGAAAAGTTCCAAGTTCTTTGTTGTATACAAATCTTCTTTTACATTTGCACTCTACAATATATCTGTTATCAGATATATTTCCTAACTTCCTTGCTTTAGTTAATGGATGTGTACATCCTACGCAAAGATTTCTTTCTAGTAATACATTTTGAAAAGGTCTTATTATATTTTTAAGCATGAGTCTATTCTATCATATATTGGTAATAGATAATCTGCCGAGAAGAGGACTCGAACCTCCAAGGGGATTTCGCCCCATATGCTCCTAAGGCATACGTGTCTGCCAATTTCACCACCTCGGCACAGTTATATGTATGATTCTACTAAATAATGATGAATTTGTGTAGTAAAACTATTCACTTTCCTCTGTTCCTCCAAAAACTTTACCATACACTTTAATACAACCGTTCTCTGTATGTTTAGCATTTTTAAGTGCTTCTTCCTGTGTTAAAGACTGTACAGGAATATCTTCTCTCATATCTTCAAACAAAATATGGCTTTTCATTTGTTCTACACCTTCAGTATTAATATCCTTCAATACAGAAACTGATTCCAGTATCGTTTCCATTTGAGGAGTAAATTCATTTAACTCTTCTTCTGTGAGAGAAATTCTAGAAAGCTCTGCTATATGTTTTACATCTATTTTCATTTTTTTAATTCTTCTTCTAAAATATTTTTAACATCATTAGGATTAGCAGTACCTTTTGTTATCTGCATAACTTGACCAACAAGAAAACCAATACTAGCAGTTTTACCATTCTTGTAATCTTCTACAGCTTTAGTATTTTTCGATATAACATCATTAACAATATTACTAATTTCATTACCACTACTTTCTCTTTCTTTAACCATATTTTCTATCTCTTTAGTGATATCTATACCTTTTTCAATCTTTTCTTTAAGAATTTCTTCTGCTCTGTTCTTAGTGAAGATTCCTTTCTTGAAAGCAATGATTAATTTTGAAAATTCGTCAGTACCAATATTTAATTCATATACTTCTTTACCATTCTTATTCGCTATGGCATATATTGTTCCCATTAACCAATTGGATGCTTCTTTAGCAGATTCTTTTTCATCTAAGGTATTACTTAATTCTTTTTGTAATTCTTCAAAATATTTAGCATTTTCCTTAGTAGAAGAAATTACTTCAGCAGAATATGTAGAGATTCCCCAATCATTTACATATCTATCTATTTTTTCTTCTGCTAGCTCTATCATGTGTGAAGAGATATTATCTATATCTTTTTTAGATACTTTTATGATTGGTATATCTGGTTCTGGCATGTATCTATAGTCATCTGCTGTTTCTTTGCTTCTTTGAAATTCTGTAATACCCTTATTTGCATTCCAACCTCTAGTTTCTTGCTTTATCTCCTTGCCTGATTCTATTTCTTCTATCAGTCTGTCTATTTCATATTCTATGGATTTTTCTACAGCAGTTATGGATCCAATATTTTTTACTTCAATTTTGTTGTTTAATTTGTAGTCTCCTAAAGGAAGAATTTTCCCATCTTTGTATTCCCATTTACCTTTTTCTTGTATGGAGATATTTGGTTCGCATCTCATTTGTCCTTTTTCCATATCTGCATTTGAAATATCCAAATATCTAGCTATCTGTCTTACTTTAGTAGCATAGTCTTTAGCATCTTTAGCATTATTTATGCATGGTTTAGTAACGATCTCTATGAGTGGTACACCAGATTTGTTGTAGTCTATTAATGTGTAATCCTTACCTGTCATATCCTCTATGTGATGTGTTGATTTAGCAACATCTTCTTCCTGATGAATTCTTTCTATCTCAATGACTTTACCATTAGCTAACTTGATGTATCCATTAGAGCATATTGGTCTTTTGTACTGACTAATCTGATATCCTTTAGGTAAATCAGGGTAGAAGTAATGTTTTCTATCAAAATATATCTCATTATTGATATTGCAATGTGTAGCAAGTCCCATAAGGATACATAGTTCTATGGCATGTTTGTTTGGTATTGGTAAAGCTCCTGGCAGACCTAAGCATACAGGACATACTTGTGTATTCGGTTCTTTTTGAAAATATCCAGTTGGACATTTGCAAAACATTTTTGATTTTGTATTGGTCTGTATATGTATCTCCAAACCAATTATGACATCATACTTTTCTCTGTTTTTCATGTTGTAATATTAACAAGTTTAATTTGATTATTCAATTTCTTCTATTATTATATCTTCTTTTTCTTGGAATTCTTTACTTAATACATAGAAAGTTCCTCTTCCTCTTCCTTTTAGTTTAAGATATTTCTTCTCAAGCATATCTTGTAAATCTCTGTAAGAGGTCATGAATGATACTCCCATCATTTTTGAGAATTTACTTCTTGAAATTTTTTGATTAATTGTAAGGTAATCTATTAATTTTATCTGTCTTGGGTTTAGGTACCATTCTAAGGAGCCTTGTTTTTTTACTTTTTTTAAATATATATCTTTTACTTCGTTTGATACTTCTATTGCTGTTTTAGACATAGTGTACAGGAATGCTTCTAAAAACATTGTTAAATCTAATCTGCCTTTGGAGAGTTTGAATGCTGATACCATATCTTCTGATATATTTGCAATTGATTTGAATACAGGGAATATATTGTCCGGATTATATCCATATTTTTTTGTAAGCATTTCTGTAATTAGGAGTGCAGTTATTTGATTGCCAGTACTAAATGGTGCTTTATCTATGAATTCGTAAAGTAATATCCCAATTTTTATGAGTTTGTGATTGTTGTCTTTTCCATTTTGTATCCATTCAAAGATTTCATTGAAATATGATACTGTTTCTAGGTTAGGGTAGAAGTCTCTTTGTTTGTACCATGTGTCATATATTTCATTTGGTTTTTCAGAAAAAGTTCTGAGTTTTCCCAAGTCCCAATCATCAACTATATTTTTCATAGCTAGTCTATTCATGTGCATTGCTAATTCCATTGATGGTTTAAGGGAGTTGGTATTGTTGTATGAATTTACGAAATCTTTTGCATTTCTAAAATTTGTAAATATTTTGTAAGTTTTCTTCTGAGAGGGCATTTCTTGTCCTCGTTGTATTTGTAAAGCTTTGTTGTATCCAAGTGGATATGCTATGAGTTCAGCTAGGTTTTCAATGTCTTCAGCTGAGAGCTTTTCTTCTAATGTACTTTTGTATTTTTCTGGAAGAGGGTTGTACTTAATATCATTGAGTGATATTTCATATTTGACTATGTAGTTTAGTATTAGGTTTGTAAGTGTATATTTTGGTGTTTTCATTCAAGTATATATCTAAAAGCTGGTAGATGGGATCGAACCATCGACCTGTCCCTTACGAAGGGAATGCTCTACCAACTGAGCTACACCAGCGAATGTAACAGTATTGTAACAAAGAGTGAGGAAATGAACAAGGGACATTAAATATTTAATGTCCCTTGAAAGAATCTACTAAAGGTACTCGTAAACTGAAACTTGTGTTACTTCGTAGTACGGATTTTTATCTATGGTAATATATATTTCTCTTTCCTCGCTTGTAAGTTCAGCAGAAATATCTCCATCTATCCATCCTTCTATTGGTTCTTCTTTTGATTGTCCTGTTATTTCCCAACCAGCTTCTTGAAGTTTAGCTGTGTACCAAGTTATTACTTCATCAGGAGTTGATGCAGTATCTAAGCTTACACTGACTTCGTAATCTGAATCATATGATGATGCAGTAACTATTCCTCCACATATAGGTAGATCGCTTGGGAAGTTGTCATTAATCATATCTTTCTTTTCTAATTTCCCATAAACTTTTTCTTTAGTTGATGCTTTGTACAGTAAAGTTTCATCATTCTCGTCATCAGATGTATCTTCGTCTTCATCTGAAGTGTCACCTTCATCTGTTGTATCATTATCAGTATCTTCTTCTTCATCAGTTATATTTCCGTCTTCATTTTTTGTAATGTGTAGAGTTTTAGCAATGTCCTGTATGAAAGTAGAAGAATCTTCTGCTTTATCTAAAGCATTATTTATCATATTTCTGACAACAAAATAGCCAACAACAGAAATAATGGAGAGAAATACAAGTACTCCTATTACTACATAGAGTGCTTTATTTGATTTCTTCTTTTCTTGTGTAGATTGAGAACTAGTATTTTCAGTAGGTTTATTCTCTGAAAATTTCTCTTCTTGAGGTACAGAAGAATTTGTTTCTTCCGACTTTTTAATTTCTTCCATAGCCATAATTAATAATTTATATATTACTAATATTCTTGCATAATGGTATATCACTGTCAAACAGAAGAATAGTGAGAATTAGAGCATCTTTTTGATTAATTGTAATTACTAGCTTTTACCTAATTATGATTTGTGAGCGAGAGACGGGGTTCGAACCCGCCACCTTCTCCTTGGGAAGGAGACATTCTACCAAATGAACTACTCTCGCATGTATTATGTAGTATATTACTAAAAAAAGAGGAGTATTTCTACTCCCCTTTATATATTCCTAAAGTTAATATTACTTAGAAATTTCCTTCTTTACTCTTTCCCAATCTTTTCTTAACATAGCTCCTAATTTTTGTGCAGAAGACTCAGTAATTTTACTGTTGTTTTTGAAATCATCAACTACATTAGCTACCAATTCTTTGTATTTTGTCTCATCTATTAATTGTCCTGCATTCTTTACCTGTTCTACCTTTTGTAATACTTCTTTCTTTGCAGAATTATATATATCTGTTGCCTTGTCTCCTAATTCTACAGCTAAATTCTTAATATCTTCTCTAGTTTCTTTACCTGACTTAGGAGCTAGTAGTAAAGCAGCTATTGCTCCACCTATGGCACCGATTACTGTTCCTTTGAAGAATGATCCAGCATTATTTTTCATATTTTTTTAAATAAATTTAGATAAATTAAAATTTGAATGACTTAAATATAAGATAGCAGATTATGAGAAAAATGGAAGGGATTAATAAGGCTAGTAGTATTGTTCCAAATGAGTAGTGTGATGATTGTATCTTCTCTGTAGTAGAAGTTAATTCATCAGATGTTTCTGTTTCTTCATTGGTAGTTTCTACTTCTTCTTGTATTGGTATGTCTGTAGATTCTGTTTCTTGTGCATACGAAAATTTCATTGGTAATGAGAGTAGGATTAGTATTGTTAAAATTTTTATGATATTTTTCATACAACATATGTTAACATATATTAATATGATATATCCAGATACAAAATTAGAAGAAGAACTATGGAATATTGGTCATAGGTATGTGGTTGGTTTAGATGAAGCGGGAAGAGGTCCTCTAGCTGGCCCTGTTGTGGCTGGGGCTGTATTAATTGAGAATGTAGACCAAGTGGTTAAAACAGTTAGAGATAGTAAGAAGATGACCTCTAAGCAGAGAGATTTGGCTTTTGATGAAATTAAAAATATTTCTACAGCATATGGTATAGGGATTGTTGATTCTAAGAGAATTGATGAGATTGGTATTAAATATGCTGTGTTGGAAGCTATGACTGATGCTGTTCATCAAGTTGAAAAAAAATTATCTAATATAGTTGATTATGTATTGGCTGATGGTGGTATATATTTAATTAAAGGGTATGAGATGAGGAGTATTAATCATGGTGATTTGAACCATTATAGTATTGCAGCGGCATCAGTTTTAGCAAAGGTTACTAGAGATAGGATTATGTATGAGTATGCTAAGAAATATCCTAATTATGGTTTTGATAGTCATGTAGGGTATGGTACTAAAAAACATATGGAAGCTATACAGGAGTATGGGATTTGTGATATTCATAGGAGAAGTTTTGCACCTATATCAAAGATGCTTGAAAAATGATATACGGTGATAGTATAATGACAAAGTCTTCAATGTGGGGCGCTAGCTCATCCGGTTAGAGCAACTGCCTTTTAAGCAGTAGGTGTCGAGTTCGAGTCTCGAGCGCCTCATATTATTATTTCATGGGTAATAAGTGTGATTTTCTGGTATAATTCGGTATATATATATCCAATATAAAATGTTTAACAGAAAAGCTTTTACATCATATATAATTCCTCTAATAGCTCTAGTCTCATTATTTGTATATGTCTCATACAAAAATAATTTGGTTGATAAAGAGACATCAAATAAATATACGACAGAAAAAGGATTAGACTTTACTCTTGAATATCCATTACCAAATGCTGAAGTACCATGTGAATTTGAAATAGAAGGAGAAATTTCAAGTAGCTGGTTTTTTGAAGGATCATTCCTAGTAAAAATATATGTAGGTAATAAGGTAGTACATGAAAGTGTTGCATACAGTGAAGAAGATTGGTTAAAGGATGGAACTATTTCATTCTATTCTGATATTGATTGTAAAGAAGGTTGTGTAGGAGAAGGTAAAATAGTTTTGGAAAAAGATAATCCTTCAGGTTTAGAAGAAAATAGTGATAGGTATGAAATACCTGTAACTTTTAATTCAGTATGTGGTGTATCTTTGGAAACTACCGTTGTTAAAGTATATTTGGGAAATACTAATGAAGATCCAGAATCATTAAACTGTGAGATAACATATCCGGTAGAAAGAAAAATACCTAAAACATTAGGCGTAGGAAAAGCCGCTATAGAGGAATTACTTAGTGGTGCTAAGGAGTCTGAAAGTATTCAAGGATATTACTCATCGATACCATCTAATGTCGAATTAAATAGTTTAAGAATTACAGATGGTGTAGCATACGCCGATTTCAATAGTGCATTACAAGATGGAGTAGGTGGATCTTGTCTTACATCAAGGATTAGATCTCAAATTGAAAATACATTATTACAATTTGAAAGTGTTAACTCAGTAGTAATTTCTGTAGATGGACAAAAAGAAAATGTTCTACAACCTTAAGGTTGTAATATATCCATTTCTCCTCCTAATCTCCAATATGATATTCCTTTCAAGTTATATTCTTTAGCAATCTCTCTTCTATCTTCAACGCCTTCTTTTGTTTGGTAATACAATACACAAATGGAATTGCCTTCTTCACAAGAATATTTAGCATATCCTTCTCCAATATCTTCCTTGTAAGTACTCTGAATATATTCATTACTTAGTAATGATTTAACAGTAGTATATGTTAATGCTGAAACTTTATCTCCTACCCATTCATAGCTATACAAATGTATACCTAGAAATATTTTATCTTTAGATATAGTCTCAGTAGCATAATTCAATATATCTTCTATCCAAGATATTGGCCCTATAGGGCCTGGAGTAGTAGATGTCGAAGATGTGTAATCATATACCATTATTCTAACCTCATCAGCTATTTCTCCTATTTTAGAATAATCTTGCACTTCTCTTGTTTCTTGATGATTAGTATATATTGTATTTTCTCCCCATTGTGCAAATACTGTAACAGAAAGAATCTTGTTATTTTTTTCTAATTCATTCTGTAATTTAGTAATGTATGATGTATAACTATTTTTGTTAGAGGAATGGATTAATTCATAGTCTAAATCTATGCCATCATATTCATATTTTTCAATCTCTGAAAGTATATCTTGTATATTTTTAGAATATATTTCTTCAGATGAGAAAAGTATATCCAAATTATCATAGTTATATGAACCAATAGTTGGTATTACTTTGATATTATTCTCTTTGCAGTAATTGATTAAAATTTTAAGATTTTCTTCTGATACATTGTTCTTTTGAAGTTTTCCATTACTATTTATGGAATATATCACAGGATTAATGGTATTGATTGTCCCTAGATTATTCTTAAGGCCATCAAATCCTAGATCAAATCCCCAGTACGGTATCCATGCTGATTCTTCTAAAGCTGAAATATTTTCCTTGATCATTTCTTCAGTTTCTTCTTCCTCTTTCACATTTTCTTTTGCAAGTATAGTAGGAGAGGAATATTCTTCATTAATATCTTCTACAATGGTAATTTCGGTATCTGATGTATTATTGTTGTTTCGTGAATTTAGAAAAAGAAGAGTAGATGATGTTAGAATAACCAATATTCCAATGATAATACCAATTATTGAAAATATTCTAAGCAGTCTCATTAGTTAATTATATCTTAACTGTATCAAGTATCAATCTACCATTTTCATTTTCCAAAGCATATGCTAAATTCAATATCTTTTGTTCCTCAAATCTTCTTCCAATGAATTGAATACCAGTTGGCATATTTTCTGAAAGACCAGAAGGTATAGTTATAGCTGGTAAACCACTTTCTGAACTAGATTCAGCTAATACATCAGCTATTTCTCCAAATAGTGGATTATCTGCATCTTTATCTGTTAAAGCTATTGATGGAGTTGTTGGTCCAACTATTGCATCATATTTAGAAAGTATATTATCCAAATCTTCCTTAATTAACTGTCTAACTTGTTCCGATTTCCTAAAATATTCATCTGAATATCCTGCAGAGAGAGAGAATGTTCCTGTCATAACTCTTCTTTTTGGCTCATGACCCAGTCCTTCTCCTCTTGTACTTTGGTAATATTCTTTTACAGTAGAATTTTTGGTTCCTTCTAAACCGTATCTAGTTCCATCATATCTAGCTAAATTAGAAGAGACTTCACTTCTACAAGTAATAGTATATACTGCCATGGAATATTTAGGATCTAGTATATTTACTTCTTCTATTTTGACACCCATATCTCTTAATTTGGAGATATTTTCTAAGAAATTTTTCCTTACACCTTCTTCTAGCTGTAATTCTAGATATTCTTTAGGTAAAGCTAATTTGAGATTTTTAATATTGTCTTTACTTAAACTGTTAAAGTAATTTTCTTCTTTGTTTCTTGAAGATGTTGAATCATTAACATCATATCCAGCTATTATGCTTAGTAAGTAGGCTGCATCTTCTACTGATTTAGCTATTGGACCTGGACAATCAAGAGATGAACCCATTGCTAGTACCCCATATCTAGATACTCTCCCATATGTTGGTTTGAGTCCTATTAAACCACACCACGATGCTGGCAACCTTATGGAACCCGCTGTTTCAGTTCCTAATGTCCCGGTACAAAGATCTGCTGCTAATGCTGATGCTGAACCTCCACTTGAACCACCAGGAAGTTTAGATATGTCCCATGGATTTCTAGATGGGCCATAGTATGATGTGGCAGTTCCTGATCCATGACAGAATTGATCTAGATTTGTTTTTCCAATTAAAATAGCGTCTTCTTTTAATATTTTTTCAATTACTGTTGCATTATATACAGGAGTATAGCCATCTAGTATGTGTGATGCACAGGTAGTTAGTATATCTTTTGTTGAGAATACATCTTTTACAGATATTGGTATACCTGAAAGTTTTTTGTCTTTGTATTTCTCAAAGTTTTCATCAAACTCTTTCGCTTGTTTTTTTGCTTCTTCTGTACAAACAGTAATATATGAATTTAACTTTTGATCAAATTTTTCAATTCTATTTAAGTAGTAATCTAGAATTTCAGTAGCAGAGATTTCTTTAGAGAGTAGTTTTTTTCTTAATTCTGTAATGGTGATGTTGTTATACATTTTTCATTAATTCTATATATATACCTCGATATTGTATCAAAATACCCAGTAAATGAGAATGGATATGGAGAGAGTTATTAGCATACCAAATGATACTTGAGTAAGGGTATGTTTTTTTAATACTATTCTTGACCAAGCTATGAGAGGAGAGAAGATGTATATGGCGAGAAGGTATGGAGATGTGAAGAGATAGTTTAATGTTGTGAAAAGTATTGTTGAATATGTCATATGGCCACTTATTTTCCAAAAGAAGGTAATGAAAGTTATTACTGATGTTACAGTAAAGAGATTTAATGATATGTTTGTTAGAGTCTCAATATTTTTACTTCTTAGTAGCAGGTACATGATTCCATACAGTATTGATATGGTGATGAAGAATGGTGGTCTTTGTTTCCTGTCGGTCATATCTGAATCAGATATTTTACCTTTGTATTTTAGTATGAGGTATGTGAGTGTAGGAATTAGTGTGTATATTGTGATATATATAAGCTTGTTGCATATTTCTAATGGAGAAAAGAGAATAGCTATGACAGGAGTTAGTATCATAGTTAGGAATCCATTGAATATATCTGATATTGTTTGAGCAGTATTTTTTTCAAGCATTGTTCATTGTAACCTAGAGGAAGAAATTTTTCAAAATTTTTATTTATCTTTTTCCAAACAGCTGATTTTTTACTTCATCTTCATCAGTTTTTTCGATAGCTATTATATTTTTTGGTAAAGTAATTTTTTTGCTAAAAAATGTATTAAATATTTCCATTATTGCATATGGATCATCATCACCAGCTATCCTGTTTATGGACATTTTATTACAATTAGGGTTACTA
>CAZJBF010000003.1:7026-26126 GCA_964544555.1 uncultured Candidatus Saccharibacteria bacterium | reverse complement strand
ATCATCATCACCAGCTATCCTGTTTATGGACATTTTATTACAATTAGGGTTACTACATTTATGTACTATCATAATTTCTCCTTGTATTTTTTTACCATATTTATCTATACCTCTTTTCATAAAGGTAAGAGCTATTGGTTCCATTTCAAATTTACAATTTGATTTTCTATCACCAGGAATATTCTCATCCAAATGTTGCGAGTAAAGACAAAAAGGACAATGATTTCTATTTCTAGTACCCGTATTATTATCTAAAGGGATATTTTTACCACAATGTATGCATTTAATATTATTCATCATTATATTATTATATTAATATATAATCTTTCTGTTTTCTAATAACTGTTTGTTTAAATCTTTCAAATATGCAGGATGTGTCTCTATGATGATTCCTAATTTCTTTTTTTTCCATTTATTCCCCCATGGTAATTTATTTCTTTCAGCATTCTTAACTATTTGTATACTAGCCTCAGATACTGTATCTCCAAATGGTGATATATGGTTTTTACCAGAAATTTCCATAAATCCAATTATTTCAGGAGTTTGACCTATGATATTTCCTATTTTTTGTATAGATTCTTCTTCAGTATTAAAAAATAGTGATAATGCTCTTACATCTAGTGATATGTATGATTCTATATTTTCATTCATTAATTTTTTATTAAGATCATTGAATGCATTTATATTACTTTCAAATGAAGGTAATATTTTTGAAGGTTTCAATTCTATTGCAACATAGAGAGGAAAATCAGCTATATTTGATTTCATTTCTCTTAATGTTTCTACAGTTTTTTTCATATCAGTTAGGTGTATAGCGGAATCCATTCTTAAAATACCGAAATTTTCTCTTAGAATCATCTCTTCTATAATTTTTTTTGTTTCTGGTATTTCTTTACCTTTATCTGTATGCATGAGGAATTCTCCTCCTATGTTTGTTGCCATACTAAGCAGTTTTCGAGGAGACATTTTTTCATTTTTAATTATTCCGCTATATGCAGAAATAATTTCTTTAAAACCTGTAGAGAGAGGAAAATCTATACTGTGTATCTCATTAGAACTATTAATTATTGTCTCTGTATCAAAAGCTCTTGCAGGAACTACAGACATACCGTTCACTATTCCTGTTTCTTGAATCCAGCTGATATTATCCAAAGTATCTTTTGTAAATGCTTTTTGATTCACTAAGGAGGTTGCTACATTTAATTTGTTTTCTATGTTGACCGCAGCCATCATATCAATGGATATGTCCCTTCTTGAAGATCTATATTCTGTTTCTAATCCCATTTACAGTATACAATTAATTATTTGTGAGCAGTTCTAATGTGTTATCCCCCTTTTTAGTTACTACAATAACTCTATGCAAAGCTCTTGTAATAGCTACATAGAGTAATTTTACATCAAGAATACTATTTTTGTAATAGATGGAGTTGAGATCAGCTATGATTACAGAGTCAAATTCTAATCCTTTAGCATTCTCTATTGGTAGTATGAGTAAGCCATTTTGATAGTCATTTTCAGTATAACTGACAATTTTTCTTCCAATTATTTCTTCATATTCTTTTAGTGAAGAATATATGGAATTTGCATGATTTCTATCTCTGCAAAGTAATGCGCAAGTTACTGCTCCTTTCTCAAACTGCTCTTTTATGACTGATACTAACTCTCTAAATTCATTACTATTTAAATCTTTGATATCACTATTGTATTCAAGTGTTTTTACTTCGTCACCATGTCTTAATACAGCTTCTGGTAATTTGTATGATTTTGGAAATTTATTTTTAAAAATGCTGTTCGCAAATTCGACAATCTCTACAGTAGTTCTATAGCATCTTTGAAGCTGACAATATGCAGCATCTTTGCCTGAGAATCTCTTAACTAATTCCAAAACTTTGTCCCAGTCTTTTATGTAAAATGGTGGGATTATTGATTGTGCTAAGTCTCCAGCTATTGTTAAATTACCATTCTTCGATATATTTATTAATGTTGCAAGCTGTATGTAGCTCATATCTTGAGCTTCATCAATCATTACATAGTCTCTTTCATGGATCTTAATACCATTTATCTTTAAGTTGAGATATACCATTGGTGCTAAATCTTCAATTCTGTAATTGTGTATTCTACCTTCAGCTGTTAGACCTTTTAAGGAATATTTTGCAGTATCTTTTGTAACTAAATCAGTTTTGAAAAGATTTTTGTAAAGAGAAAATATATTACAATGTTTCTTTAGATATTTAAGGATATCATTTTTAATTGTTTCTTGATCTATATAGTTTTCCCAAGGTTTGTAATTAGCTGCGTTATTGTATTGCTTTTGTGCAAATGCATATCCTGTAGCTAATTCTAATCTTTCTGCCATATCTATATCTGAGAATTGTTCTTTTAATTGGTAATATCTTTTAGCAATTAAACTTTTGCCAGAGTAGGGTATATTTTCTAAAATATCTTCTTCAAATTTTTCCAAATATCTATCCAATATATCTAGAAATTCCATAGAACCTTTAAATTCCTTAATATCTAAATCTTCAGGTTGATTAGAAAGAGTGAAGTAGTTATCCCATCCTAGAGTTTTTTTACCCCAAAAGAGGTATGTTTGAGTATCTACTTTTGATACTCCTAGATTTGGAAGGACATCAGATACATAGTCTATGAACATTTGATTTGGTGCTATGATTAGTGATCTATTTGAAGATATTTGTTCTTTGTATGTATAGAGGACATATGCTAGCCTATGTAAAAGTATAGTTGTCTTACCACTACCTGCTACTCCTTGTATTAGTATTGGTTTGTGTAATTCTCCTCTAATTATTTCATTTTGTTGTGCTTGAATTGTAGATACAATATCTTGAAGCTTTTTTCCAAGTCTGTCTTGTAGTTGTACTAGAAGGAATTCATCGGCGGCAACATTACCGGATTTAGCATCATATATGCCTTTAATTCTTGCTCTTGATATTTGGAATTGTCTTTTTTGTATTAGTTCTCCTTTTCTTTCTCCTACTGGAGCAAAAAAGGAAACATTTTTTTTAGGTCCTGAATTTTGGTAGTAGATATTTGCGATAGGGGATCTCCAATCAGTTATTAAGGGTATATGTGTTTCATTATCCATTAATACAAATTTCCCAATATACAGAACTAATGGGTTATTTGTTCTTGAATCTTCAGGTTTGAAGAGTATTTTTCCAAAATATGGAGAATCAAGAGCTATTAGTTCATTATTTATTCTAGCAATGAGTATTTCAATTTCAGATAGTATCTTGTTATATACTCCTTTTGCTTCTTTTTTAGAGTCTAAATCACTTTCGGCCTCTATTTGTTGTATTTGATCTTCTAATTCTTTTTCAAGTTTATCTAGTGTAGGTAAAAGAAAATCAATTTTTGATTTAGTTATTTTTGTTACTTTCTCTAAATGAGGATATTCTTCTTCTTCTAGTTTGGTTGCTGTTTTTACTTTAGAGAAATCTGCAACTCTCACAAGATCCTTGTACAAAGGATTGAGGTACTTTTTAAAGGTTTGCATGTATTTTTTAAGATGTTTATCTTACGAAGCGTAAGTATATATCAAAAGTTTTTGAGAAGCAAATATTAATAATAATTATATTTAAAATGAGGATTGTTTTTTAAAGATAAGAAAAGGATGTCTATTTAGTTATTGGCCAGAATAGGCATCCTTTTTTATGAAGAGAAGATAATCGCTAGAAAAGGGTACAAACCCATATGTGAAGATAAAATCTCAATAGGGTTATTTCCTTCTTTATTTTTGCAATAATGGGATGGTATATCTTTGGTAAAGATAATCTTTATCTCATTTTGCAATGCAGATATTTTATGAATATTAAAATATTCATTCTTCTCTTTTTTTAAAGAACTTTTCAAACCTCCTTTCTCTAAGTGTTGAGAATGGTTATGCAGATCATATACAAAAGAAATAAAAAAGTAAAGACTATTTTTTCAATAATGGATCACCTTGACCAGAAAAGATACGTTGATAATTAATATTGTTTGTACTAAGTACAAACTTATCTGCTATATCTTCTGAAAATCTTTCTCCATTTCCTGCGATAGGGTAACATCCATCACCTGGATATTTTGTATAGTCTATTGCTAGAAAATACACTCCATTTCTTAATTCTGGATGTAATAGCTCTGTTGAATTGCAAACTACACTGAACTCTACATCACATGTGAAATAATGGACTTGTTTTTTTTCAAGTTCTTTATCTTCATATATTCCATTATCCCATACCCAATTAGGTGTATCTCTTAGTGACCATATTTCAAAGAGAGTACCATTTTGTGGATTCATTATCTCTTCAAAAGTGTAATCACTTTCATATCCACCATCTCTTGCTAATATGAATGGTATAGGAACTTCATATGGAGTCTCATTACCTTCTTTTAATACTTCAGGACATTCACACCAAAGTATTCCTGGATATGAAGGTAATATGTGACATTCCGGTCTTTCTCCGTTTTTACATCTAGGAATATCGTCAGGAGCAGGCTTAGCAGAGACTGGAACGAAAGTGAGAACAAAAAAAGCTACAAGTAGCAAAAATACACATATTTTTTTCATTGAATTAATCCTTCTTTCTTTATGTTTCTCTTTTTAATGAACAAGTTGGATTATATTTAATTTAAGATAAATATACAAGACTATAGGGTTTTTATTAGGCTTGTTTGTAAGATTATAATTTTCTTTTCTGTTAATCTCTTGAACTTAATTGATATAATTATTATTATATTAATTATATGAATAACCAAATTAAATTCCTCATAACAATTGCTTTATTTGTTGTTATATTCTGGAAGGTTCAAGACAAATTTCATTTACTTGATGTAAAAATAATAGATGATTCTGCTGTACAAGAAGAAACATCAAATAACTATAGTTCAAACAATGGAGGAGACTTAAATAATTATGTTGAAATATATAACTCAAAGGGAGATATAGTAACTGTAGATGTAGATGTTGCTGATAGTGAATTAGAAAGAAGTACTGGACTATCTAATAGAAAATATCTAGGTACATATGAAGGTATGTTATTTATATTTGATGAAAGAGTAAGTACTCCATTTTGGATGAAAGAAATGTTCCTATCTTTAGATATAATATTTGTAGATGCTGAAGGATTCATAGTAGATATTAAGGATAATAATGCACCATGTACTGATAGCTATTGCCCATCTATATCTTCTTCTACAATGTATAAATATGCTTTAGAGGTAAATGCTAATTTTAGTGAGACAAATAATGTTACTATTGGAAATAGTATAGTTATGCATCTTGATTCATCTATTTAACATAAAAATATCTTTCTATGATTACTTCTTTTGTTGATTGGCTTGTAAATATTATTGAATCTTTTGGATATATTGGTGTAGCTCTATCCATGTTCATAGAGAGTTTCTTTGCACCAATACCTAGTGAAATAATTCTTCCATTTTCTGGATTTGTAGCTTCTAATGGAAGCTTAAATATATATGTTGTTGTCATAGTTGCAACCATAGCAGCGTATCTAGGTACTTTGCCTTTTTACTTTGTGGGGTATCTAGGTGAAAAGAAAGTGTATGATCTTTTAGATAAATATGGTAAATATCTCTTCATATCAAAAGATAACTTAAATAAAGGATATGGGGTTTTTGAAAAACATGGAAACATTTTTGTGTTGTTTGGAAGAGTAGTACCAATTATTCGTACAGTTATATCTTTTCCAGCAGGTGCATCTAAGATGAATTTTGGTGTGTTTACATTGTATACCTTGTTAGGTACAGCAGTATGGTCATCACTATTGGCTACTGCAGGATATTTTCTAGGTGAAAAATGGGATGTAGTTTCAGTGTATATTAGTAAATATGAAAAAGCAGTAATTGTAATAATTTTGATTCTTTTAGCTTTGTATATAGTTAAAGGAATTAGAGATATTAGAAAAAAAGGAAATTAAATAGTCCTTATTAAGGAATTTCCGGTCATATCGCTAGGTTTAGGAATACCCATTAGTTCTAATATAGTAGGAGCAACATCTTTCAATGAGCCATATGGTAAACTTCTTGTAGTTATGGGTGTACCTGCAAGTATGAATGGTACTGGGTTTAATGAATGTTCTGTATCTATTTTGTTTGTCGTTAAATTTATCATTTCTTCTGCATTACCATGATCGGCAGTTATTATTACTGCTCCTCCGTAAGAAGTAAATTCTCTTACTAATGTATGTACACATTGATCTATGACTTGTACTGCCTTTATACCTGCTTCTAAATTTCCTGTATGACCTACCATATCAGCATTTGCAAAATTGACCAATATAAAATCATATATTTGAGTTGATATTCTTTGTACCAAAGCTGTGGTTATATCAAGTGCACTCATTTCGGGCTTTATATCGTATGTAGCGACTCTAGGTGATGGTATTATTATCCTATCTTCTTTCTCATATGGAGTAGATATTCCTCCATTGAAAAAATATGTAATATGGGGGAATTTTTCAGTCTCAGAAATTCTTAATTGTTTTAATCCAGATGATTCAATTATTTTCCCTAGTGTTAAATTAATATATTGTTTTGGAAATATGACCTTAGGAGGGAAATTCTTTCCATATTCGACCATACTAGCTACAAACAAATTTGATATCTTTTCTCTATTAAATTCGTTAAAGTTATCAGATATTAATGTCTCTGTTAGTTGTATCATTCTATCTGGTCTAAAATTCACCAATATGACGGTATCATTAGGGAGTATTTTACTCTCACACAAAACTGTTGGTTCTAGAAATTCATCGGTTAGTCCTCTAGCATAGTATGATTCTATGGCTCTTTGATATGTAGAATATTTTTCTCCAAAATTTTGTGTTAGTAGGTAATATGCTCTTTGTGTTCTATCCCATTTTTTGTTTCTATCCATAGCATAGTATCTTCCAATGAATGTACCTATTTTGCCTAATCCTCTCTCAAAACAGTATTTATCAATATCTGTTAAGTAGTTTAAAGCTACATTAGTTGGTGTGTCTCTTCCATCTGTGAATGCGTGTATGAATAGTTCATTGGGGAAATTTAATTTAGAAAAGAAATCTATTATAGCTTTAAAGTGATCAGAGTGTGAATGTACTGATCCATCACCTATTAGGCCTACTAGATGTACTCGTCCTCCAAATTTCATAGCATGAGCATATGCTTCTTTTAAGGTATCATTTTTGTAAATTAATCCTTTTTCTATTGCAGTGTTTATTCTTGGTAAATTTTGACTTACTGTTCTACCAGCTCCTAAATTTAGATGTCCGACTTCACTATTTCCTTTTATATTTTTAGGAAGTCCAACTGATTCTCCTGAAGCTAGTAAATATGTGTGAGGGAATATGTTCCAAAATGTTGAAAGATTTTTAGGATCAGCCATAACTACGGCGTTACCACTAGCTTTTGGTGCTGCTCCTAGTCCGTCTAATATTATTAATAGTACTTTTTGTTTTGTTCTCATGGGTAGTATTTTATATATTGTGGCATATTTTTGAAATTTATTCTATAATCACAACTGAAATTAAAAATTAAATGATTTAAGTATATATTATGGATACAAATATTATTAAGAAAATAGAAGGGGATAGTTGCAAAAAGAGACCTGATGTTAAGGTAGGTGATAGTGTTAAATTGTATATTAGGATTAAGGAGAGTAAGAAGAAGGAAAGGGTGCAGCAATTTAAGGGTGTAGTTATATCTATGAAAGGATCTGGTTTGAACAGGAATATTGTAGTTAGAAAAATATCATATGGTATTGGTGTAGAGAAGATTGTTCCTTTGTATTCACCAATTTTAGAAAAGATTGAGGTTGTAAAGAGAGGTTCTGTAAAGAAGGCTAAACTTTTCTATTTGAGAGATAGGGTTGGAAGAAGAGCATTGAAGATTAATGGAGTTAAGGATATATTTCTAACAGATGAAGAGGATGTTCCTGTAGAAGAAGTTATTGGGAATGTTGAAGATGTAATTGTAGAAGAGAAACCTGAAACAGAGGAAGTTACTGGCTCTTAGTATATATTAAATTATACTACTGCGGGGGTAGTTCAATGGTTAGAATGTCTGTTTTCCAAACAGAGGGTTGCGGGTTCGAGCCCCGTCCCCCGCTCCAGATGAGAATAACGTACAGAAATGTACATAGAGTTACTTGACAAATAAAATAATGAACAGGACTCATGTAGCAATAATGCGTAAATCTTGGGGTTTGACAGACAAAATACTAACAGGTGAAAAGAAAATTGAATCAAGATGGTATCAAAACCGCTACCGACCTTGGGATAATATTGAAGAAAATGACGTCATTTATTTCAAAGATACTGGATTTCCAGTAAAATTATGTGCAAGAGTTGATCATGTTTTGCAATTTGATAAGCTCACTCCTGGCAAGGTATCAGAAATTCTAAATCGTTACGGTAGAGAAGATGGCATATCAGCAGATAAAATTGACGACTATTACGAAAGGTTTAAAGATAAAAACTACTGCATGTTGATTTTTTTAAAGGGTGTAATGCAGGTCGAACCATTTGAAATCGACAAAACAGGGTTTGGTAGTATGTCTGCGTGGATAACGGTAGATGATATAGAAAAAATTAAGAAATAGTAATGATATATTCCTATTTTGATGAAATATTCTAACTATCTTCCTAAGATAGAATTATACAATATATGAATTATCCACAATTTGTAATATAATCAAGATATGAAAAATGTTGATGTACCAATGTGGGATAAAGGTGATAGCACAGATGACTATGCTAAAGGAGGAGGATCTCGCTCATCAACAATGTACAATATTCCAAGTAATGAAGATAAGGAGAAAGAATTGAAAGAAATATTTTTTCTAGTTCTTGGAAGAGAACCATCAAGTAGAGAACTATCATATTACAAATACAGTATCATTAAAAAGGGAGAAATAGTTAAAAGTCTTTTAAGTAGTGATGAACATAAGGAAACAATATCGAGAGGTATCAAGTATCCAGAATTAGAAAAAATGAATAAGTTATCTGAAAATTCCATACTAAAACTAAGAACAGTATTAGATGACAAAAGTAAGGAATTGGAAGAGATGCAGAAGCTACTAAATGAGAAGAATAATGAGATAAAAAAGTTAAGAGAGAAACAAAATGTTCCATATGTTACAGATAAAGAGCTTCTGGATAAACAGAATAATACAGATAAGAAGTACTATAGTAGTTATTCTAAGAAATCATTCAATGACTACACACTATTAGAAAGAATATTGAATTTATTTTTTGGAAAAAATATATGAATACAAAAATATTTGCTCAAAGACTTAAAACTGCTAGAGAAGAAAAAGGATATTCGCAGAGACTACTTGGGATAAGAGTAGGGTTATCTGACAAATCCATTAGTATGTATGAAAAAGGAAAAGTATATCCTCCTGTAGGTAATCTACTAAAGATCTGCAAAGAGTTAAACAAAACAGTTTCCTTCTTCTTAGAGGATTAGTAAGGAGGTGTTAACCAATCTTTTGCTTTTCTAGAATATTTCTTTGAAAGTTTTACAATCAAGATACAAACTACTGCAAATATAGCTACTATTAGGATAAATTTAACTATAGTTAGCAATACATACTGTGTACTCACAGGCTGAGAAAGGAGAGAAGAATTGAAAACAAGAGTATCATGTATAGTATTTGTATAGTTAGTATCATATTTCCAAGCAATTACCGATGCTGTAATCTCGTATGTACCTTCTCTTAAAGCTTTGACATTAGCCTTTACAGTATATGTAACACCTTCTTTCATATTAATAAATTCTTTATGTTTAGGTGTTACCTTCATAGTAGAAGGAGCATACCAAAGTATTTGTGTCTTTTCTGAATTCAAATGAGGAGTAATCTGTAACTCATATGGAACATATCCACCAAATGCTGATTGACTCTTTTTAATTAGTAACAAATCAAAATATTTTGTAGTAACTTTAGTTTGATTATCATCAATAACAGTTATTTCTTCCTCAACATCCTCCTCTACAGTTGTTGTCTCCTCTGTTTCTGTAATCTCTGTAGTTTCTTCTCCTCCATCTGCAAAGGCAGTGTTTAAAGGTTGTACTAATGAAAGAAGTAATACAAATATATATGTTAGAACTAATTGTTTTTTCATCTTAATATTTTCAATATACTTATTTTATATGTATTATATACCACTTTTGCTTCTTCTGCAGATACTTCATAATCATCATGAACTATTTTATTTCTTACCTTATGTGCTTCCCATAGATTATTATATTCCTTCTTTTTAAAAATATTTTTAGCATTCTTCAAATTATCTCCACACAGAAGACTATTATTGTAATAATATTGCAAAGATTTAGAAAGAAGATTATCCAATTTAATAATTGAATCTCTCCTTATTGAGAGCTCATTACTAACAACTCCCATATTCAATTCTTCTAATCTTTTTAATATTTTCTTAGTTCTAATTTTACTAACCTTTTTCTGATTTATTGAAACTAGTATGAAAAGAATAGTAATTAGAATTAGGATAAATATTGTTATTAATAATGTATTATTCATTTTTCTTTTTGATAATCTTTGTTAATATCAAGTATACCAAAACTATCCCAACAGAAAAAATTGTAATGGAAATTATTTTACTTAATACTTTCATTTGAGTAGAAATACCACTAGGAAGGATAGTTTCTAAAATATTTTCTTTTTCTAATCCATTAAAATTAGTATATTTAATATTTACAAAAAGATTAGTAGATACTATCTCTTCAAATGGAATATTAAGCTGTATAGTGGTATTTTGTTTAGGTAAAATAATTTGTGAAGATGAATTACTAACAGGATCTATATATTTACTAATATTATTAATATTTGATTGAGAAGTAGAAAATCCTGTTATTGCTGTATTTCCAGTATTTGAAATATATATATATCCTATACTATATTTGTGAGTTATATTGTATTCATCAAATACTAATTCTGATTCTACATTAAAATTCTCTTCCAATGAAGAATTACTATCTAAAGTAATTGTAAAATCATTTTGATTATAGAAAGTTATGGTTGGAGAAAGTGGAGATTTTCCTCTTCTTAATATAACAATATGATCATAGAAATCACTCCCAAAAAGTGTATGTCCAAAATACTCCTCTAAAAAAGGATCAGCCGATACCCATTGGTTTGATGATTCGTCAAAATATTCGACCCAGTAATTATAGAAGCCATCAGAAGCATAACCTGAAATGTTTGATACATAGCCAATTACTAATCTGCTTGGTACTTCAAATTTTCTTAAAAGGGCAATATAGAAATCAGCATAATCCTGAGATGTTGCGTTATTGGGTGTCTGAATTACTGAGTTTGCTCCAAGCCTTACATTATTATCTATACCTAAAGTAATTTCGGAGGGAAAATTTAATCTATCTATTACATATTGATAGATATATTTGTAGAAAAGTTCCTTCTCTTCTACTTTCAATTGTTCTACACTGTCAAAATCTGATTCAATTTCTAATCCTTTTTCCTTAAGATATGATACAACCCTTTTCTTTTCTGCAGTATCTGTAATATTCCAATATCCCGTCTCTTTGATTAGATATGTAGAATTTTCTCCTTCTTGTAGTATTGAAGTCTGTTTTTTTATATAACCAGTAATTTTACAATCTATAGTTTGTCCTGCTGAAACAAGATATTTAAAAATATAGTTACCATCTTCATCAGTAGTAGAAGAATTTGGTAAAGGTGATATATCTTCCCATATGATACTTTGAGATTGTGTATCTGGAGGTATTACTAGCTCAAATGTTTGAGTCTCATCATTTCCCGTATTTGAAAAAACTCTACTTACTGAAAATTTGTATCCAATTTCTTGGCCTAGGAGTATTGATATTTCTGAATGAACTGGTTGATTAATATATATCTGATATTGATCATTAGATATTTTTAAATCTTGTATCGGTTCAGATGTCCATAATGGTTCACCTTTACTTTGTGGGTATAGTATAGAAACATTATTTGTAGTTGAATCTAATATTTTAGAAGATATATTATATGAATTTTTGATATCTGTGGTAGTTGTGTATACTAATTTTACTTCAACTGGTGTATCTTTTTTTACTATTGCATTATCTAAATCTAGTAATACATCAGTGGTAGATCCTCTGTGATAAATTGTGCAGTCAATTTTCTCATTGTTTAATACATAGTAACATTCAACATCCAAATTCTTTTCAGGTATAGAGGCTGTGTAATATGAGAGTACCTTTGTAGTATCACTACGTATTTGCAATATGGCTTCTGTATTAATGGTATTTTCTGAAATAGTGTGCTGAAAATTTGTGTATACAGTGAAATCGTTATCAGCAAAAACAATTTTGATTGGTAATATGAAGAGTACTAGACTACAGAGATACAGAATTTTGTTTAAATAACCAATCAAATTTTTCATATTTTCTCAAAAGTTGTTTTACTACAGGTGTCTTAGGGGTAATCCCGTAAGTAGTAATAATTTTTTCCATATTAACTTTTTCTGGTTTGTTAACAATCTTGTAATTAGGATTTCTTACTATTTCCTGCTTAGCATTTTTTCTAATAATATAATAGGACATGCCACTATTATCATCAAGGACGATTCGTGAAATAGCTTTAGAAAAGGAATATTCTGCGAATATTAATGTAGAATTTTGTCTTGTATTTATTGCAACAAAATCATAATCAGCAGGAATAATTATTTTCTGACCTTTTTTAGCCAATATCTTTACTGTTCTATTATCTCTTGGAGATTTGTATTTTTGAATCAATATGGTAGATGTGCCGTAAAGTAGTTCAATTATTCTAGGGTAGTTTTTGCATCTAGTTACTTTAGTTTTTACATATTCTATTCCAGCTAGGTTTGCTTTTAGAGCATAGATATTAATTCTAATTTGTTTTGATTGAAATATTGAATTGAAATCAATCCATTTGTACACAGTGTAAAAAATATCAGGACAATCGAGATTTTTGTTCAAAAGCTGTTCCCTAATATCTTCAATGGTAACATTTACCTTTTCTTTAAAATTGAAGTCCTTTAAAAAAAGTTCATCATTTTCGTATACGATTGGCAGTCCAGAAATATTCTTCAAGTCTATTTTAACCATATCTGCATTATATCATATTGCTATCTTATTCTTTAGCAAATGTTTTTAGTAATTCAGAAAGAACAAATGATGCAACAATATATATTAATAGTGCAGCAGGTAGAACTAGTGGAATCTGTATTCCATTAATTTCTAGAATATTATCGACTATTCCATTAAATGGTGATACAAATATATCACTGAAATGGATAGCCCAGCTTGCGAAAGTATTCTCAGTATTAGCATTAATTACTATTAGTACTATTCTAGTGAGTATTAAACCTTGTATGCACATAGAGAGAATGTATGCGAGACGAATTATTAATTTAATCATAGTTATACTTCATTTAAATTATTTACGTAATATTCTAACTGATTCATATAATTAGTTACACCATTTGCCCATGCATGTTCTGGATTTTGGGCACAAGGAGGGCAATATGTTGGCTCTATATCAAAAGGAGTTAGATCAGTCCCATACCCTTCAGCTAATCTTTGTGTGATGTGTGATATGGCTTCTTGCCAACTTGAAAACATACTCCATCCAGCTTCATTACCATTGATACCTCTCCATCCCCATCCGTTGTTAGAATTTTCTGGAATTAAATTACCGAATGCAGATTCTACACCTGAAATTGAAGCAAGTAATCTCCAGTCTAATCCATACTCATCAGCTTCTTTTACAAATGTTGAAGCATATTTAGACATTGGGGAGTGGTAATCTTCTAGAAATTTGTTTAATGCTAATACTCTTGGATCTATCGTAAAAAATTTTGTTTTAGAATATGAATCTTCCGCACTATTGTATGTTGATAGATCATAGTCTTCAGCATATACATATATGTTGAAAATAGGGGATAACGAATTTATTTCAGAGAATGAATTTTCTCTGTATAATCTAGATACATTTTGTATAATACCTTTTTCTAGTTTAGGAGAAAGAAAAGCGTTGAAAAGAGATAGGAGGAAGAGGAATATTGCTACTCTAAGAATACTAGAGCCAAACATTCTTTCTCTTAATGAATCTTTTGGACTTTTATCCTTTGTATCTGTCATAATAATTTAGTATATCAAATTGCTAACAATAATTGCTATGTTTACTCATTTACATTTACATACAGAGTATTCTTTACTAGATGCTACTACTAGAATTTCTGACTTAATAGCAAAATTACAAGAGAATGGAATGACTTCATGTGCCATTACTGATCATGGAAGTATGTATGGAGTGTATAAATTCTATTCATATATGAAAGCTGCTGGTCTTAAACCTATACTTGGGTGTGAGATATATATAGCTCCTAGAAGTATGAATGACAAAGAATTTGGTGTAGATAACAACTACTATCATCTTGTACTTTTAGCAAAGAATTTTGAAGGATACAAAAATCTCATAAAGATTGTATCTTTGGCACATATGGAAGGTTTTTACTACAGACCTAGAGTGGATTTTCAGACGCTCTCAAAATATACCTCAGGAATAATAGCGCTATCTGCATGTTTAGCTGGTCCATTGGCTAATCCAATTTTGAAAAATAACTACGAAGAAGCTAAGAGTAATGCTATTAAATATTCTAAGATATTTAAGGATAATTTCTATGTAGAATTACAGAGGAATGGGATGGAAGAGCAGAATATAGTTAATGAAGGATTAATCAAAATATCTAAAGAGTTAAATCTACCATTGGTTGCTACTTGTGATTGTCATTATCTAAATAAAGAGGATGCAGAGATTCAAGAAATTCTTTGGTGTATTAGTGATGGTTACACTATGGATGATCCTAAAAGAAGAAGAATGCCTACTAATGAATTTTATGTAAAGACAAATGATGAGATGGTAGAGTTGTTCAAAGATATACCGGAAGCTGTAGAAAATACTCAGAAGATATCAGATATGATTGAAGATTACGGTATTTCATTTGAAAGAGTTGAAGCCCCTTATCTAGATTTACCTGCAGGGAAAACATCTCAAGAATATTTAAGAGAATTGGTATATGAAAGAGTAGATTCTAAATATGGGAAATTAACTAAAGAATTGGAGGAAAGGATAGACTATGAACTAGGTATTATTCATCAGAAAGGATATGATGACTATTTTTTGATTGTTAGAGATTTTATTAAATTCTGTAGAGAAAATGATATTGTAGTTGGTATACGAGGTTCTGGTTGTGGATCTGCAGTTGCATATTTAGCAGATATTACAGATATTGAACCAATATCATGGGAATTGTATTTTGAAAGATTCTTGAATCCTGAAAGACCTAGTCCTCCAGATTTTGATATTGATATTGCGGATAAAAGGAGAGATGAGGTTATACAGTACACAATAAATAAGTATGGTATAGATAATGTAAAACAGATTGGTACATTTAGTAAACTACAGACAAGGCAAGCAATCAGAGATGTTGCTCGAGTAATTGGAGTTGATCTACAAACAGCCAATGCTCTTTCAAAGATGGTAGAGATAGTATTTGGTAAAGCTAAGAGCCTAGACTATATGATTGAACATAATCCTGAATTCGCAGAAATAATTAATTCTTCTGAAGATACTTTGCATTTAGCAGAAATAGTTAGAAAAGTATCTGGCCTATGTAGAGGTGTATCAACTCATGCATGTGGTATATTAATTACTCCTAAACCTGTTACAGAATATTGTCCAATACAAAGGGATTCCCATGGAGGTGGTATTGGTATGACTCAGTATGAAATGTTTGATATTGAACCTCTTGGTTTAATGAAATATGATTTCCTCGGTCTAAGAAATTTGAATATCTTAGGTGCTTCATTAAAAAAGATTAAAAGAAACAGAGGAGAGATAGTAAATCTAAATAAAATTGACTACAAGGATAAGGAAACATTTGAACTTCTTAAATCAGGAAATACAGTAGGTATATTTCAATTGGAAAGTGAAGGAATGAAGAGAACGATAAAAGCACTAAAGCCAGAAACATTGGAAGACATCTGCTATATACTAGCTGCCTACAGACCTGGCCCTATGCAATATATTTCTGAGTATGTGGCAGTAAAGGAAGGTAAACAAGAACCAGACTATATGTTTGCTGAGTTAGAACCTGTACTTTCAATTACAAAGGGTGTTATTACATATCAGGAACAAGTTATGAAAATAGCTCAGATAGTTGCAGGGTACTCTCTTGGAAAAGCAGATATTCTTCGAAGAGCTATGGGTAAGAAGAAAGTAGAGGTAATGGAAGCAGAAAAGCCTATGTTTTTAGATGGGGCTTTAAAACAAGGATTTGAGAAAGAAGGTGTTGAAAAACTTTGGGACAAATTAATACAATTTGCTAACTATGGTTTTAACAAAGCACATAGTGCATCATATGCAACCATAGCCTACAGAACTGCATATTTGAAAGCCCACTATCCTTTGGAATATATGGCAGCCTTACTAGAAGGTGATCTAGAAAAATTTGACAGAGTCATCATAGATTTACAAGAATGTGAAAGATTAGGGATTAAAGTATTACCTCCTGATATCAATGAAAGTGGTTACTACTTTAAAACAGAAGGTGAAAAAGGTATACGATTTGGTCTAGGAGGTATAAAGAATGTTGGAGATGAATTGGTAAAGGCTGTAGAGGAAGAGAGAAAAAAAAATGGAAAATATTTACACCTAGATGATTTTGTACACAGACTTTTTGATGTAGTAACTAAAAAAGCTACAGAATACCTAATTATGTCTGGAACTATGGATTCTTTTGGAGATAGGATAGCTCTCTTGAAGACTTTTCCTTTAGTATATGACAAAGAAAAGAGTAGAAAGAAATCTGAAAATATTGGTCAATTTGATTTCTTTTCTCTTGAAGGCGGAGATCTTAAGAATGATATAGTACAAACCCCATTAGTAGTAGATGAAAAAGCAGATAGAAGTGAAATGTTACAATGGGAAAAAGATTTACTAGGAATATATTTCACGAGTCATCCTTTAGATGGTCTTAAGGAGTTTTTTGAAAGCAGAAATGTAATATCGTTAGAAGATGCTTTAGAGAACAAAAAGAATGATGAAATTCTTGTCCTTGGAGCTATGGTTACAAAAATTAGAAAAATTACTACTAAGAAAGGAGAAATAATGGCATTTCTCAGTATAGAAGATAAAACAGGGAGAACAGATGCTGTGGTATTTCCTAGAGTATATCAAGAACTTAAAGATTCTCTGAAGGAAAATATTCCAATGTTAATAGTTGGTAGATTAAACATTAGAGATGGTGAAAAAAGTGTCGTAATTCAGAAAGCTAAATATGTTGATGAAAAAAAACATTCTTCTAAATTTGATGGTGTTACATTCAAAATAACTACTGAACATTCAGAAGAAGAAGTAGCGGAGCTTAAAGAGTTCATAAAGAATTCTAAAGGAGATACCTTAGTTAGAATAGTTGTAGATGATGGAGTGTCTACTAAGAATGTTGTATTAAACAAAACAATATTGGTTGATGAAATAGCAGAAAAATGGAAGAGGCGTTTCCAAAGTTGATATAATACAGTATGAATATAAAAGATTTAGATTTTTTACCAATTACACCTGGTGTGTATAAATTTTACAATAGAGATGGAACTATTCTGTATATAGGTAAAGCTATCAATTTGCGTAATAGGGTAAAGTCATATTTTACAGATACTCTATTTGATCGACCTTACGTAAAACAGATGATTCCATACATAGATAAAGTAGAAGTTGTTAAAACAAATAACGAGATTGAGTCATTGGTTTTAGAATCTGCTTTAATTAAAGAATACAATCCCAAATATAATAGCGAAAAAAAAGATGATAAATCATATTCTTGGATATATATATCTACTAGTGATGATTTCCCAACTGTAAGAATTGTAAGAAAAATTTCTTTCTTAGAATTAAAAAGAGGTCAGTTGTTTGGTCCATATCCAAGTGGTCTGTCCATTAAAAGAGTTTTTACATATCTTCGTAAGTTGTATCCATTTTGTACATGTAAGAAAGCGAGTAGTAAAGAATGTATGTACTTTCATTTGGGTATGTGTCCAGGCCCATATCAAGGTCATATTTCTAAAGAAAAGTATAGGGAAAATATTAATGAAATAATTAAATTTTTGAAAGGAAGGAAGAGAGGTCAATTATCTAAATTGGAGAAAGAAATGAATGATTATTCTAAAGAAAGAAAGTATGAGAGAGCAGCATTGCTAAGAGATAGGATTAGAGATTTAAAGTATCTTGGAGAGAAGATAGATTTTGAATATGGTGATAATGAAGAGAGTTATGTAGAGAGGAGAAGGAAGATTCTTAAAGAAAATTTTCATGATTTAAGAATAGAATTAGGTTTAGACAAACTTAATAGGATTGAATGTTACGATATATCAAATATACAAGGGGAATTGGCGTATGCATCTATGACTGTTGCCCAAGAGGGAGAGATTAAGGCAAGTGAATATAGGATATTCAAAATAAAAACAATAGATACTCCAAATGATCCTGTAATGTTGAGGGAGGCATTGTCTAGAAGATTTGATTCTAAGAATATTGATAAATATATTTCCAATCCAGATATAGTTTTAATAGACGGAGGTAAATCTCAGCTTAATGTTGTTAAGGATGTTATTCCTCAAAATATTGCATTACTAGGTATATCTAAAGGTAAAAGATTGAAGAGAAAAGGAGGTAAATTGTTGGATGAATTTTGGTATTTGGATAGGAGTACAGATGAGGTTAGATCTGTAAAAATATTAAATAAATCGTTACTAATAGATTTGCGTGATGAGGCTCATAGATTTGCCATATTGCATCATAGGAAAGCAAGATTGAAACAGAAGAGAATGTCTGAACTTTCAAATATATCAGGAGTAGGAAGGAAGAGTAGAATAAGATTGATGAAAAAATACAAGAGTATAGATAATATTAAGAGGTTATCATTAGATGAATTGAATGATATTTTGAAAAATAAGAGGATATCAAAATTGATTTTTGAATATTTTAATAAGTAGTATCATCTTGTGGTTTTATGTTTGTAAATACAGTTTCAAAAAATTCA
>CAZJBF010000003.1:3929-6926 GCA_964544555.1 uncultured Candidatus Saccharibacteria bacterium | reverse complement strand
ATTTTCTAGATTAGCAGATTTGTATGATATTACATATTCTTTAGGGATTTGTAGTACCCATGGAAAATCAGGTAGTAGGTCTTGCATGTCTTCATCAACGAGAAGTAGTTCTCTGGCTATTTCTTCTTCAACTCTTGTTCTGAGGCCACTCATAGCCTCTGATTGGGTTATTACTTCATACCATACGTCATTGAATTTAGAATATATTCTTAATCCTTGATCTTCTTTTGTCCAATACATTCCACTTTTCATTTCTTCTGATGCTGTAGGTACTGTTTGTATATATATCCAACCTAGTTCTACTAGCTTTGTAGAGTAGTATTCGTATACATCTTCTATATCTTCCCCTGATGGTATTCTATATGCTGAATTCCCAGAGCTTATGAAATTGGTTACTGATGTATCTTCTATGTTTGTTTTAAATATGAATTCAGAATTGGGATATGCTGGTACGTTTTCTAATCCTATTACATTTTCAGCAGTATATTTGTCTTTATCAGTATTTCTTATGTTTGTAATTAGTTTGATAGCAAAGAATATTACAAGAATGAATATGGTAGGTATTAAGAATATGAGGAGTATATTTGAATATTTTTTTACATTTATTTTTCTTTTTTGTTTTGCTTTAGATTTATTTCTGAATATTGATTTGTTTTTGTTTCTAACAATTTTCCTAGTAGAAGATTGTTTAGGCATGTATATTTTTGAATGTTGGATTTTTTTAGTAGGTTTGTTTTTGAATAATGGCATATGGTTATAATATATCATAGATGATATTTATGTAGTATAATTTCGGCTAGATTGATGCGGGATCGTCTAATGGTAGGACACCGGCCTTTGAAGCCGAGAATCATGGTTCGAGTCCATGTCCCGCAACCATATATAATAATGTAATATACATTATGGATATTATTGTGACATGCTGTTGTAAGGAAAAAGATCTATCACAACAACTAATCCCTGCTGTAGAAAGGTATAAAAGTACTAGGATTAAAATTGTACATGATATAGCTTTAAGGGAGAAAAAAGAATTATTCTTCTTATCTGGGAAATTCGGATTGATTCATAGTCTAACTCCTATACCTTGGTATGATAAGATATTACTTCCAGAAGAAGTAAATATGATGAAAGATACAGTCAAATTCCAGCTTGTTAATTATGAAATTAAGAAAGTTAATTTCTATGTAAAAGAAATAAATGAAAAAGATCCTGATCCATACTATCAGACTATTCAACTAGCTTGCAGAGAATTAAATATTGGATTACAGGTATATTATATTTAATACTTATTCTTGATTTAAAAATTCTTCTAACCCAATTAATTCAATATTAACTCCTTTAAATATCTCCTTTTTGTTTATATTATTAGTTACAACTATTCTTTTAGTTATATTTTTACCATAAATATCATTTACAAATGCCTTACTTAAAGAATTAAATACGCTTTCTATTAGATTTATATATTTAGACTCAACTAAAATTAATTCATCATTTTTATTCTTAATAACAAAATCAATTTCATTAGAGCTAGAATCAGTCAAATAGAATATATTTTCAGAACTAAATAATTGGCAAAGTTTTATGTATACAGCATTTTCAACAAGTGAGCCTACATCTGCAAAACCTGCGAAACTATTTCGCATACCAAGATCATTAAAATAGTATTTTTTAGGAGAATAAAGTCGTTCATTCAAACTATCAGAATATTGATATATGGTATCAATTAATTTCACTTCTCTTAAATATTCTATATAATTAACAACAGTTTTGTTATCCAATCCTAATACCTTAGCTATTTTATTTGGTGAACCCTTAAACCCTATTTGTTTGGCTAATATTTGGCAAATATTAAAAAGATATTGACTATTTTTTAAAGAATATAATTTTAATATATCTTTCTCTATAATATCCCTAGCAACTTCATTTAAATAGTTTGGTTGCTTCTCAAGCACATATTCAGGATAACCACCAAAATACAAATAATCTTTTAATTGATTTTCATCTTTATTAAATCTTTTAAATTCAACAAATGAAAGAGGATATACAGTAATAGATGTACTTCTACCAGTTAAAAATGCTTTGTTATCTTCAATTAATTTGCTTGAAGATCCAGAACAAATGATTTTTGTGTTAAATGTTGGTAAATCATATAAAGATTTTAAAATTTGTGCCCAGTTAGGAAAATAATGAACCTCATCTAAAATAATATATTCATATTTTGATTGAGATAGGAAAGAATAAAGATTCAATCCTTGTAAATTAGTATTATCTAGACTTAAAAAGAGAATCTTCTTCGGATTTATACCATTTTTAATTTGTTGATAAATATATTGGAAAAGTATCATAGTTTTTCCAACTCTACGAGATCCTAATACGAAAAGAATTTGTTTTCTATTCTCTACAATACTTGTTATTCTTTTTAAGTATTCTTTTCTTTTAATTCCTAAATCAATGGACTTGTTTTGATGCCATGGATTTAATAATTCAATTGTTCGTCTTTGTTGTTCATCTAACATAGGAATATATTATCATACATTCCTAAGGTATGGCAATACCCTAGGAATGGAGACAAATGTATTCCTAAGGTATGCATTTAATTCTAAATTAACTAATTAATCTCTTCTTCATACAACTATGTAACATGAATAATCCCCCTGCTATTATTACAGGTAATGGAATTACACCATTGTCATAGTAAAATATCATAAATATACCTACTAAAACAAACAAAATACCTCCAATCATTTCATGCTTCCAAGAAATAATGGTCAGGAATATTAATATAAATGTAGGAATTAAATGGATTAAAAAAGCAATTAACCAGTTTTCCTGACTAAAAGAATCAAGAGCAAATAAAGATAAAAATATAGTGAATAAAATAGCAATACAACGAGGAAACCAATATAAAAGTTTCAACATATTTAATAAAAATAAAATTAATTAATAACCAGAATCTCTTAAAGTTATTAAAGTCTTACTAATATTATCTGTAACTTC
>CAZJBF010000003.1:1561-3829 GCA_964544555.1 uncultured Candidatus Saccharibacteria bacterium | reverse complement strand
CTATCTGTAACCTTATCTGCATACATAATAACTCTACCTTCTACATGTCTAGCAGCTCTTCCAATCGTTTGAATCAAACTTGTTTTGGATCTAAGAAAGCCTTCCTTGTCTGCATCCAGGATAATTACTAATGAAACTTCTGGTAAATCAATACCTTCTCTTAGTAAGTTAATTCCTACGATTACATCATATTCACCAAGTCTAAGACTTCTTAAAATATCAACTCTTTCAACAGTATCGATATCAGAGTGGATATACTGAACCTTAATATCTACCTCACTTAAGAAAGTAGTTAAATCTTCTGCCATTCTTTTAGTTAATGTAGTTACCAAAACTCTTTGTTTTTTCTCTACATTCTTAGATATTTCAGATATTACATCATCAATCTGTCCTTCTGTTTTTCTTACTTCTACACTAGGGTCTAAGAGACCAGTAGGTCTAGTAAGAAGTTGTGCAACTTGGTTATTACTGTCTTGTATCTCCCATTCCGATGGTGTCGCTGAAAAATATACTGTCTTACCTTGTTTCTTCCTAAATTCTTCGAAATTTAATGGTCTATTATCTCTGGCCGTAGGTAGTCTAAAACCATACTCAATCAAATTATCCTTTCTTACCTTATCTCCATTGTACATACCACCAACTTGTGGAATAGTTATATGCGATTCATCAACAAACAAGAGATAGTCATCAGGAAAGTAATCAAGCAATGTGTATGGAGGTTCTCCAGTTTTTCTACCATCAAAATATATACTGTAATTTTCCATACTCTTGCAATATCCAACTTCTTTCAACATTTCAATATCATAGTTTGTTTTTTGTTCCAATCTGTACGCCTCCATATTCTTACCAATATTTTTCAAAAATGATACCCTTTGATCTAAATCATTCTGAATTCTTGTTACTGCAGAATCAATAATGTCTTTGGAATATACTAATGAAGTTGCAGGAAAAATCAATATTTCTTTTTCTTCTGATATTTTCTGCTTAGATATCGGATGTATTTTAGATATTCTCTCTACAGTATTTCCAAACAATTCAATTCTAAAAGAAAATTCTTCATATGGAGGATATATCTCGATAATATCACCAGATATTCTAAATACACCATTTGTAAAATCATATGTATCTCTAATATATCTCATTGATACTAGCTCTAAAGCAGTATCAGAAATATTAATATTTTGACCAATGTAGAAAGATATTGCTTTGTTTTCATAATTTCCCGGCTCTCCAATGTTGTAGATACAAGATACCGAAGCTATAACTACAGTATCTCTTCTTGTGAGAGCTGCATTCATAGCTCCAAATCGTAAGTTTTCAATTGCTTTGTTTACCTCAGATTCTTTTTCAATGTACAAATCTTTTGATGGAATATATGCTTCTGGTTGATAGTAATCGTAGTAAGATACGAAATACTTTACAGCATTCTCTGGAAAAAATTCTTTAAACTCTTCATACAATTGTGCTGCCAATGTCTTGTTATGTGAAAGTATCAATGAAGGTTTCTGTAATCTATCTATGATATTTGCCATAACGAAGGTTTTACCAGAACCTGTTACACCCAATACCGTCTGTTTGTCGTAACTCTCTATACCATTTGTAATTTGTTTAATTACTTTCTCTTGATCTGTAGATGGTTTGTATGTTGAGCTTAATTTGAATTGTTGCATTCTAGTATTCTAGCAAATATACCAATATGTTAGAATAGAGATATGATTTACAAAACATTAAACAAGCTATCTCCTGAAGTAGTAAACCAAATAGCTGCTGGAGAGGTCATAGAAAGACCATCTTCTGTTGTTAAAGAATTAGTAGATAATTCCATAGATGCAGATTCTACAAAAATAGTTGTAAAGGTAAAGAACGGTGGAATAGACCTTATAGAAGTATCTGATAATGGATATGGAATACCAAGAGAAAATATATCCTCAGTTTTTGAAGCACACACTACCTCTAAGATAAAAGATATAGATGACTTAAATTCATTAATTAGTATGGGATTTAGAGGTGAAGCTTTGTCTACAATAACTTCTGTAGCTAAGGTACAACTCGATTCTAAATATATAGATGAGGAGAAAGCAAGTAGTATTTCTTTTGATGAGAATGGAATTTCTCAAGTAGTTACAACTGCAAAAGAATTAGGTACTACAATAAAGGTAGAGAATATTTTCTACAATATACCGGCAAGAAAAAAATATTTAAAAACAGCAAGTACAGAATTTAGAAAGATATATGAAATGTTAAAACGATATTTCTTAATATATCCAA
>CAZJBF010000003.1:0-1461 GCA_964544555.1 uncultured Candidatus Saccharibacteria bacterium | reverse complement strand
GAAGCTGTAAGACATACTTTAGAGAAAAATCTTTCATACAAAAATGTAGAGGAGGAAAAAAGCTATTTAGAAGAAAAACCAACTTCTGTTAGTAATAATAATTTAAAAAATAATTTTGCTTCAATTAGAGAAAGATTTAACTCTCAAAAAAATCATCCTCAAAATCATGAATATGAACAAAGAAATATATATTTTGGATCTAAGAGTAGTTCTGTAAAGGATAGTTTACTTTTCTCTAGTGAATTACTAAAGAATAGTCCAGTAAAGGAAAATGTAGTTAATGAATCAAATGAGATTCGAACTGTTTCTCAAATTTTTAATAAATATATCATAGCAGAGTATACTAATGAGACTGTTTGGGTTGTAGACCAACATGCAGCAGCAGAAAGAATTAATTTTGAAAGATTACTTAAGAGGGAAGATGGTAATCAGAACTTGCAGAATCTTTTAGTACCTGTAAGGATAAGGTTTAGTAAGGAAGAGATATTGTTTTTAGAAGAGAGTAAAAGCTTTTTCAATGGTTTAGGCTTCTCATTCGATATAGAAGGAGATTTCTTAGTGATGAAAACTATTCCAGCTGAATATGCTGAGTCAGATTTTGAGAAGCTATTTCTAGAAATATTTGCACTTGAAGATGAGATATCTTTGTTGAAAAAGACATTTGAGAAAAGAAAAAATGATATATTAGCAACTATAGCTTGTCATGGGAGTGTAAGATCTGGACAAAAGCTAGAGAAGGAAGAGATGTTAAGTATAATTAAACAGCTTAAAGAGTGTGATAATCCATACAGCTGTCCTCATGGAAGACCTGCAGTATGGCAAATGTCTTTGAGTGATATAGATAGTCATTTTGAGAGAACATATTAATTAAAAATAGCATATGGGAATATTTATAGGTTCTATACCAAATAATACAAAAGAAGATGTTCTGTTAGCTAATGATATATTGAAAAAAAGAATACCAGTAGAGAATTCTTTTAATTTACTAATGGAGAAATTTAGAAAACTATTCCCTCAAAAGGATATATTTCTTTTTAATAGGGGAAGAGAGTCTTTATATTTTTTTCTAAAACAATTAAATCTGAAGCCATATGATGAGGTTTTAACGCAAAGTTTTACATGTGTAGCAGTATCAGCACCTATTCTTTGGTGTAATTCTATACCTATCTATGTTGATATTGAGAAAGATACTTTCAATATTGATATCTCTGATTTGAAGAACAAGATCAATCTAAAAACTAGAGTAATAGTAGTTCAACATACTTTTGGTAATGTTTCCGATATAAAGAATATTAGAAATATAGTAGATAGGGTTAATTTAGAAAGAGAAGAAGATAGAAAAATATATATTGTTGAAGATTGTGCTCATATATTTACGAACTATTATGAGAAATATGATATTGGGAGATATAGCGATGGATTTTTTTTCAGTTTTGCACAAGACAAAAGTATTAGTTGTAC
>CAZJBF010000002.1:35349-50618 GCA_964544555.1 uncultured Candidatus Saccharibacteria bacterium | reverse complement strand
AATGATGCAATGAGAGCTTTAACAGGTGCTAACCAGCAAAGACAGGCAGTTCCTTTAATTAAAGAAGAAACACCATACATAGGAACAGGAATGGAAGAAGTTGTAGCTAGACAATCTTCATGGGGAATTTTTGCTGAAGAAGACGGAGAAGTTATGTATGCAGATGCAAACAGAATGTCTGTTACTTACAAAAAATCCGGAATTAAAGAATACCCTCTAACAGCTTTCTACAGAAGTAATGACAATACATCATTTACACAGGAACCAGTATTAAATTCTGGAGACAAATTCAAAAAAGGAGATGTATTAGTAGATGGTCCTAGCATGGAAAATGGAGAATTTGCAGCAGGTATAAATCTTAAAGCAGCTTTGATGTTCTACGAAGGATACAACTATGAAGATTCAGTCATAATATCAGAAAGAATTGTAAGAGATGATCTTTTAACATCTATACATATTAGAGAGCATAGTGTTGATATTAGAGATACAGAATTAGGACCTGAAGTGATAACTGCTGATATCCCTCATGTTAATGATAGAGTTTTACAAAAATTAGATGACATGGGAATAGTTAGATCTGGCGTTAGAGTTAAATCTGGAGACATCTTAGTTGGTGTAGTTGCTCCTAGAGGAGAGAAAGAGCTAACAGCTGAGGAAAGATTGTTAAGAGCAATATTTGGTGAATCTGCAAGTGATGTTAGAGATAACTCAATGAGAATACCTCATGGAGAAGAAGGAATTGTTGTAAGAAGCCAAATGCTTTCGGCAGACAAAGGTGATAAATTACCTCCAGGTGTTCTACATCAGGTTAAAGTATGGGTCGCTAACACAAAGAAGATTGGTTTCGGAGACAAAATAGCTGGAAGGCATGGAGACAAAAACACAATTGCAGCCATAAGACCAATAGAAGATATGCCATTTACTGAAGATGGTGAAACTGTAGATATAGTCTTGACCCCTACATTCCTAAAGAGAATGAATATGGGACAGGCAGAAGAGATTCATTTTGGAAGATATGCAAAAATGTTAAATGAAAGATTAGCATTCCCAATATTTGAAGGAGAGAATTTAGAATGGTTAAAGGAAGAAATTAAGAAAAAAGGAGGAGATCTATCTCAGAAAGTAGATTTGTATGATGGAAGAACAGGAAAGAAATTCCCTAAGAAGATAACTGTTGGAATCAAATATGTCTTGAAGTTACATCACATTGCTGATGAAAAAGTACATGCTAGAGCAACAGGACCATATACTGCAGTATCTCAGCAACCATTAGGAGGAAAAGCTCAAATGGGAGGTCAGAGATTTGGAGAAATGGAAGTCTGGGCCTTAGAATCACATAGTGCACCATATGCACTTCAAGAGATGTTGACAATAAAATCAGATGATATCAAAGGTAGAGCTTCAGCTTACAAATCCATCATCCATGGTGACAAAATAGAGAATGTTAATATACCAGAATCATTCAAGGTACTTGTTAAAGAATTGAATGCACTCTGTTTAAATATCGATTTAATTTCAAACAAAATAAATCAAGAAGAGGAGGTTTTAGGAGATGAAGAGAAATAATAAAACAAAATTAGGAGACTTTGACGTTTTGAAACTTACCCTTGCTTCACCAAGCCAAATTTTGGATTGGTCATATGGAGAAGTTACAAAAGCTGAAACCATAAACTACAGAACATTTAGAGCAGAACCAGATGGACTCTTCTGTGAGAAGATCTTTGGTCCAACTAAAAACTATGAATGTTACTGTGGAAAGTATAAAAAAATTAGATATAAGGGGATAGTTTGTGATAAGTGTGGAGTCGAAGTAACAACTCAAGATGTTAGAAGAGAAAGAATGGGACACATAGAATTGGCAATTCCAGTTGCTCATGTTTGGTATGCATACGGAATTCCAAATAAGATGTCTATAGTTTTGGATATCCCTCACAAAAAGATTCTTTCTGTATTGTATTACACAAGATATATGGTTGTTAGTGTAGATAATGACAGAAAAGAAGAAATAGTAGCAAAAGCAACACAATTGAAAGAGGAAGAAGTAAAAACACTTCAGGCTGAGCTAGAAGAAGAACTAAAAGCATCTACTGAAATGTTTGAATTGGAAATGAAAGAAGAGAAGAAAAGTAAGAAAAAAGGAAATGATTTCAAAGTAAGTCAATTAGAACATAAAAGAAATCAGGCTTTAGCAAAAATAAGAAGAGATTTTGCAGAGAAAGAAGAACAAATAGATTCCTTCTATGTAAGAATTAATCAAATCATTGACAAATTATCAGTGGGAACAGTCCTTTCTGAAGATGAATATTCTGATCTCGTAGAGAGAGATTTAGTATTCTTTGAAGCAATGATGGGTGCAGAAGCAATAGAGAAGCTTTTAGATGAATTAGATTTAGAAAGTGAAATTCCTAAATTAAGAATTAGAGCAGAAAAAGAAAAAGGTGAAAAGAAACTTGCTACAATAAGAAGGATTCAATATCTTGAAGGATTCCTCAAGAATGGTATAAAACCAAGTTGGATGGTAATAAGAACATTACCAGTGTTACCACCAGAGTTAAGACCAATTATCCCTCTTTCAGGAGGTAAATTTGCAACTTCAGATTTCAATGATTTGTACAGAAGAATAATCAATAGAAACAATAGGTTAAAAAAGTTAATAGAGATAGGTGCACCAGATGTTATCTTAAGGAATGAGAAGAGAATGTTACAAGAATCTGTTGATGCTTTAATTGATAACTCTCACAGACCATCTAAAGCAATGATGAATAGTAAGAGATTACCATATCAGTCTCTAACAGATGATTTAAGAGGAAAGAAAGGTATTTTTAGAAAAAATCTTTTAGGAAAAAGAGTAGATTACTCAGGAAGAGCTGTAATAGATGGAGATCCAAGTCTAAAATTCGATCAATGTGGTTTACCAAAGTCTATTGCTTTGGAAATGTTTAAACCTTTTGTGCTTTTCAAACTTCTTGACAGAGAATTAGCACCTAATGTAAGAATGGCAAAAGATATGGTAGAAGAAGAGTCAGATGTAATTTGGGATATCTTAGAAGAAGTAATTAGTAACAAACCAGTATTGCTAAATAGGGCGCCAACATTACATAAGTATAGTGTACAAGCATTCTATCCTAAGTTAATTGAAGGAGAAGCAATTAGAATACATCCATTAGTATGTAAAGCATTCAATGCAGACTTCGATGGAGACCAAATGGCAGTACATATTCTTCTTACAGATGAAGCTATAGAGGAAGCAAAAAGAGAAATGATGTCATCTTTGAACATTGTAAATATATCAAATGGTCAAGTGTTAGCATCTCCTGCAAAAGATATGCTTCTAGGTTTCTATATGATGACCAATTTAATAGAATCAAAGAATCCAAAGATTTTTGCTACTACAGATTTAGCAATTAAGGCCTATGAAAGAGAAGATATTACTATAGATGAAGAGATAGTTGTTAGAGTAAGAGGTGAAGTAATGAAGACCTCTGTAGGTAGAGTTATTTTCAATAATATTCTTCCTGAAGACTATCCTTACATTAATGAACAGGTAAATATCAAATCAATAAAAAAGATTATAGATTTTGTAAAAAATACAAAAGAACTTAGTGATGTAGTTGAAATTTTGGATAGTATGAAACTATTAGGTTTCAAATATTGTACAGATCTAGGCTTTTCATTCGCAATGGAAGATTGTAAAGTAGACTTTGATTTGGATACTGAGATAAAGAAAATGGAAGAAAAGGATGAACAGTTGCAAGAAAACTACTTACAAGGATTAATGACAAAGAAAGAAAAGAATAATATATCAACAAATATGTGGGATGATTTCGCAACTGAATTAGCAGATAAAGCTTGGCAAAAATTAGACAAGACTAACTCTGTGTATCAGATGGTCGAGTCAGGAGGAAATGGAGGAAAGATTCAGGCTAGACAAGTATTGACTATTAAGGGTGTTGTTAGAGACTCAAGAGGTAACTGGGTCGCAATCCCTATTAAGAGTAACTATCGAGATGGATTAAGTGCATTTGAATATTTTGTAGCTGCAAATGGAGGAAGAAAAGGTATTGCAGATAGATCATTAAAGACATCATCATCTGGATATTTAACTAGAAAATTAGTTGATGTCTCTCATGATGTAATCATTAGAGAAGATGATTGTGGATATGAAGGAGAAGGTTTTGCAATTAATAGGAGTGATGACAGAAGAATAGATTTCAAAGATAGAATCTTTGGAAGAGTCTTAGCTCAGGATGTTGTTTTAAACAAAGAAGTCATAGGAAAGAAGAATGAAATAGTAAATCAAGAGATGGCTGATAGAATAGAGAAAGAGAATATAGATATAATATTTGTTAGAACACCATTACTTTGTAAATCACCTTTGGGAATTTGTAAGAAGTGTTACGGCTTAAATCTTGAGAATAATAAAGAGATAGATATGGGAAGAGCTGTAGGAGTAATAGCAGCACAATCCATAGGTGAGCCAGGTACACAAATGACTATGCAGACATTCCATAAGGGAGGTGTTGCAAAGATCGATATAACTCAAGGTCTACCAAGAATAGAAGAGTTATTTGAAGCTAGAAAACCAAAAGCTGAGGCTGAGGTCTCTTCGATAGATGGAAAAGTACACATTGATGTAGCAGAAGATGAGTCAGCAACTATTGTAATAACAGGTTTGAAGAAAATGATTAGATACTACATAGTGTCAAATGCAAAGAATATATTGGTTGAGAACGGACAAGAAGTTAAGAGTGCGCAAGTTATGTATATAGATTATGAAGAAAGTGAAAAACAAGCACCATTTGATGGCATTGTAAGTATAGAAGGTGGAATATTGACAATAGAAGGTAGCATGAAAGCTGAAGAGATAATATCTGTATTACCTGGAATAAATATCTTAGTGAAAGATGGGAGTACAGTTAAAGCAGGAACTCAACTAACCGAAGGTTCACTAGATCCTAAGAAGTTAGCTGAAGTTGCAGATATCACAACAGCTCAGAAATATATTCTTGATGAAGTACAGAAAGTATTCAATGAACAGGGTGTTCCAATTGATGATATACATGTTGAAATAATATTGAGACAAATGATGAGATTAGGAAAAGTAATAGATACAGGAGATTCCAGCTACTTGGTCGGTTCTTTGGTAAATAGATTCATGGCTGAAACAAAGAACAAGATGCTTGTAGAAGAGGGAAAGAATAAAGCCTTAATAGTTCCAAAGCTATTTGGTATCAAAACATCATCTCTAAATACAGAAAGCTTCCTTTCAGCAATGTCTTTCCAGGAGCAGGTAAGAGTTCTTACAAACTCTGCAATTTTAGGAAAAACTGATTACCTAAGAGGTATGAAAGAGAATGTAATAATAGGAAGACCTATCCCTGTTGGAGATGAAGCAGAGGTAAAAGATAGATATTCTTTGGAAGAGTTTAAAATTTAATTGATTTTGTTATATAATAAGCACTATGCCAACAATAAACCAGTTAGTAAGAAAACCTAGAAAATCGAGTAAGAAGAAAGCCAAACATATTCAGTTGGCTAGGAATTTTAATCCTTTGAAAAATAGGTATAAAAAGAGTCCAAATCCTTTTAAAAGAGGAGTTTGTTTACAAGTTAAGACAATGACACCTAAAAAGCCAAATTCTGCTTTACGAAAAGTAGCAAGAGTTAGAATGTCTAATGGTATGGAGGTTACTGCATACATACCAGGAGAAGGTCATAATCTTCAAGAACATTCAGTTGTTTTGTTGAAAGCAGGAAGAAAGAGAGATTTACCAGGTGTTAAATATATAGTTGTGAGAGGTAAATACGATACTGCAGGAGTTAAAGGAAGGAAGAAGGCCAGATCCAAATATGGTGTTAAGAAAGAAGATGCCGAAAAGTAATGTAGTTTTAATTAAAAATATCGAATTATGAGAGGAAAGAGAGCAAAAAAAAGAACACAAAAGATAGATAGGAGATATGGAAGTCCTATAATTGCAAGATTAATAAATAAAGTTATGTTGGATGGAAAGAAGACCATAGCTGAAGCTTTGGTTTACGAAGCAATAGAGAAAGGTGCAAAGAGTGTTAAGGAAACTGATATCACACTTTTTGTAAATAAAGCTGTTGATAATGTAAGACCATCTTTAGAGATAAAAGCTAGAAGAGTTGGTGGAGCTAACTATTCTGTTCCTATGCCTGTGTCTCCAAGAAGACAGGAAGCTTTGGTTGTAAGATGGATAGTTGAGGTTGCAAGAGGTAAGAGTGGTAAATCATATGAGAAGATTTTGATGGGAGAATTAGTAAATGCATATAATGGAGAAGGTGATGCTATTAAGAAGAAGGAAGAAGTTGAGAGAATGGCAGAAGCAAATAAAGCATTTGCACATTTTAGATGGTAAGAATATCTAGTGTTTGATTTAAGAAGGAGGTAGAAATACCTCCTTTTTTAATATACTTAAAAGGAAAAATCTTTACTTAGTACTATCTATTCTTTCCCATCCACCCTTAGGCATTCCCTTTTTCAAAATACCTCTCTCCCAAAATATAACTATCCAAGTTATTAATCTAGTAGGAAATAATAATAAAGACCAATACAATTGTTGAATATTTTTTGCATATCTAAGTACAAAAAATGTATATCTCAATTCAATAAGAAAACTTCTAGATTGCTTATCTTTTTTAAAAATATTCATTCTCTTTAACTGTGTAAAGCCTCCCAATGATCTAACTTTTTGTTTTAGATAATCCCTAAAATTAGTAGGGTATTTAACATAGCACATAGCTTTAGGAGCATAACCAATCTCTTTATCCGTATTACGAATAGCATATGAAATATATGCATCATCAGAAAGAACATTGGAAGGTATATTCAAATTAGACTTTCTAATAGCCATAATATATCCACTCATTGGAAAAAATCTTTTATCACTAATATAGTAGTCTTTACCTTCGACCTTTTGCATTAAAGTACTTCTTCTATGATGAGCAGAATCAGAGAGTAAATGTCCCCAATACCCATATTTGTTACTAGTCTCATCTTGAGAAATTGGTCTTCCACTTACTCCACCTATTTTTTCGTTTTCAAAGGGTTCAATTAATTCTTTAATAGAATTTCTTTCAAAATATGTATCTCCATCGGTAAGAATAACAATATCTCCCTTTGCTTTCTTTAGAGCCATCCTAAGAGCATATGGCTTTCCTTTCTTAGGGTCAGTTATTTGGATAAATTGTTTCTTAGACAATTTAAGCTTGTATGCTTCTTTTTTGCCTGCTTTAAGTGTCTGAGAATCTGGAGAAACTTGTAAAATTTCTAAAGGAGATACAATACCGGAATATTTCTTATTTGCAATACAAGCAATACATCTTCCAATACTCTTGGGCTCTTTAAATGAAGTTATTATTACAGTAATCATAATGTTACTATAAATTATCTATTCTTTTGCAACAGCCTCTCCTGCTCCCTCAGTTACTGCTCCTTCTGCATTAGTAGTCTCAGCAACACTTTCGACAGGTGCAACAATCTCCTCTTCTTTCTGCATCTCGGTTATAGTAACAATTGTCGAATTTTTAATATCATCATTAATAAAAGAGATAGTGTTAGGAATGTCTAACTCTGAAACTGCAATAGTTTGTCCTGGATGCTCAAGTTTAGAGATATCTACTTGGATAAAAGGAATTAAATCTTTAACTTTACATCTGACTTCAATAGCATTCATAACTTCTACTAATACTCCCAAGTTATTTTTAACAGCAGGGGAAATACCTACAATTTGGAAAGGTATAGAGAACACCATATCCTTTGTTTCGTCTATTTCAAAAAATGATATGTGTCTAATTTCTTCAGTAATTGGGTTAAGATCTATTTCTTTGACAACGACTTTCAAAGGTCTATCTTCAAATTCAGCATCTAAAATTGTAGTAGAAGTAGCTTCTCTTAGTATTCTTTTTGCTATAGAAGAATTTATCATTACACTTGTTGACTCTGTTTTGGCGTTATACATAACAGCGGGAGTAAGACCCTCTTTCAACAATATTTTATTCTTTTTTGCTTTAAGATCTCTGTTTATGAGTTGTATTTTTTCCATGATGTGTAGGAGTATATCAAAAAAAAACAAATAAGTCTAACACAAACCTCTGGAGCTTAGCTTGAACATATAGGTATTTACTAAAAAGATTTCTTGAATTTTTTTAATATATATTTAATACACTATGAGATAAGACTTGGTAACAGATAATGTTTGTTATCAGACTACCAACTCATAGTGTATTAAATATATATGAAATAATATAAACTTATCCTTTCTAGAAGCGGCTATATGTTCAAGCTAAGCTCTTGTAGGACTGGAGGAAAAAAGCTTGACAGCAGTTTTTGGATGGCTTATACTTAGCAGATAATCTATGACTCTGCTAAAACATATGGACTTAACAGAAAGACAGAAAGAAATATTAATGGCCATAATAAAAGAATTTATGGAAGAAGCCGAGGAAGTTGGTTCTTTGTCTCTCGTTGAAAAATATGATTTAGGAGTTAGCTCTGCAACAATTAGAAATGAGATGGTAAAACTAATGAGACTTGGATTGTTGGAAAAAAGCCACATATCATCAGGGAGGCTTCCTACTGATCAAGCTCTTAGACTATATGTTTCAAAAATATTGGAGAATGGAAGACTAAGTCCATTAGTATCGGTAGAGATAAGACAAGGAATATTTAGAGATAGATTTTCGAAGGATGTAGTTATCAAATCTATATTAGATATTCTTGAGAAAGAAACTGAGTCTTTAGTCTTTATACTTCTTGATGATGAAATAAGGTACTATGGTATGTCTAATATTCTTAAATATGAAGAATTCAGGGATATAGAAAGAATAGAAACAGTTTTTGATATTCTCGAGGATGAAAATTTCTTGAATAATCTAATGGAGAAATACTCTAATGTGGGAGTTTCATTGCTCATAGGAAAAGAATCAGGAATAAATAATATGGCAGAATGTGCAATAGCTTTTACTAAAATACCTTTTTGGGGTAAAAGTAACGCCTATGTCGGAGTTATAGGATCAAAAAGAATGGACTATCCAAAAGTAATACTTGCTTTAGGTGAAGTCAGAAGTTCTCTTGAGGCTTCTATGGCTGGTTGGAGTTAATTTCAAAAATTACTGATATGAAAGATAATGATAAAAAAAATCAGAATGTGGGTAATATTGCTCAAAAAAAAGAGTGTTGTGATTGTGAAGAACTTAAAAGGAATATTAAAGAATTAGTAAATACTGTTGATAAAGTAGAGGATGATAAGCTAGTTTTGGAGAATCAGTTAAAGAAAGCTTTAGCGGACTATCATAATCTACTAAGTAATGTTGAGAAGAGAGAAACATTAAGATTCTTTCAGTTAAAAAAGAGTCTATGTGAAGAAATGATTCCATCTCTTGATTCAATTATGTTGGCTGTTAAATTGAGTAAAGATGTTGTCTTGGATGATAAAGGAAAATCTTGGCTAGAAGGAATAACAGGGACTTTTGATAATATGAGTAAGGCTTTTGGAAGTTTTGGATTAAAACAATATATTCCAAATAATGGAGATGATTTCAATTCCGATATTCATGAAGTTATTGCAATGGTAGATCAAGGTGAGAAAGGAAAAATATTTGATGTTGTACAGCCAGGATATACATTAGATGATATTGTAATACGACAAGCAAGGGTCGTAGTTTCGAAATAATTAGATTTAAATTTTTTTAATAACAATTATGTCAAAAATAATAGGTATAGATTTAGGAACGACAAACTCTGTCATGGCATACATGGAGGGTGGAAAGCCTAATATAATATCCAATGCTCAAGGTGGAAGATTGACTCCGTCAATAGTCGCAGAGGATGAAAAAGGAGAGATTTTAGTTGGTACTCCAGCTAAGAATCAGGCTGTAATGAATCCTGATGGTACTATTTACTCTGTTAAAAGATTAATAGGTAGAACATGGGATGATCCAGAAGTTGAAAAGGACAAGAAGTTGCTACCTTTTGAGATGCGAAAATCTAGTAATGGTGGTATTGAAGTTAAAATGGGAAAGAACTGGTATACACCACAGGAGATTTCAGCAAAGGTTCTTTCAAAAATGAAAAAAGATGCTGAAGATTATTTAGGTCAAAAAGTAACAGAAGCAGTAATAACTGTTCCAGCATATTTTGATGATTCTCAAAGACAAGCTACTAAGGATGCTGGCAAAATAGCAGGATTAGATGTTAAAAGAATCGTTAATGAACCTACAGCTGCTGCTTTAGCATATGGTATTGAAAAAGGTAAAGATGAAAAAGTAGCTGTATTTGACCTTGGTGGAGGAACTTTTGATATCTCAATCTTAGAGATGGGAGATGGAGTTTTTGAGGTTCTTTCTACTAATGGTGATACTCATTTAGGTGGAGATGACTTTGATCAGGTCTTGATAGATCATTTAGCAGAAAAGTTTAAAAATTCTGAAGGTATCGATTTGAGAGATGACAGAACTGCTTTACAAAGATTGCGAGAAGCAGCAGAGAAAGCCAAGGTAGAACTTTCAACATCTGAAGAGACAGAAATAAATATTCCATACATAACTGCTACAGATAAAGGGCCAAAACACTTGAAGGAAAGATTGACTAGGTCTGAGTTTGAGAATTTAACTTCTAATTTGATAGCTAAAACCGTTCAACCATGTGAGAAGGCTCTTAAAGATGCTAAGGTATCTAAAGGAGATATTGATGAAATACTTTTGGTAGGAGGTATGTCTAGAATGCCTGCAGTTCAGAAAAAGGTTGCTGAGATTTTTGGAAAGGAACCTAACAAAGGTGTAAATCCTGATGAAGTAGTAGGATTAGGTGCAGCAATACAAGGTGGAGTTTTAGGAGGCGATGTAAAAGATATTACATTGCTTGATGTTACTCCTTTGTCTTTAGGTCTTGAGACTCTTGGTGGAGTTATGACAAGATTAATAGACAGAAATACAACAATTCCTGTTGAAAAGAAACAGATATTCTCTACAGCAGCAGATAATCAGCCAGGTGTAGAAATTCATATTCTTCAAGGAGAAAGAGAAATGGCTAATGACAACAAGACATTGGGTAAATTCATTTTAGATGGCATTCCAGCTGCTCCTAGAGGTATACCTCAGATAGAAGTATCTTTCGCAATAGATGCTAATGGAATTTTGAATGTTAAAGCTGTAGATTTAGCAACAAAGAAAGAGCAGAAAATTACAATAACAGCATCTACAGGCTTGAAAGAAGAAGAAATTGAAAGAATGGTATCTGAAGCTGAAAAGAATGCAGAGGAAGATAAGAAGAAAAAGGAAAGAGCAGAAAAAAGAAATAATGCTGATTCTATGGTATTTAATGCTTTGAAACTAATAGATGAAAATAAGGACAAGATAGAAGATTCTGCTAAAGAAAATATTAAAAAGAAAGCAGATGAACTAAAGGAAATGATATCTAAAGATGATTTCGATGTTGATGAAGTAGAGAAAAAATCTGATGAGTTGATGAAAGAAATGCAGGAAGTTGGTAAAAAGATGTATGAGAATGCTTCTAAGGAATCAGCTCCAGATGCTTCTGAAGAGAAGAAAGAACAAGAAAAAAAAGATGATGAGGTAAAAGAAGGAGAAGTTGTAGAATAATAACTTTGTTCTCAAGCTTTTTGAGGGAGGCTGTTGGCCTCCCTTATTTTTTGTGATAGCATTTACTGAATAATATCTACTGCCTAATTATGCTTGAAGAGTCGAAAGAAAAAAAGAAAAGCAAGTTTAATATCCCTGTAATTCAGAGGTTCCTTTTGTTTGCTTTAATGCTTGTTTTGCCAATATGTATAATGCCTTTTTCATGGGATTGGAGTGAGAGGTCAATGTCTCTTTGTATTTTAGGATTCTCTACAATAATAATTGGTTTGGAAACAATAAAACTAATATGGGAGGGGAAATTAAGTATAATAAAAACTTCATTAGATGCAGGTATGTTTTTGCTCCTGTTATCTATGCTTTTATCTACAATCTTCTCTAAAGATATAAATACAAGCTTTTGGGGAATAGATGGTAGATTAGGAAATAGTTTAACAATATTTATATCTCTAATTCTATTATCGATATCCGCAAGATCATTTATAGATGATGCTAAATATGTAAAATATATATTTATATCTTTCTTAATAGGACTATCAATAAATAACATACTAAGTATTTTCTCTTTTTTAGGAGTAAATATTTGGGGCTTTATTCCTGTCTATAAAGATTTAAATCAAACAGGACTTCCATTATTAAGATCTGCAAAGATACACCTTCTTATAAACATAATTGGAGGAATGTTGTCATTAGGGTTAATAGGAGCTAGCTTAATATCAGAAAGTAAGAAATCTACAGTAGTAATTTCATCTATAGCATTAATACTTTCAATCATAAATATATGGATGTATTCAATCAGTCAAGGTTTCTATCTGGTATCAGCATGTCTACTTTTCTTATTAATATTTTGTATATTCTTTATCAAGAAACTAAAATTAACACCAACTTCTTCAAAAAATATTCTTTTGGTTTTCATAATAGTAATTCTCTCAATCTCTGTACCATTTGTACTACTGCAAATTCCTTCTTTAAGAGAAATTATTATTCCTGATAGCATAACATTAGTAGGTCAAGTATCATTAGGATCAGATGTATCTTGGATTATAGCTTCTTCATCCCTAGTAAGCTCTTTAATCACTGGAATATTTGGATTAGGTGTTGATACATATACTATTGCGTACAACTTGTACAAGCCACTGACTACAAGTCTATTAGCCTACAATGGTGTTAACTTCTATTATGCAGGGAATGAGGTATTTACCCAAATTTCTAATGGAGGATTATTTTGGTTAGTAGCTTGGTTATTTCTTGGTTTCTTAATTTCAAAATCATTAGTATCTGATATTAATAAAATTAGGCTATATTCTGATAAAACAAATGTTTGGTATTTGATATTAATAGATTTCATATTACTATTCATATACATATCAGCAATAATTACTACATATGCAGTTATAATACTCTTCCTATTCATTCTCTTAATATCAATCAGGGGAATATTGAAAAATACTCTTTCAAAAGGAACGGAAGATAAACTAGTATTAAAACTTTGGGCAATAAACTTAAATAATTCTTCTGAAAATACTAAACCAAATCAAAATGTAAGCACATTCATCAGCATATTTATTTCAATTACTATGTGCTGCATTTTAATTTTCTGGTCTTCTAAAATAATATCGAGCTTGTATATTCTTAAAGCAGAATCTTACTATACAGAACAAAATGCAAAATATGCAAATGTAGAACCAACTATTGAAGAAAGAAATAATTTTGTAGAAACAATGACCAATTACTATACAAAAGCTGTTAAATTTGACAAAAATAATCCTCTAGCAAATAGAAAACAAGGATTAATGTATCTAGAAAGAGTAGGTATTGCTGCTGAAGAATATTCAAATACAGATAAAGAAGAGTTAGATTCTCAGTTGATTAGTAATGTAGGACAATGGAAAAACTATGCAATAGATGCAACAAGAAAAAGTATAGATGAATCAGAATTTGTATATGCTAACTGGGAAGCAAGAGTAAAAGTATATATGGGGTTAGTAGGGATGGGTTTTTATGATTACATATCAGATTCAATATACTCTTTAGAAAAAGCAATAGAACTTAATCCATTAAATTACGAGCTATACTACAGTAAGGCTCAAATATATGTAATAAATGATGAGACAGATAATGCATTATCTGCTTTAACTCAAGAATTAAGTATTAATTCTCAACATATACCATCAATAGTTATGGCCGCAGATTTGAATAAAGAAAAAGGTAATATGGAAATATATGAATCATACTTAAAAGCAGCAAAGAAAATTCTTGAAACACAGGGAAATACTGGTTATGAAGTATATAAAGAAGTTTCAAATAAATTGGTTGAATTAAATAATCCAACTACAGAAGAAACTGAAGAACAAGTACTTGATACAACAGATACGACTCAAGAATAACAGGCTTTTCCTCTAAATAAGCAGAAAGCGTGTAATATGATATCCTTGTTTACTTTTCTAAAACTCTTAGCTACAGACTCCAGTGTAGAGCCAGTAGTTATCACATCATCTACAACAATTATATTTTTGTAATTTTCAAATTTAAAACCCTTCTTAACAATAAATTTGTCAATTGAAAAATTCTCTCTTTCATCTTTATCTAGCAAAGACTGATGCTTAGTAGAATTATCACAATTAATAACTAATTCATTTGAATAATCACAATCTAACTCCTTAGCTACTACTTTAGCAATATCTTCAGTCTGATTAAAACCTCTATCTCTAAGTCTACTATTAGAAATTGGAACCGGTATAACTATACTGCTTTGTATATTCTCTATATATTTAAAATCGGACAATAGTGGAGGTATTAAAGACTCAAAAATATTGTGTATGTCATATACACCTCCATACTTATACTTTTTTAAAAAAATTGAAGAAAGATTATTATATTCCCAACATACAAAAACCGACTCAAATGAATATTCTTTCCTACATCTACAATGTGTAATATAATTAGAAGAGATTTGTCTACACACATAGCATTCTGGTAGATTCCTTTTTAATAATTTTTTACATCTATCACAAAGATATTCACCATTTCTATTACAAATAGTACAACATTTTGGAAAAATATAATTTAATATATTCATATTTTCTAAGTATAATGGGTAATTATTAAAAAATAGTGAATTGATGGAAAATTTAGTATAAACTAGGAGATAATCCATGTAACAATAATTGATAATTGTATATGTTCAATACTCTAAAAAAGAAAAATAGCGTCTATGTAGTAATGATCATCTTACTAGCTACTAAAGTTTTAGGTTTCTTTAAACTTAGAACAATAGCTCAACTGTTTGGAACTTCTCATGAGTTAGATATATTTTGGGCAGCATTCACTATACCAGACATGCTTTTTATGATAATAGTTGCTGGCTCCATAAATGCAGCAATAATACCGATATTTTCTGATATTTTTCATAAAAAGGGAGATGAAGCATTAAACAAATTCTTTAATCATCTTTCACTCGTTATTTTTTCTGTAATAATATTGATAGCATTTGTACTTTTAATATTTACTCCTGAATTAACTCATTTAATAATTAGTTCTGAAACTTTACAAAAGGGATTAGAATTTTCATCAAAAATAACACAAGAAGATTTTGATCTTTTTGTAAAATTGACAAGAATAATGATGATATCTCCAGTACTTTTGGGAAT
>CAZJBF010000002.1:26474-35249 GCA_964544555.1 uncultured Candidatus Saccharibacteria bacterium | reverse complement strand
AACATGGTCTTCAACTAGAGGTGATTCAGATATGGCTGTAGGAGGTCTTTCTCTTAGTTTGAGTGTTGCATATTTTATTGAAATGATTGTGCTATCAATATCATTAAATACCAAAGTGAAAATAATTTCTTGGAAAGAGAGTATATATCCTTCCATAATGAAGTTTGTTAATGCTACTTTTATGATAGTAGGTATGTATTTTGTGTTTAAACTGTTTGATTTCCAATTAGATACTAGCAGAACAATCTCAATTCTCATACTTACATTCTTAACATCAGCATATGGATTAGTATCATATTGGATTGGTTCTAAAGTTTTTGGCATAGAAGAAGCAGATTACTTTGAGAGAAAAATTATACTTTTGAAAGATAGAATATTTAAGAAAAAGCAGATCTAATGAAAAAAATCTTGAGAATCATATTTATTCTCCTCTTCATACTAATAACTATTTCAATTTCATATATTTTTTTTAAATATTTTTCTTGGAGAAAGGGATTCTTTGCAGCTAATGAGAATATATATTGTAGTAAAGATATAGTTGTTGAGAGCTATGATATTGATTCAAAGATTAAAAAATTTGTTTTTTCAGATAATGATGGTTATATGGAATTAAGTACTAAGGAGGTAATTGTATTTTTGCTAGATAATATAGAATCAGCAGGGTCTTTGAAATTAGATGATATTTGTATCTCTTCTGAAAAAGGATTGTGGAAAGTGTATTTAAATTTGAAGGTTGATTCATTAAATTTACCTTGGTTTGAGATTGATATTGTAAAAGATCAAAGAGAAACTGCTGAACTGTATGTTGATGATATATTTGTTGGGGATATGAATATACCTCCTGTGTTTTCAAAGGGTATTCTTTCTAGTATGAATAAAGGAGTTAGTGATGCTTTGTTGTTGGTTAGTGAGAATGACTTTATTGGTAGAAGTATCAATAATATTGAGCTTTTAGAGAATGGTGTAGTTATTAGATAGAAGGGTTGAGCCTGACTTGAATGAATATCCAATCATGGCAAGAACTATAGAGAATATTCCATAGAAATTTAATCTACTATAGGTATTGTTATGGTAAATATTGAACAAAGTTGTCAAGGTCTTTCCCCCCATAGTAAGTTAAATTTCTATGAAAAAATTGCAATAGAATGTATCAGCATTGGATATTCATTCAAGTCAGGCTCATGTCTCATGTCTAGCTCTGGCCTAGCTTATGTCTAGACTCGAGTTATAACTTGTGATACAATCTCTGGCAATCATTAAATTTATCTGCTAAATTCGTATGTTGAAAGATTTAAAAATACAGCCATTAGGAAAAAGAGTCCTAGTGCAACCAGATGAGATTGAAGAAAAAACAGCTGGTGGTTTGGTACTTCCTCCTAGTTCTACAGATGATAAAAAACCAGAAACAGGTGTAGTTGTAAAGTTAGGAGAAGGTAAATTTAAAGGAAAAGCTATTTCCTTTGATGTTAAAATAGGAGATAGAATATATTTCAAAAAATATTCTCCAGAGGAAATCGAATTAAGTGGTGAGAAATATCTTCTTTTGGATTCTGACGATATCTTAGCAATAATTAAGTAATTAAATTAATAGACTAATATAATATGGCAAAATCAATAATATATAATGAAGAAGCTAGAAAAGCTCTTAAATCAGGTGTTGATACAATCGCAAATGCAGTTAAGGTTACATTAGGTCCTAAAGGAAGGAATGTTGCTTTAGCAAAAAATTTTGGAACGCAAATTGTAACGAAAGATGGTGTTACAGTTGCTAAAGAGATAGAGGAAAAAGATCCTTTCAAAAATGTAGGAGTTGAAATGATTAAAGAGGCTTCTAGTAAGGTTAATGATTTAGCTGGTGATGGTACTACTACTGTCACTGTTCTTGCTCAGGCAATAGTATCTTCCGGATTCAAAAATGTTGCAGCAGGTGCTAACCCTATTTCTCTAAAGAGAGGTTTGGATAAAGGTACTGAATTGATATTAGCAGAGCTTTCTAAAAAAGCTAAAAAAATTGCTGGCAAGGAGGAGATTTCACAGGTTGCTACTATTTCTACAAATAATGATAAAGAGTTAGGAGATATGATAGGTGGTATTTTCGAAAAAGTTGGTAAAGATGGAGTTATTACAGTAGAAGAAGCAAAGGGTTTTGATGACGAGGTCGAGTATACAGAAGGTATGGAGTTTGATAATGGGTATGTCAGTGCTTACTTTGTTAATAATTCTGAAACTTTAGAGACAGTTATGGATAATCCATATATATTTATCACAGATAAGAAGCTTTCTAATTTGCAGGATATTCAGGCTATAGCGGAAAAAGTTTTAGGTGCAGCTGATAGACCTTTGGTCATTATAGCTGATGATATAGAGAATCAGGCTTTAGCTACATTGGTTGTAAATAAATTGAGAGGTACTTTAGATGTTGTAGCTATTAAGGCTCCTGGCTTTGGTGATAGAAAAAAGGAAATGTTGAAAGATTTAACTGTACTTACAGGTGCAGAGTATATTTCTGAAGAGTTAGGAAAAACATTGGATGCTGTTCAGCTTACTGATTTGGGTTCTGCTAAGAAGGTTATTGTTACTAAAGAAAAAACAATAATAGTAGAGGGAAAAGGTAGTAAAGATAATATTGATAACAGAGTAAAAGAAATTAAAGCTCAAATTGAGAATACTACTTCTGACTATGATAAAGAGAAATTGCAGGAGAGATTGGCTAAGATTTCTGGTGGTGTAGCAGTAATTAAGGTAGGTGCTGCTTCTGAGGTTGAAGCTAAGGAAAAGAAAATGAGAATAGAAGATGCAATTAATGCTACTAGAGCAGCCATAGAGGAAGGTGTTGTTGTAGGAGGCGGTCTTGCTTTACATAATGCTAAGAGTGTTTTGGAGAAAGTTAAATTGGAGGATAATGATGAACAATTAGGTATCGAAATCCTTAAATCCATCTTGAGCGAGCCTTTGAAGCAGATCGCAGAGAATGCAGGAAATGATGGTGCTGTAGTTGCTTCTAGCTGTAAAGGGAATATAGGTTTTAATGCTAAAACTGGTGAGTATGTTGATATGATTGAGGCAGGTATCATAGATCCTGTTAAAGTTACTAGATTAGTATTAACAAATGCAGTTTCAGTAGCTTCTATGTTGGTTACTACTGAAGCAGTGGTTGCAGATATTCCTGAAGATAAAGAGAAATCATCTATGGGTTCTGAAATGGGTGGTATGCCAGGAATGATGTAGTATATTTTTAGGTATCTAACGAGAAAAAGAGGTATTTTATATACCTCTTTTTTTGTAATGTACTAAATAATTAAATTAATCATTTTGAAATATCTTCTCTAATATGTAAGATAATGTTTATTTATAACAGTCCCTCTTATATAATATTCATAAGGATTTAATAAAAATGTAATGAAAAATTCCAAATTCAAAAAAACTATAGAAAATTTCAAATGTGAAAAATGTGGAAAAGAAATAATAGGGAATGGATATACTGATCATTGTACAAATTGTCTGTATTCAAAACATGTAGACATCAACCCTGGAGATAGAGAATCTGACTGTAGAGGAATGATGAAACCTATTGCTGTAGAAATAAAAAATGATAAATACAGAATACATTACAAATGCGAAAAATGTGGATACAAGCATAGAGTAGATTCTGCAAAAAATGATAATTTTGAAAGTATACTACCTTTAGTTGGTAATAGTTTTTAAAACCTTAACTCTTAAGGGACTATCTCTATTATGTAATTCAATTCCTTGATTGTAATAATTCTGTAAAGTTATATCGATATAGTTATAGGTATGAATAACAAAAGATTAATTTCTGATGGAAAGAAATTTGTTGAATATCTTGAAAAATCTATAAAAATAGGAAGAATTATGCCAGAAGATATTCCTAAAATAGAGAAACTTCTAAAAAGTATTAGAAAAGAGATATCAAGAGATAACAGTTAACCAGTTTTCTTTGAGCCATTTATCAGCTATTCTTTGTTCTTCAAGCAAATCTCTTTTTTTTAATTCTTTATTAATTATATTCCCTTGATGTGGTTTAGAATATCTTTTCTCTAAAGGAGAACTAAAACCATGTGCATAGTGGCATAATTCATGGGCAATTGTAGCCCTTATTACATATTCTGGAACAATATCATCTTTAAAATATCTTGTTATGGTTATAACGGAGATACTTTTTTCATCTTGAACATCATATTCTTCCTCTTTAGATTTCATCAAACTCTTTATTTTTGTTCCTTTTCTTGCAAGAGATATACATCCCAATTGTCTTTTGGAATATTTACCAAATTTAATAACAACAAGATTTTTTCTAGGAGTATCACAAAAGCTGTTCTCCCACACATCATAAAGTAAATTTTCTAAAAATTTGTTATCTCTCATTCAATATACCTCAATAGCATGCTATCATATTCTAATGAATTTCGAAAAATTTGGTAAAAAATTTGTAACATTAAAAAAAGTACTTTTCTTTGTATACACTCGTTATCCAATAGTTGCGATATCAAGAGATATCCTTTGTGTAGTATCTACATTCTCAGAAATATTAAGTATAGCAGTATTAGGGAAATTCATAGATTCTACAATGCAAATATTAATGGATTGGAAAATATTTGACCTTTCTAAATATGTATCATCCGAATCATTTTTGTATTTAGCTTTAATACTAGCTCTATGGATAGTATCTCAGATATGTACCCAAGCTAGAGCATATTTCTACGATGTAATATATGAAAAGATCTGGCAAGATTCCCAATATATGATGATATCGAAAGTAGCAGAGTCTAATCTTCAAGATGTTGAGCAAGAAGACTACCAGGACAAAGTTACATATTCGCCTGCATTTTCAATAACTAGAATAGCTACGGTGTATGATAATTTCTCGATAATATTGAGTAATACAATCCGTTTAGCTAGTGCAATAATCATAATCAAAGGAACAATGGGTTGGTCTGTCTTCTTCATTATGTTATTTGTATTGCCAGAAACAATAGCTATGCATATAAGAAGACAGAAAACTAGAAACTATCAAGATGGAGCCATAGGTAAATTAAAATTTTTGAACTATGTACAAAACTTGTCATTAACAATATCTAATTTTCTTGAATTGAGAGTTAACAACATATATTCATATCTTAAAAGAAGATACAACAATGAATATGATGAATATTTAGGAGGATATTTGAATTCACAGTCTGCTTTTTACAGAGATAAAACAATATCTAGTATATTCGGTCAAACTTTGAAATTTGGATATATCTTGTATGTTCTAGCAGCTTCAATTAAAAAGAGCACTTCTTTTGGTACTTTTAAAGCATTGTATGACTATGTTGATGTAGCATACACAAGTATCTTCTACATAATGAATTCTTTCTCTTTAGTATCGATTAATTTAGGATATATTGATAAGTTCTTTGATTTAATAGAATACAATGGATTTGGAGATGAATATCATGGCGAATTAAAATTGGGGAATGATACTCCCTTGTTAGAGTTTAGGAACTTAAATTTTGCATATCCAGATGATCCTGAAACTAAAATTCTTAAAAATATTAATTTGGAAGTAAAGCCTGGTGAAAAGGTAGCAATATTTGGAGGTGATGGATCTGGTAAGAGTACAACAGTAAAAATTCTTACAGGATTGTACAAGATAGAATCAGGAGGATATTTTCTAGATGGTATACCAACTAAAGAATTAGACAGAGGTGAATTGAAAAAGAAGTTGTCTGTAATTTTTCAGGATTACATTAACTACAATTTTAGTGTTAGAGAAAATATAGTCATATCAGGTCAGAGAAAGAATATAGATAATTCTTTGTATGAAAAAGCGACTAAAATTTCTGGAGTAGAAAATTTTAAGAAAATAGTAAATATTGATGATGAAAGTATATTGGGAAAAATATTCCCATCTGGAAAAGATTTGTCTCCTGGATATTGGCAGAGGTTAGCAATTGCAAGAATGTTGTACAGAAACAGAAACATATACATTATGGATGAGCCTTTCACATATATAGATGATATATCTGCGGAAAAACTTGTAGATGATATATTTGAATTTCTTGGTTCTGAGAAATCTTTAATATATATTACTAGAAGTACAAAATTTTTAGAGAAATTTGATAGAGTATATTGCTTTGAGAAGGGAAGAATAGTGGAATCTGGTAATTGGAAAGAGCTAATGAAAGAGAAAGGTAAACTGTATCAAGAATACAAATCTAAGGGGGTCTCTTAAAAAGTTCAAATATCGTGTAAAATATATCCTAATGGAAATACTTAATGGTAAAGAAATATCTCAGCATATACTTGATGATATAACTGGTGATATTAAAAATTTGAAAGAAAAAGGGAAAAGAATTCCACGATTGGATGTAATCATGGTTGGTGATGATTATGGAAGTTTAAAGTATGTTTCAATGAAAGAGAAAGTTGCTAATGAGGTTGGAATTCTAACAAAAGTACATTATCTTCCTAATGATACTAATTCATTAGACATTGTAAACTTGATTGATTCATTGAACAAGATGGATAATGTTGATGGAATTATGATTCAGTTACCATTACCTAGTGATATAAATAGCAATATTGTATTGGAATCTATCTTGGTAAGTAAGGATGTTGATGGCTTGACTCCTAGTAATTTAGGTAAACTTTTTCAAAAAGATCCTTCATCTATACCACCAGCAACCCCACTAGGTATAATCAAATTGCTAGATGAATATAACATTAAGATATTTGGAAGAAATGTTGTGATACTTGGATCTAGTAATATTGTAGGAGTACCTTTAGTGGCAATGCTTCTGGAAAAACATGCTACTGTTACTCTATGCAATTCCCATACTGTAGACATTGAAGAGATCTCTAGAAATGCGGATATATTGATATCTGCAACTGGTAAGCCTTTGTTTGTGAAGAAGAATTTTTTGAAAAACAATTGTGTAGTAATAGATGTAGGCTCTAATAAGCATCCTGAAACGGGGAAATTGGTAGGAGATGTAGATTGGAATAATGTACAAGGTATACCTTCATATATAACTCCGGTACCGGGAGGAATAGGTCCAATGACTATTGCTTGTCTAATGTTAAATTTAATGAAATGTTACAACAATAATGATAGAAGATAAAAAAATAAAAGATTTAATAAAAGATGAATCTAAAAGACAGATAGAAGGTATTGAATTAATAGCTTCTGAGAATTATGTATCTGAATCGGTACTAGAGTGCATGGGTTCAATTCTTACTAATAAATATTCGGAGGGATATGCAGGTAAGAGATATTACAAAGGTAATAAATATATTGATGAGATAGAGTTAGAAGCTATAGATAGAGCCAAGAAATTGTTTGGTGCTGAGCATGTGAATGTACAACCATATTCAGGATCTCCAGCTAATCTTGCAGTGCATTTGGCATTGTTGGAACCAGGTGATAGAACTTTGGGAATGGCATTGGATGCAGGTGGTCATTTGACTCATGGTTTTAAAGTATCTATTACAGGGAAATATTTTAATTCTGCTAGTTACGGTGTAGATAGTGATGGATATATTGACTATGACGAGGTTAGGAAGATTGCATTGGAATGTAAACCTAAATTAATATGGTCTGGATTTTCAGCATATTCTAGAATTGTTGATTGGAAGAAATTAAGAGAAATATCAGATGAGGTAGGTGCATATTTAGTTGCTGATATTGCTCATGTTGCAGGTCTTGTTGCTACTGGTTTGTATCCTTCTCCTGTTGGTATAGCTGATGTTGTTACTACAACTACACATAAGACTTTGAGAGGCCCTAGGGGGGCAATGATTATGTGCAATGAGGAACTAGGGGAGAAGATAGATAAGGCTGTGTTTCCAGGCCTTCAGGGAGGTCCACATAACCATATTACAGCAGGTATAGCTGTAGCTTTGAGAGAGGCTTCTACTGAAGAGTTCAAACAGTATTGCAAGCAGGTCATTAAGAATGCTCAAGCGTTGTCTAGTGCTTTGTCAAAAAAAGGATACAAGATAGTTTCAGGAGGTACAGATAATCATCTTTTTTTGGTAGATATGATAGGGTCGATAGGAATAGGTGGTGAAGAGGCATCTACTGTTTTGGAAATGGCAAATATTACTCTTAACAAGAATACTATTCCAAATGATACCCGTAAGCCTTGGGATCCATCAGGAGTTAGAATTGGAACTCCAGCAATAACTACAAGAGGTATGAAGGAGGATGATATGATTGTTGTTGCGGATTTCATAGACAAGGTATTGAGAAGTAAAGATGATACTAAAAAACTGTCCGAGTTTAGGGAAGATATTAAGAAGTTTACATCTAATTTCCCTATACCAGGTATTAGTTAATATAATTTTAAGCATTATGAAATTAAGTTTTAGGAAAGATTTGCATATTGCATCAATTAAGTCGGAATCAGAGTGGAACAAGATAAAAGTACATACATTACTTCAAAATTGTGATTCTAAACAACCTTCCATAAATGCATATTTAGGAGCTAGATATAGTAGATCTTCTGATTCAATATTGGATATAGCGTCAGAAATAATTAAGGATAATGTTAATGCTTCGGAGAGATTAGAGAAAATTTTTGTTGGATATGGTCATAAATCTGTTGGTGATATGGCTGAACTTTTTGTTTGTATAGAGGATATTCCAATGTTGGTAGCTATGAAAATCTTCTATATGAATTCAGTGATATCAGGTCAGGAGAGGTCTACAAGATATCAGAATTTTGAGAATCCTGAATTTGTAAAAATTCCAAGAGAGATTTGTGATAATAC
>CAZJBF010000002.1:24118-26374 GCA_964544555.1 uncultured Candidatus Saccharibacteria bacterium | reverse complement strand
TCAGATTTGTTGACTAATTTGTTGGGAGAGTCTAATTTAGAAGTTAAAGGGTATGTGAGGGAGGCTGATGGATTGATTAGGCATACTGATGCTAATTGTAGTAGAAAGAATTCGACAGATGAAATTCTTAAATATTTAAGAGAGAATATATCAACTGATCAGATTGGTGATTTCCCAGATAGTGAAAGTGATTCAGTTAAGATTTCATATTCTCCTGATTGTACTGAGACATTGATATCTCATTATGAATCACTGATTAATCCTTTAGGATCTTTGCATGAATTTGAATTTTCAGATGAGGATCAAGAGAATATTAGTGAGATGATATTTGAGAGACATAATCATTACAATACGATTGGAAATATTGGTCAATCAGGAGCTATTAAGATATCAGGTTTTGCAACTTTAGGGACTTTAAAGGATTTGAATAGGCATAGGAGTTTAGAGAGATTTATTCCTTTGTTGCATGATCAAGTTGATATGGATCAGGAATTGAATAGGAGAGATGATGAGTGTTTTTATCTTTGTGATTATTTGTATATTTCATCTTTAAGCAAATTGAGAAAGGAATATCAGAAGAGATTGGAGGAGACATATAGCAGGATTAAATTGTGGAGAAAGAATGCTTCCAAATGTATGTCAGGAGATGTCTTGAATGAGTTTACTAAATATCTTTTACCTCATGCTCATGCTACTAAATATATTATGTATGGTTCTTTTGATGATTTGCAGTATACGATTAATTTGAGAATTAGGAATGGTGGTCACATTGCTTACAGGACATTGGTTTATGAGTGGCTAAGGAAGTTAAATTTGAAAGATCCAATATGGAAGTCTTTATTAAAAAGAACTATTAGGCCTAATGCAGATGATAAGGCCCAATTTATAGATAGAAGTTAAATTTATACTAAAATATATGATTCTTTCAGATAGTAGTATTAGAGAGGGAGTTAAAAAGGGTAGTATTTTCATAGATCCTTTTTCGGAGGAATTTTTGCAACCTGCTTCTTATGATTTGCATTTGGATAGGTATTTTATGCTTTTTAATAAAGAGAACATAGGAATGATAGATGTAAAAGAAAAACCTGTTAATTTGATGAGAGAGATTGATATAGGTGAAGGTGGTTCTTTTATCATTCATCCTAATGAGTTTGTTTTAGCAAATATTAAAGAAATTACAGGTGTTGATAATCATCATGTTGGCAGGCTAGAAGGTAAGAGTTCATTAGGTAGAATAGGGTTGATAATACATGCTACAGCAGGATTTTTAGATCCAGGAAATAAATTAAGAATGACTTTAGAATTGACGAATGTATCTCCTTTACCAATTAAGATGTATGAAAATATGAAGATAGCACAGATAGCTTTTGAGGAGCTTGATAAGGCTTGTGAGAAGCCCTATGGTAGTGATGGTTTAAACAGCAAATATGTTGGTGATGAGAAAGTAAAAGCTAGTCAGATGTGGAAGAATTTTTAATATCCTACATCATAGGTGGTACTTCGGGTAGATCTTCAGATTTTGTTGTATCATCTACAGAATTTACTGGTGTTTGGACTGGATTTGTCTCCTCTGGAATAGTTTTTATTCCTTCAATTTCCTTGTTAACTAATCCTTGTAAATCTATTGTAGGACTTTCTGGCATTATTTGAGAGAAGGAACTATCAGTATTTGGTACTGGAGGATAGTTATTAGGTTCTAGTGCTTGCGTATTCATATCTTGTGTACTTGTAGACTGGAAGCTTGGTATCTCTGCAGTAGCAGGTATCGGATAGCTATTAGATTCTTGTGGTATTGTGTTTTGCGAATTCACACTACCAATTAGATTGTTTGATTCTACTACTTGTTCAGTACTCATATCTTGTGTACTTGGAGACTGAAAGCTTGGTATTGTAGGAGTAGAAGGCATAGGAGAGCTATTAATTTCTGTAGGAGTAACTGTACTCTCGGTTGGTGTATACTCAGGTTGTTCCAATGGTTTTGTTTCAGGAGCAGACCACATATTTGTAGAAACTGCTTCTACTGGTTGAACAGGATTATCTTGAATAATATCTTTAATATCTTGATTACTGTTGTTTAATTCTTCTAAATCTTTACTATGTAATGATTCTTGTTCAGACGTTGTATTCTGGACTGATGAAGGATTAAACATTGGTTGTTGAATTTCCTCATTTGACTGCTTTGGTTGGTTTACTATATCTGCTAAAGTAGGTTTAGGTTGGCTTAAATTATCTGTCTTAGTTTCATTTTGTAAATTA
>CAZJBF010000002.1:3546-24018 GCA_964544555.1 uncultured Candidatus Saccharibacteria bacterium | reverse complement strand
TCTGTATCATCTGTAGTTGTATCTTTTACATTGTCATCAGCAACCAATCCATCAGTACTGTCTGTAGCAGTTAGCTCAGGATCATCTGCAGCAAATATCATTGAAGGAACCATTAATGTGAATATTAAAGCTAACAATTGTAAAGATTTTTTCATACTATGGACAGTTTATATTATCTAATTATTCTAAGTCTAAATTATCACAAGAAAAAGAATATGTCAAAATTAGATACGATGGAAAACAAATGATAACTAAAATAATCATTTGTACCAATATGTAAGGTATATATACTTATAGTGTATGAAAATTACCTATTATTCGTAGAGACTATTGGATATATTATTCTAGGTCTAGTCTAAAATTTGACTTAATTCGTGGCAAAATATACACTTATTCAAATATGAATTATCAAGATTTAAACTACAATACAAATTCTGTAGACGAAAATTTACAAGAAGTATTAGAACTAGAAAACAGATTAATAAACTCTAAATGTCCTGATGCCTTAAAAGAGGAAGCTATGCGATCTGTCCAAAGGTTGAAAAGAATGTTCAAAATGGGTGGATATAGTAGTGAATTTGAAAATGTAAATAAGTATATTGATTGGATTACTCGTATACCTTGGGGAGTCATTTCAGAAGATAACCTTGATATTAATAATGCGAAAATGATGATGGATAAAACCCATTATGGAATGGATACCATTAAAGATTTGATTCTTGACTATATTGCAACTATGCAATTGCAAAGTGGTTCTCAACCGGTAATCAATACTCAAATGCCTACCCAATTTCCAACTGGAACTCCATTTCAGCCGATATCAGATATGGCTGTTCTAAAAGGATCTTCTGCTAATGCTCCAGTTTTTCTTTTTGTAGGTCTTCAAGGTGTAGGTAAAACCTCTATTGCTAAATCTATAGCTTCTTCTATGAATCGTAAATTTGTTAGAGTATCACTAGGTGCTATAGGTGATGTAAGGATATTGAGAGGAACACCTAGATATTCAGCAGACGGAGAACCAGGCCAAATCATTAAGGCAATAGTTAGGTGCGGAACTATGAATCCAGTAATACTTTTAGATGAGATTGAAAAATCTAGTGGTAATGCTGGTCTTCTTAATGATGTAATGGCAACTTTACTAGAGATATTGGATCCTGAACAAAACTCTACCTATATAGATCACTATATAGATTATCCTGTTAATCTGTCTAAAGTATTTTTCATATGTACTGCGAATAATCTGGGAGGACTTTCAGCAGCATTACTTGATAGGGTAGAAATAATTAGGTTTACAAGCTATACAGATGAGGAGAAAGAAGTAATTGCTAAACAGTATATTCTTCCAAAAGTTTTTGAAAATCTTCATCTATCTACAGATCATGTAAAAATAGATGAAAATGTTTGGTTACCACTAATTAGACCTGTAGGTTTTGATGCAGGTATCAGACAAATGGAAAGAAATATTGCTACTATGATGAGAAGTGCTGGAAGGAAGATAATAGAGGGAAGTCCTCTACCTATTGTCATAAACAAGGATAATTTAAGTCAATTTGTACTTGCTGATCAAGGTACTCTTAGCTAGTATCCTTTGAATGGATTTGCCAATCTTAATGCAGAGACTGCTGTTTGAACTTGAGGATTTCTAATTCCTTTAGCAATATTAGCTTTGTATTTGCTTTTCTCTTCCGCAGTACTTAATTGAGAAAGATCTGAAGACATCTGATTTTGTGAAATAGAATTAGGATTTACTGCTTGTGTAGTAAGATAATTCTCTATATTTACTGTTGTATTGTTATTAGTATTGTTTTGTTGGTCCATTTTCTTCGTTAGGGTAACTTTCTATGACTCCTTGTGGAGTTAAATGTTCTTTTCCCTGCTGTGCCTTGATTCTAGATGAAATTACTTGCCCAGAGAGAGTATTGTCATTAAGGTTTTCTAGAAAGTCTTTCTGAGTTTTGTATTTCTCAGGATTAAGTTGCATCTCTTGTTGTCTTAATCTTTCCTCTAAATCTTTTTTGTATTGGCTTCTTTCTTCTTCCAAGAATGACTTTTGTGATTCTTTCTGCTTTAGAGCTTCTTGAATGATTTGATCTTGTCTTGAGAATTTGCCATCCTTCATAGGTTTCTGTGCTGTAGGTGGATCGTATATCTGTGCTAACTCTTCATTAGTTCTTGTATCAATTTGTCCTTCTTTTGCCTTCATCCTTTCAAGATCTCTAGGATCTGAAGTAATGAGCTCGTGTTCAGATTGGCTAGCAAGTACCTGTATGCCGACATGATTTGATCCTGCAAAGAATAGCCCTTGTCCTTTATCGCAATTTAGTAAGAAGTTTTTTTCACCATCGGATAAATTAAATACTTCTTGTAATCTTTCTACAGCAGTAGGACTTTGCATCATTAACATTTGTAATGATGAGTTTGAAATAATTGCTTTTCCCATATCATTATTAAGGAAATCAGAAACATCTTGAGTGATAGTTGATAGTCCTAGAAAGTATTTTCTAGCTCTCTTTGCGATAGAGTACATAAACTTAGCGGAATCTGCTGATTGCATCATATACCAAGCCTCATCTACTATGAGTATTCTTCTTTTTCTATCTTTTCTAATTTTGGTCCATATGAAATCTAACATTAAATACATAGCCAATGGTTTTAGTTCTTCTTGTAGGTCTCTTACACTAAATACTGTTAATGGATTATTTATTTCAAAATTGCTTGCTTCATTAAAGACTCCAGCACCACTTCCAATAATGTATTTTTCAAGTCTTCTAGATAAACTATGTGCTTCAGGTTCAGCCATTCCTTTCAATACTTTGTATAAATCTTCTAACAAAGGAGGTTGTTTTGTTTGAGTTGCTGGATCGAAGGTTATACCTTTCTCTCTGTAAGTTAATATTAATGCTCTATCAAGTATTGAAGCTTCTAAACTTGTAAGATCCCCATAGAGTACTCTGAAGAAACCTTGTAAAGCCAACAATTTCATTCTTAGCTCGTCATCATCTTCTTCCGAAACTCCAGAAAGTTCAAATGGGTTCATCTTGTTTCCTGCATCTTGAGAAAAGGATATGTATGCACCATTAACAGCTGCTGCTAATTTCTCATATTCTCGTTCAGGGTCTATGATGAGTATTTCTGTCCCAAGCATCAAACTTCTAATTGCTTCTAATTTAACGAAATAACTTTTTCCTGCACCTGATCTAGCAAAGACAACAGTATTAGCATTTTCTAACTCGAATCTATCAAATATAACTAAACTTTTGTTATGCATATTTAATCCATACATAATCCCGTGATCCATAGTTAATTCAGATGTTACAAATGGAAAAGTAGTAGCCAATGATGTAGTATCCATATTTCTAGTTATATACAGATTGTCAATTCCTAATGGCTGTGTACTTATGAACCCTGGTTCTTGCTGCAAAGTAGCAGATTTCGCAGATACATTAATTGCTGCTAATGTAGATATTACATTTCTAGTTATTTTTTCAAGATTATCTTTGCTTTTAGCATACAAAGTAATATACATTGTAAAATGAAAAAATTTCTCTGTCCCTTCAGCTATTGAATCCTGCAATTGCTGTGCATCAGATAGTGCTACTTTAAGTGAAGGATCTACAACTTTTCTTTCCTCCATTTGGGTATACAAAGTAGCCTCCATCTCACCGATTTTTTTCTTAAGTTTTTCTAATATTGTTTTAGAATCAACAGGGTAATAGAAAGTACTAATTCTTAGAGAATGTTCAAAGTTTATTATAGGGGAGAGCCAATTAGGGCCTACAAATCTAGGATATCCACTTACGAATAATGTTTTGAAATAATAGTCTCCCATTTGTAAATTATTAAAATCTACTTCCATATCTATTGGTGCTATTACATCTTGAGTAGATATATCTTTAGCATCCTCAAATAGGGGGTTTAGAAGAACTGTTTCAGTCTCTACATCTTTATCTTTCTCCTTCTCCTTCTTCTCTTCTTTCTTTTTTACTTCTTTTTTCTTTTCTACGCCTTTCTTTTTGTCAGATAATTCTATGAAGTAATCGAGCATTCTGATGATAGGATTTTTCTTCTTAGGTTTCTGATCTTCTTCTGCCAAAGGATCAAAATATCTATTCCTATTATCTTTATTATCTTTCGTTGCTCTAACACTTTGAATATCATTATCAACTTTTTCTCTAAATTCATTATATTTTTCTCCTTGAGTTTGTAATTTTGTAGCTTGCTCACTAAGAATCTTTGATGATTTGTTTTCAAATGATCTATTGTAATTGCTACTACTTAAGTCTTCCATTATTTTTCATCAGGGTTATATATAGTGTAGAATTCGGATATTAGCTCTTTGCTAGTAAGCTGATGGCCAAATAATCCCATTCTACCTAACTGTTTCAAAATATGATCTCTTTTAGGATAGAGGAAAATTTTTGCTTTTTCCAGTAACTGATCTACTTTCATTTCTTTATTTTTCTCTTCTTCCTCTTTTTTCTTTTTTGATTTGAATAGAGATGTTCCGGGTATATCTCCTCCTGAATTAAATGGTACTACAATGAAGAAACTCTTATCTAATACATCGTTTTGAACAATCAAATTTTGGACAAAAAGGGAATATATATTTAACTGTTTTTTTAGTCCTTCTGTCATCGGCCTTTTTTTTTGGGTATTTAGATAGTCTATATAGTTTGTTATATCTATTCTTTTGGTTCTGATTAAGATTTGAATTCTAAAATTTAAAGAATTTAGTAATCCAGCGAAAGCATATATCTTATTATCCTGTTCATATTCAGCTAGAAGGTCAAAGTTTATGGAGGATGTTTGGATAACCATTGCTACACTCCCATTTTTATTTATGATGAGATCATCTAATATCTCTCTTATTGCGAGATGTTCCTGTGTTGATGAAATTGTTCTAGCTCGTGCATTTCTATCCATATTTTACAAAGAATTAATCTTAATAGGTAATCGATTGTCTTGATTGGTTAATACTATTTCAACTTTTGGGAATTGATATTGAGGATGTTGAAAGTCTAACACATAGTTACCATTTTCCCAAATTTTGTTAGTCAAGAAATATCCATTAGGTCCAGTTTTATTTGCATACAACATTTTTCCTTCTTTATTTTTTAAATATGTGATTGTATTTGGTATGGGCTTGTAATCTTTGGTACATAACCATAGATTAATATTTCCAGGAAGATTTTCCATTCCTTTTGCTGAAAATTGATAATTGGAAATATTATCATTCGTTATTAATACATAATTAGGATCAATAGGGAGAGTTTCCTTTGGCTGAAGTATATCCATTTTGTCATCATTGGGGGTCTCTTCTTTTTGCTCTTTCTCATCAAATATATTGATAGTGTTTATTCCTGCACCTATGATTTTTGGTTTGTTTGCTTTGTTGCCTTCTGATGCTAGCTGATTGCTATTTCCCGGCGTTACAAGAGGTTTAATTCTTTCTTCTTTCATCTTCTTATTTAACCATGTTCTTTGTGTAGGATTGTTTATTGCAGATATGTAACTTTGAATGAATTTGTCTGCATCTTGTTCATTTATTGGGACTAGTCCTAGAAAAATTCCAGCAGCAGAAGTTAGTATACAAACTGGCACTCCTAACATTGCAGGTATTATGTGCGATACTGTTAGATATATCATTACTCCGCCAAAACCAAGACCTATTGCGAGGTAGGCAAATTCCTTTAGAGTGAATTTAGTAAATAACTTAAATTCAACATCTAATACATTTTGAGGTATAGCGTGTTGTCTCATATATAGTATAGGCAGATTTTACTTTTTCTCCCTATAAAAGTTTACCAGAATCTTCGATAAAATATTAGTCCCCCCCCTTCTCCAGTCCTGGTCCAACCAAGGTCCAACCTTTTATTTATTAATTCTACGTTTATCGGACAGTACCTACATAATTAATAGTATTTACCAAAAAATAAATTTGTTAAATAAATATTAAAACCCTTTAGTACTCTTTTCTGCGGTAATTAGGTAGTACCTAGGTAGGACCTTTTTCATAGAATACCTATATGCCAATGAATATTTAAAAAGAATAAGGATATTAAATAAATGACAAAAGGAATAGAAATGTATATCCCTTGAGTGGAAACGGTTTGTTTTTTGTAAAAAGGTAGGACTTAGGTCCAGCCTGTTCCTGGTTAGTGGGTGGTATAATCGTGGATATGGATATTAAGGATGGGAAAAGGGGAGTTGTTGAGCTGGTGGTGTTTAGATCTCTAATGGATTTGGGAGTTTCAAAGGATGATGTTAAAAGAGTGTGGGGGAAGATGTATCTGAAGAGTCTAGAGCTGAGCTTTCAGAAGAGTTTTCGTGAATGTGAAAATCATCATGTTTTAGAGAAAATTGAAATCTGTAAAAGTAATATCTCTAAGTTAATGATTTTTAATTGGGTTAGATTTGTTGGTATATCAGGCTCTGTCGGAGCAGGGTTTGCTAAGGAAGATGATGATATAGATCTTTTCATAGTGGTAAGAGATGGGAGTATGTGGATTTATAGAGGATTATTGATGATTTCAAATGTTTTCCATAATAGGATTAGGTCTAAAAGGCATAAAAATGTAAAAGATAGATTTTGTATTAATTTAATATGTGAAGAAAGAGGTATTCAATTTGAGGATGATATTTTTAATTTTCATGAATTGGTATATGTTAAACCTGTTTTTAATGAAAAATATCTTAATTATATATATTCAAAAAATGAATGGCTCGTAGATGATTGGAATGTTAAAAAAGATCTTTTAAAAACAAGGGTTTTGCCAATGAAGAGATGTAATCTTTTTGTAAGAATTTTTAATGAACTTTTCTTCTTTCTGCAATTAATCTTTATGATTGTATCAAACCATAGTCCAAACATAGAAAGGCTTAAGAATGGAAATAAAAAGGGAAGGATAGAATTTTTTCCAAAAGATTATAGAGAAAATAAAATAAAAGACTACTTAAAGGAGTTCAAATCTACCAATTGAGCATTTTTCAGAATATCTTTAGGTAATTCTTTGTAGTCAATTATTGTAATAAAGGTTTGTTGTTTGGAAATGTTTTCTTTGTCAAAAATGATTTTTGTGTTTGCTTCGTCTAATTCAGAAGATATGTCATCTAAAAGTAAAATAGGGTAATAATCTAACTTTTGCTTAATAATGTCTTGTGTTTTAAAAATCAGTTTTCCAATAGAGAGTCTCTTTTCTCCTCTTGATCCAAATTTCTTAATATTTTTTCCATTTATCAACTCCCAATCGTCTCTATGAGGTCCAATGTTGGTATATCCAGTTGCTATATCCCTTTTTTTTGAATTTTCTAATGCTTCTTCTAATTCTATATCATTATTTGATTCTATATACTTTATTTTTAATGATTCTGAATCCATATCTTTTGTTATATCTTTCCTCTTTTTTTGTATATTTTCAGAAAGTGTAAGAAATTCTTTTGTCCAGAAATTAAGCTGGGTATCATTTCTAGCAATTATTCCGTGTTCATAAAATCTTTTAGCTAATTTTTTCAAATATGCATTTCTTTGTCGTAATACTTTTCTAAATAATTTTAATGTTTCAATATATTCATAGTCTATTGTGGATATTATTTCATCTAAGAAATTCCTTCTTTCAGATGATGAAATCATTAGTATTTCAATCTGTTCTGGAGTGAAAATGGTAGAAGCATTTTCTTGGAAGAATTTTTTAGGAGTAGTACTATGGTTATCTATTTTAATTACTCTGTGTCCTTCATTTTTGTACAAGGAATACAGTTTGTCATTGTTTGTTATCTCTATTCTTGTATATTTTTCATTTTCTTCTTGATCGGTGTTAATGAATTCATCGCTTGTTGCCCAAGGGGATTTTCCATTGGTTAACAAATATATTGACTCTAAAATAGTACTTTTACCTTTTGCATTATCCCCGTGCAATACTACTATGTTTTTATTAACATCTAATTCTAGCTGTTTGAATTTTCTAAAATTTGTAAGTTTTATTTTAGTAATCATTATGTTTTGAGTATTGCAAGAAATGCTTCTTGAGGAATATTTACTTGTCCTATTTGTTTTAATCTCTTCTTTCCTTTTTTCTGCTTTTCTAAAAGTTTTTTCTTTCTAGAATAGTCTCCACCATATAGCTTGGCAATGACATCTTTTCTGAATGCTTTTACATCTTCTCTAGCTATTATTAACGAATTTATTGATGCTTGTAGTGGGATAGCGAACTGTTGTCTAGGTATTACATCTTTCATTATCTCTAATAATTTTACTGCTTTTGATCTAGCATCTTGTCTCGTTTCAAGAAAATCTAGTACAGATATTTCTTCATGATTTACCAATATAGATACTTTGACAATATCTGATGGAAAATAGTCGATGAATTCGTATTCCATTGATGCATATCCACTTGATATATTTTTCATTTGATCAAAGAAATTGGAGATTAATGAGGCTAATGGCATGTCATATTCCAACACGATATATTGATCTTCTAACTGTATGTCGCCGCTGTTAGAATTAAGGTATTTTGTATTTACATATTGACCTCTTTTGATTTGGCATAATTCCATCAAGTCTCCAATATATTTCTCAGGTGTCATTATTTCAGCTCTTACCCAAGGCTCTCTTATTTCAGCTATCTCTTGAGCTTCTGGTAGCTCCTGTGGAGTTTGTATTACCAATTCTTTGCCATCTGTCTTTGTAACTTGATATTCTACAGTAGGAGCAGTAATTAATAGGTCTACGTCATATTCTCTCTCTAGTCTTTCTTGTATTATTTCCATGTGCAGTAGTCCTAGAAAACCACATCTAAAACCTGATCCTAATAGATTTGATCTTTGATTTGTGAAGGAAAGAGAAGCGTCGTTTAATGAAAGTTTCGTTAATGCTATTTTTAAATTTTCATAATCTTCAGAATCAGAAGGGAAGAACGTTGCAAACATATTTGGTTTTGGTATTTTGTATCCTTCCAGTGGTTCAGTATCTTTTTTGTCAGAGATTGTATCCCCTACAGTAAAATAACTAATATCTTTCATTCCTGTAGCTATGTATCCGACTTCTCCAGCACTTAATGAATCAGTTTGAGATAAATTAGGATTAAATATTCCTATCTCAGTTGGTTTAAAAAGTGTTTCTCTTTGTATCATATACAAATCTATTGGTTTACCAGCAACATATTTTACTTTTCCATCAAATATTCTAGTTGCAATTACAACCCCTCTATGTTCATCATAGAAAGAATCAAATACTAGTCCTCTTAATGGCTTATTAGGATCTCCTTTAGGCTCTGGAGAGCTTTCTATGATTGCATCTAGTAGTTTCTCTACATTTTCTCCTGTTTTAGCAGATACTTTAATAATTTCATCTTTTGAAAATCCGAGCAATGCTTCTATCTCTTTTTCTCTTTCTCCTATATTAATATTGGGTAAATCTATTTTGTTTAAAACAGGAATTAATTTTAGCCCTAATTCTAAGGCTTTTTTAGTATTTGATATCGTTTGTGCTTGTATACCTTGGCTTGCATCTATGAGTAGAAGAGCGGACTCACAGGCTGCTAGTGATCTAGATACCTCATATGAGAAATCAACATGTCCTGGTGTATCTATGAGGTTTAATTCATATCCTTTCCAATTCATTTTGCATGCCTGTAATTTAATAGTTATTCCTTTTTCTTGCTCTAAATCAAGTCTATCTAAAACCCTCTCTTTTCTTTTATCTCTGGAAATATCAATATGTGCAGCTTCTAACATTCTATCTGCGAGAGTAGACTTACCATGATCGATATGGGCTATGATTGAAAAGTTACGAATTTTATTTAATGGTGTTGATTCCTGCATTCTGTGATTATATCTTATGGAAGAGTGAAATTGTAGAACTATATTGATTCAGGAGACTTAATTGTCATACTGAAATCTTCTGAGAATTGTACACTATTCAAACTTTCTACTGAGAGAAATACGACTTTTTCCTCTTCTGGAAGGAAAGAGATTTCTCTAGTATATGTTGCACCTTTATCATCTTGAATTTTGTAAGATTTTTGGTCAACTATTAAGAAAATATTTGATTTAGTATTTGTAGATGTTTGCCCACTAAAGATTAAAGTTTTTTGTTCTCCACTTTCATTTTCTACTTTTAATATTGGCTTTGAATAGCTATCAGAGCCTCTTTTACCAATATTTACAAAATATTCATAGCTTCCATTATCCAATGTATTTAAACTTTCAGCTGAAAAAATATTATGTTTTCCTTCTACTAGTGATACTGAAATATCTGTAGCTTTTGTTGTTACTCCTAAAATATCTAACTTCTGTAATTGCTTTGTTATTGGGCTTAAATTCATTACTGTTATCATTGGAACAATGAAGAGTAAAGCAAGTAAACCTAAAGCAAAAGGTTCTAATACATACGCAAATATATTTTTAATTTTTGATTTGTTAATCATTAATAGTATGTGTTTTCCTTAGGATATATCTTATCAGTTTCCAGCTCGTATGTCTTTATTGTTCCCCAAATAGAGAAGAGGGATATTACTCCAGCAACTATTCCTACCCATTGGTATGTACTATTTTGCATGGAATGAGTTACTGAAACTATTGATGCTATTAGTAGAAAACTGCTCCAGATGAATATCTGCAGAAATGATGTATCTTGTTTTGTAATCCATTTGAGAATATTTAATCTAGTAATTTTTACTACTGTTCGAGGATTTTGGAAAGTAGTTTGATATATTGATGTTTTAATTATGAAATAGAAGGTTGGTATCGCTAGTACGATTAACATAACTAAGTCTGATATCGAATTGACGAAGAGAGTTGTGTTACTATCCGTGTAGAAAATCTGAACTGAGTATAGTCCTTCTAATTGGTTATCAACATAAAATTCAAGATCATAGATTGAACTAATGATTAAAATACTCAGGAATTTAGCAGCAATCATTAATATTGCAGGCCAAATGGATATTTTAAGTGCTCTTTTTAGAAGCTTCGACATTATCTTTGGACAGTTTGTTTAAATTTTTTGTAAGTCTAGACTTAATTCTGTCTGCCTTACCTTTTTTAATTACATTTTTTTTGGCTGCTTTATCAAGAACTTTGTATACATTCTTAAGATTTTTTTCTATCTCAGTAACATTTTTTTCTTTTGCGAAAAGCTTGTGCTTTTTAGTAGCTCTCTTCATTCTGTTTCGAAGTCTGTCATTTATCTCACTTCTTCTTTTATTTTTTCTTAAATCTTTTATTGATGTTTTTAAATTTGGCATCTCAATTAGTGCTAATATAAATTGGTTATTATCAAGGTATTATATATAGAATGATTGAGTTTGTAAACCTTGTTTTTTATGTTAGACTTTTACTATGTTAAGAAGCAAGAGAGTGAAAATAATTATTAGTGTAATTTTTGTTAGTTTGTTTGTTATTTCATCATCTTTGTATATTTTATTAAAAGATGAATCTGTTTTAGGAATAACTAGTACGGAGAGTGAGAAAGAAAAGAATGTTTCTCTTAATAGTGTTCCATATATAGTTTCTGTAGCTCCTATTTCTTTTGAGGAAGGGGATATTTATGAATATGTTCCAAAATTTTCAGATAGTGATACAGATAGCAAGGATTTAATTCTTGAATTGATAGAAGCTCCTAATTGGTTATTTATAGATGACCATAATATAGTTAAAGGGACTATTCCTTTAGGAGGAAGCGAAACGTATATGTTTGTTTTAAAAGTCTCAGATGGATATAATTCATCTATTCAAGAGAATTATATAGTAGTGGAGGAGAAAGATGAATAAAAATATATTTATAGGTACAACAGTTTTTTCTATACTCATTATTGCAGTATCAGGAATACTTTTGTTTAAGAAAGATGTTGGTAGTTTTAATATTTTTAATTCTTTAGAAAATAGTTGCACACCATATAATGTTTTTGTGAGTAAGGGAGAAGCTGATTATTCTTTAGAAATATCATGGTATACGAAAGGAAAATGCTTGGGTTTTGTGCAGTATGGTGCTGATAATGATAGCTTGGAAATGATAGCTGTAGATTTATCTAATAAATCAAAAAGTAATAGTCATAAAGTGATTTTAGAAAAATTACTTACAACGGAACATTATTATTATTTAATAAATTCTGGGGAGCAGGCATATGGGAATAATAATATTCCTCTTGAGTTTATTTTAGGAGAATTATAATTCTTTTCGTTTTTTAGATAATTTTTTTATAGTTTTCTCTTCGAAATATTTTCTAGGGTTGAATATTTTTAATGATGTCATTTCAGCTTCTTTGTATACTCCTGAATCTACAAATTTTTTAGCTATGATTTGGCCAAAAGGCTTGTTGTATATATACCATCCTAATATTACTACGATTAGACCAATTATTATTTTGCCTAAAGTGGAATCAAAGATACCTGTTTCTGGTGTGGAAGGAGTTTCTTCTATAGAACCTTCTGGATTATCACAATCTTGAGCAACTAAAATCACATATTCTGTAGAGAGTTCTGAAGGATCTGCTGGTATTTGGGCAGGAGTTATTACTACTTCATTTTGATTGTTTCCAGTTAATGCATTTGCTCCTGCTTCAGACTGGAAACTAATTGCTAAAGATTGTCCAGCACTCAAAGACCAACCATCTCCTTTTTTCCATACTATTTCAATTGCGTCTCCTACTGTTGTTTGAGTTACATAATCATCATCTTCGACTGCTGCACCATTTATTTTTGTACTTCCATCTATGTATTTAAAACCAAGTGGTAATTTATCTTTTATGGAAACAATTGTTTGAGCTACTGTACTATGATTTGTTGCATTAAGTGTAAATTGTGCTTGATTATCAGGAGTCACTCTCTCTATACATGAGATGTCGCCTGTACTTGTAACTTGAAACTTAGATTCCTCTGTTGGAGTTTCCTCTTCTTCTTCAATCTCTTCTTTTGCTGGATATGTCACAGTCTTAGATACTGATCCTATTATGGTGTTAGTTGCTGTGTTTTTTAATTCTGCAGAGATTAGAACATCTCCAACATAGTTATCTAAATCTGAAAAGCTTCTAGCGACAGAGAAGTTAGATGCATCATAGAGGTCTTTTTCTAAAATAGTTATTTCACCTTTCGATGTGTCTAAAGTGAATCCTTTTTGCATAATGAGGTTTGCATGCTCTCCAGTATCGAATGAGAATGTTATGTTTAGAGCTGTATCTTCTGTCATGTTACCTACACCCATTGTCATACCAGAAATTTTGAAGACACCGTCAACTGTTCGTGTAGCTATTATTAAATTATTTGTTGTTGATGTAGCATTGAGATCAACATCTATTAATTTTCTACAAATAGGGGAGTTAATTTGTTCTCCTGTACTGTCGGTGCCTGTTGCTACAATATTTAAAGATGATGTTGTAAAACCAGATAACTTTTTCTTTATTGTTAGTTTGTCAGTTGATGTAGTATCAGGATCAACTGGCTCATTGTTTACGATTATTTTGTAGTTTGTATATTCTTTATCAAATGTTGCTTCTACAGTTATTTCTTCATCAGAAGATATTTTTCCTGTTACTATTTTCCCATTGCTGTCTTTGATGAGCATTTCATTACACCTTATATCTACAATGCTATCTAATTGGCAGATTTGGTAGAGGTCTTGTTGAGTGTCACTGTTTAGTAGGTTTGTTGAAAGATTGGTAGTGGCACATGAAGCTTTACAAGTGGCATCTTCGGAGACAGTTTTAGTTTCAAAAATAAAGCCTCTTCTAGGGTCTCCACATTCCGATATTATTGATGGATCTATGTAGTAGCAAGCACAACTCTTTTGTGATGTTTGTGTGTCTTTCGAAGGGTCTCCTATCGTGTAGAAGTAAAGGGCAACTCCAAGCAATGCCAACCCCAAAAATCCAACTATTACAAGGAGTATTGTTGTGATCTTCTTAGGTTTTTTTACTGTGGTAACTCTTCTTACTTCTTCCATTTATTTAAGGGCAGCCAAAAGTTAGGCGCTTAGCTTGTATAGAGTTTAATTTAATCATCAAGCACTGTCAACATAAATATATAATTTATTCTTTACAAGCCAGGCCAAGGCCTAGCCTTGGTTAATCTTTTGTTCATTTTTACTAAGGAAAATGGCTCTGTACAAGACCCAAGCTTATTCGTAAGTTTGTCGCTTACAACCTGATTCAACTTGGTAATAGCCTAGAAATGTTGATAGAAGTTTGGTTCTTGCAGGGAGAAAAGACTAATTTAAAGAGATTATCTGTTGGAATATGAACGAATTCTAAACAGAGGCTAGGCTATAGCCAGGCCTAGAGGTACGGGGTTATCAGCGTTAGACCTAAGTCTCCATCAACAAGTCCTTTTTTTATTTGAAAATCTAAATTAGAAAGTTTTGTATAGAGCATTTTAATCCTCTCTTCCGTATATTCTTTTGAAGCTTTTATTAAAGATGGTGTAGTGAATGGTGGAATTCTTAAAATTGCTGATATGTCCTTATAACTTTTCCCCTGATTGACAAGAAATTTCGTTAATGTAATCAATCTCAAATTTCTTGCTAACATAGAAATCGTATAATTTGGATCTACAGCTTGAAGTTTTAATTTTTCTATTATTGACATACTAATTTCTTTATTCTGATTATTAATAGCATCTATTAAACCCCAAATATCCTTTTCTAAAGTATCCGTTACTAACTGATTAACATCATCTTTTGTTATCATTTTATCCTTATCATTAAGTATGAATTTCTTTATCTCATTACTACACCTCTCAGGATCATAATTTGTTCTTTCTGCCAATTCCTTTTGGGCATCAGCCTCTATTTTAAGACTATTTCTTTTTAATTCTTCTTTTAACCATGTAAAAAAAGTTCTTTTATTCAAAGAATCCAATTCTTCTATATCATTGCTTTGTTTGAAAAATTTGTAATATTTAGTATTCGACTTTACTTTTTGATCTTCCCAAAAGATTATAGTATCGGTCGAATTATCATTCTTTAATGTTGCAAGAATGTTATCCAGAAAAACATCTTTCTTTTTATTCCTATACACTCTTTTAAGAAAAATTATTCTCGAAGAGGAAAAAAGATTTTTTGATGAAATTTGATCCACTAATATCTGTGGATCAAGAGAATCCCCTTGAAGAATACTAATTTCAACTTTAGGATTTATATTCTTCTTGCTATCTATATATATATGGACAGCCTCCAATGAGAGATATGGAGAAGATCCATGATACAGCTTATATTCCACTTTCTTCTATTGTTTCTAATTGAATTTCTTTACCTAGCAATATTGTAACATTTCCATATCCTAACTTCGAGGTAATGTATTCAGGTTGAACTGTGTTTTCAGTTTTTAAATACTCAGAAAGCACAGATATCGTTCCTGGGTAATCTTCAGATGAAGAATATACTACTGTCCCTTCTTTATCATTAAAGAGAGTAGTTGAAAGAACTATATTTAAATATGGGAATTCTTCTTTTAATTCTTTTACTTTAGTTGATGTCTCAGTATATCCTAAGCCTGTATTGTAAACATATATTGCTGGTTGTTCTGAGTAAAGCACAGGTTGTTGCATTATTATGTCCACATATTCTTTAATATTTGTATATTCCCCAAAACCTTCAACTGGTCCAGTTGCATATGCACCGCTATCCATTGTTTTTACTTCAACTAAAGAATAGTTACCTGAAGTAGGATCCAATACAAAAGAATATGATTTACCATCATTATTTTGATATTTTTTCCCTAAATTAATTCCAGCTTCTACATCTTCTATTGTAAATTCTGATACTTTAATATTGTCAGAAATTGATGAAATTATTCCCATTAATGCTTTAGGACTTGTTAATGTCTCACTGCTAAGTATTTTTTCCTGCAATGCTGAAATGACTTTTTGCTGTCTCCTTGCTCTAGCATAGTCAGAACCTTCATTATTTTGGCTAGAATGTCTAGATCTGGAATACTCTAATGCAGTTTTCCCATCCATAGTTTGAGGGCCTGCCACAAAACTTACTTTTTTGTAATCATACCCATCAGGATACATATAGTCTGTAAAGGAATTCTCAACATTTACATCTATTCCTCCTACGGTATCAATTATTTCTACTAAAGCATTGAAATTAACCATGGCTTCGTATTGAATTTCTTTTCCAGTTACTCTTTCAACAGTTTTGGTTAAAGCTTCTAAGCCTGTTCCTTCATTATCATTCTCGGCAGAAGCATACACAGCATTTATTCTTTGATACCACTTAGATCCTTCGTATGTTTCAACATGAAAATCTCTTGGTATTGAAAGCATGACTATTCTGTTCTCAGAATAGTTATACGAGAGAAGAATAATGGTATCTGTGTTAAGTAAACTGGAATTTTCTCTTGTATCGATTCCAACTAGCAACACATTAGTGTAATTACCTGAGGAATCTTTTTTTAATTCAGGTTCTTTGTTGGAAATTAAAGATGATGTGTTGAAATTAAATCCAATATCTTTAGAAATGATGTAGCCTTTCCATACTAAATATCCAATTCCACCTAATACTAAAAGTAAGAAGACTATTAATATTATTCTAAGGATAACAGCTTTTTTAGACTTAGGTTTCTTTGAAGATTTTATCTCTCGTTCCTGAACATTTACCTTTTTATCTTCTTTGGTATCTTCTTTTGGTAAATTCTTTACATTCATATCTAGAGTCATTGGGGCATTTAAAACAAATTATCTAAGATACTCACTAACATTACTATTATGTTCAGAAAGATTACGACCATAATGGGCTACGCCATCATTATCATGAATATAGTAGTAATAATCGGATTTTTGAGGGTTTTGTACAGCTTGTATTGACTCCAAGCCAGGATTACATATTGGAGTAGGAGGTAAACCTATCTTTTTGTATGTATTGTATGGACTATCTGAAGATTTATCCTCATCATTTATTATGTGTTTCCAATCTTTTACAGGGTAAAGTAGGGTAGCATCAGTTTGCAAAAGCCATCCCTCTTCTAATCTTTTTATTATTATTCCAGCTATGATAGGTCTATCTTCACTGTTGTTTCCTTCTCTTTCTACAATGCTAGCTAAAATAATATCTTCATATGTGTATTCTTTTCCAATTCTATTTTTGAAATTATCAATCATAACTTGAATGACAGATTCAGCAGTACTATCTAAAGGCAATGCATATTTATCAGGGAAAAGAAATCCTTCCAAATCGGTTACTTCTGTATCCAATTCTAAATTATTTATGAATTCTGTATCTTCACACAAGCTTAAGAATTCAGTAGATGAAAATGTAGAATCTCCCAATTCTTCTTGTAGAATTTTAGCAATTTCATCCTTTCTCAATCCTTCAGGAATAGTTACCCAAACATCCCTATCTTTCCCACTTTGCAAACTTGCTATCAATTCTTCAATATTCAAATTCTTTGGTAATTCATATGAACCAGCCTGAAGTTTACTCCCTAAACCATTAATTTTTAAATATAATTTTGCATAGTAAAAGTAATTCTTTTGCATCAATCCATTATCTATCAATCCTTGAAGAATGCTATCAACTGTAGATCCCTCTTCAATTTCAAAAACAATTTTCTCTGAACTATCAGAATTTCCATTTTTTAACGAATTTTCATAATTCATTTTTCCAAAATAAAAAGCTATTAGTAAAAAAGCTAATATTATGAAGAATAATTTTGACTTAATCATTATTTCTTTTTTTGAATTGAATTTAAGAATTCTTGTAAAAATACAGTTGCCGCTATTTTATCTATCTTTCCTCTTGTACTTTTAGTACTCTGACCTGAAGATGTTAGCATATTTTGTGCAGAAATAGTAGAAAAACTTTCGTCCTGTAATAAGACTCTAATGTCAGTCTCAGCCTTTAGTTTGACTACAAATTTATTTATCTTTTTCTGAGTATTTTCGTAAGCTTTTACAAAAGATTGAGGCATTCCAACTAATATTGTCTTAACATTGTTTTCCTCACAGATATTCAAGATATCTTGTATGATTACATCTATATTTCTGTTTTTAGTAATAGAAACAACCTCCAATGGTGCTGCCAAAATTCCTCTAAAATCAGAAATTGCTAATCCAATGTGTTTGTCTCCGTAATCTATTGCTAGTATAGGGTAGGATATATTCATATTATTATTCTAATACAGCCTTAATTCTTTTTATACCTGCTCCAACATTTTCTTGCTTTAGTATCTTGAAAATTCCTAATTCCGAAGTATTTTTAACATGAGGCCCATTACATATTTCGACAGAAAAAGGATTCTCTTTTTCTCCAATGTAGTAGACTTTGACAATATCAGAATACTTCTCAGAAAAAGCAGCAAAAGGTACAAGTTTTAAAGCTTCCTCCTTTGGAGTTTCAATGAATATAATATCTAGTTTCTTTTGTATCTGTTCATTAACAATTCTCTGAACTTCATTAATTTGCTCTTGCGTTAATTTTTCATCACTTGGAAAATCTAATCTCAATCTCTCTGGAGTTATATTACTTCCTTTCTGGTAAACTCCATTCCCCAACACTTTCCTTAAAGCAGAAAGCAACAAATGAGTAGCAGTATGGTATTTTGTAGACATCTGCGAAGTATCTGCCAATCCTCCTTTAAACAATCCTTTTGATGCAGTCCTAGATTTATCTTGATGACTCTTTTCAGATTCAAAAAACATATCTCTATTCTCTATTTTTAAACCTTTTTCTAGAAGAATTTCTTCTGTTAATTCCAAAGGCAATCCAAAAGTCTCATACAGCAAAAAAGTATCTCTTCCATCTATGTTACCTTTTTTTAGAATAATTTCATCCAATTTTTTAAGACCAAATTCTAAAGTTTTGTTAAATTTCTTTTCCTCTTCTTCAATAATTTGAACTATTTTCTCTTTTTCACTCTCTAAGCTAGGCCATACTGTTTTAAATTGCTCAATTGATATTTCAGCAATTTCTCTTGTGAAAAGTCTATCTATACCTAACTTCTTACCATGTCTTACAGATCTTCTAATCAGTCTTCTCAAAATATATCCCTGCTGAGTTTTGGAAGGGATTATTCCGTCTTTAATTATCCAAGTTGCAGCTTTAATATGGTCGACTATAATTCTTGCTGATCGTATATCATCAATTTTTGAAAGACTTTGAACTTTCTCTAAAATAGGTTTGTATATATCAATATCATATGTATTATCAACTCCTTGTACTAATGCAGTTAATCTCTCTAAACCACCTCCAAAATCAACATTATGTCTGCCCAAAGGCTTTAATTCTCCATCCTCCTTCAAATATTCCATAAACACATTATTCCCAATCTCGATGTATTTCCCACAATTACAGCTTACATTACATTCATCAGAGCACTTCTCCTTACCTGTATCATAGAATATTTCAGAATCAGGGCCACATGGACCTCCAGTTTCCAATCCCCACCAATTCTCACTTTTACCATTCTTTTGAATTCTTTCTCCATTCCCAACTTTTGCATCTATACCGTACTTAGCATACAACTCCATCCAAGTCTGTATAGATACAGAATCTTCAGGAATTCCATCTTCACCTCCAAATACAGAAGCATATATATTATTAATATCCAATCCCAACTCTTTTACAAAAAATTCAATTGTCATATTGATAGCTTCTTCCTTGAAGTAATCATCCAAAGACCAGTTGCCAAGCATTTCAAAAGTTGTATTGTGGATTGAATCGCCAACTCTATCTATATCTATAGTTCTCAAACATCTTTGAGAATTAACCAATCTTTTACCATTAGGGTGTTGTTGACCTTTCAAAAAAGGAATCAAAGGAAACATCCCAGCATTAACAAAAAGTACAGTAGGGTCATCTTCAGGAATTAAAGATGAACTAGGAATGATAGAATGTCCTTTCTTCTCAAAGTATCTTAAATATTTTTCTCTTACTTCTTCGTATTTCATACTAAATACCATTATATCATAAGGATTTAAATTGAGCTTGAGCTTAGAGCTTTGAGCTTAGCTTGAGCATATCTATAGCTGTGGTAATGACTATTGCTATTTTTTTGCAAAGATTTAATCTACTATAGGGCTTGATGTAAAAATGTTTAGTAAATATGTAATAAAAGGTAGTTTAAAAAGGAATATGTTTATGCAATAGCTACTCTTTCTTTGGAATTTGTTCGAATATCTTTTGTAAGTCAGATGCATCAGGGACTTCTGGCTCTTGGATCTCTGGTGTATTTTGAATATCTACAGGAGTTTCAGGTATCTCTTGAATAGGGGCAACTGGAGCTATATCAGTTTGTAATTCATTAGGATTTTCTTCTGTAGTCTTTTCTGGTTCTGCTGGTTTTACCTCTTCTGTTGTTGGCAAATTCTCATTAGTTGAAAGTGGACTCTCATTAGGCTGAATCGACATTGGAGTCTCAATACTCTCTTCATTTATTTGATTAACAGTGGATATTTCCTCAGGTTTATTGGCTATTTCATCTGAAATATTCTCCTCTTGTGATACTTCTTCAACTACATTCTCTTTTTTTTCGACTATCTCTT
>CAZJBF010000002.1:0-3446 GCA_964544555.1 uncultured Candidatus Saccharibacteria bacterium | reverse complement strand
ATTGTTCCTTTTAATGTAACTCTTGGATATGTAATAGTATCAGCACTTGATGGCGACATATTTGTAACTTGTGCTTCCTGTAAGAATATTTGATCATCTTTATCATCAGTATCAGGAGTACCCGATGTTGAAGACAAAACTATTTCTGGTGAGATTCCAATGCCTGCTTTTGAAGGAGTTTGATTATCTATTGCTTTGACAATCAAATTATATCTTCCTGAAGAAAGATAATTCGTATTAATATTATATGAAGTCATATTGTATGGAATGCTATCCTCAATGCTTTTCCAGCTATTCTCATCAGTAGGATTCTGAGCCATGAATAATTGATATTTAGCAATATGATTTAAATCAGAAGCCTCCCAAGTAGTCTTAAATGAGCTACCAGCATCAATTCTTAAACTATCAGAAGGTTCTATAATCTTAACTATAGGGATATCATTCTCAGCAGGGCTTACACTAATGACCCAAGACTGTGATCTTACATTCTTACTATATCCATCATGTATTAACACATGTGCCAAATAGCTACCGGCGGTAACTGTTGACCCCCTAAAAGTTATTGTTAACTTACCATTCGAACCATCATCTATTACAACTGCTTTCAACCAATCTGCTCTAGGTGTAAAAGAGTAGAAGTAATTTATTCTATCAGAGTCAGCATCTGTTGCTGTTAAAGTATATTCATATTGTATATCTGTCTTAATATCCTGAGATGGGCTGGAAGATGATGGGTTAGAGGAGAATTCCGGAGAACTATTGTTTGCAATTGCTTGCAACCCTTTAATATCATATGGACTACTAATTTTACACCCTACACTACCTCCTTCTGCTTTCTTTACAACACCAAGCATATCTATCATCCCAGACTTAGTTGGAGTAAATTCAAAACTAGTCCCTATCTCCAATGGATAGTCCTCAAAAGATTCTTGGTAAATATCTTTCCCAGAGGAATCAGTAATCTGCAAGCCTGATATTCCAGAGTTCTCTAATTTGGCATCAACTGTCACTCTTACAGTTGTATCTACTTCCAAGGAATATGGATTAACATTTGGTAAAGAAATAATACAAGGATTATTTTCACTCAATTCCAATTCTTCAAAAGCTTGATTTCTAGTATCAAATGAATCTTGTAATATTCCTAAAATTAATAGAGGAACTGAAAGAAGAACGAAAAAAGTACTCTTAATTACAAAACTCTGTTCAGATTTTTTAGGGGCATATCTCTTTGGCATTGTATATATAATAACGGTTATTGGTTGGTTTTCGCAAGCTGTTCATTAATGGTGTCCTCTGCTTCTTTTAAAGCACTTTCAATATCTACTTCATTCTCAATTATATCTGTTATCGCCTGATTCAAACTAGCCTTAACAAAACTCTCATCTCCCATCTGCCATGATTTCATGTATGGTGCCATCTGTGCTATTGCTGAAACATAACTATCTCCTTCCATCTCGCTATTCAACTCAACTAACGAATATGGCTCTCCGAAAGCTCTAATTTTAGATGAATTAGAATACAAAGCTAATTGCTGTTCTTTCTCTGAGAGAAATTCAACAAATTTCCAAGCAAGAGTGGCATTCTCACTGTTTGCATTTACTGCATCACCCCAATAAGTAGAATAGTAGACCTCTTCTGAATTTGCTTTAAGCTGGGGAAGTGGTGCTGTATCAAACTCTATGTTTGGTGCTGCCTCTATAATGTCAAAGGCTCTCCAGCTAGGTGCAATCATCATCGCTAAAGTCCCAGCATAGAACATTTCTAAATCAGTTCGTAAAGTTGATGACCATACGGCAGTATCTCCTAATGCAAAGTTAGTATATGTTTCAAAAACTCTCTCAGCTTTAGCAGTATTTAATGTCACTGTAGTTTTTGTTTCATCAATTATATTGACACCTTCTTGCAACAAAAGGAAAGATATTATTTCACTAGCATGTTTAATATTTTTCGAAGTTCCCATAGCTAAACCTGATTGTTTTATTTTTCCTGAAGAATCTTTTACTGTTAATTTTTGTGCTAATTCAAAAAATGAATCCCAATCAGTAGGTATGCTAGTTATTCCAGCTTGTTCCAATATCTGCTTGTTGTAAAAGACCATCAATCCATCTATTTCCCATGGAATAGCATAAATATTTCCATCTTTTCCGGTAAAATCTTCAACGGCAGTAGGATAGAACAATTCAGCATACTTACTACTACTCATTATACTTGATGGTAATGGGGAGAGATATTTCTGAAATTTTGGTAACCAAGTATTATGAATTCTAAATACATCAGGCGCTGGTTCACCAGTGTTAGATGTCTGTTGCAATCTTGCATATATTCTAGATTCGTATGTTGAGAAAGATGAAGGAGAATATTGAATTGTTACACCAGGATTAGCAGCTTCAAATTCGTCAATTATTGGCTGCATTACTGAGGTAGGTTCCCATAGTCCCCAATATACTAAAGATTGATCATTAGAAGTACCATTATTATTCGTTCCTGTTGTATCGTCCTTTCCCTTCTTTACAAGCAAAACCATAGCTATAATTATGAAGAAAACAGCTAAAACGCCAACAATAAAGATTATGACTTTCTTATTTTTTAAATTTTGAATCAGATTATTTGTATCCATCTTTCCAATAGTATATTAAAATTATATTCTCCTTTCTGCAACTACTATTAATCTTTTTGTTCCAATACCTAATGGCCAACAGGTCATTAAGGTTACGCTTTCTTTGTTTTGACTAGATTGGAGAATTGTGAAATCATCAGGGGATACAATTTTTTTACTCCTAACTACATATTCAAGATTTTTCTCATCTTTAGTTATAACAACACTTTGTCCGATATCGATATCGCCCAATCTTGAGAATATTGTTTCTGGATAATCCTTATGTCTACTAAAAAATGACTCGACAGCGCTATGTCCATAGATGAATGAATTCCCACCATCTCCTGGAAGTGGGGTACCTTTAAAATGTGCAACTCCACTTTTAAGATATTTATTGTATATGGTTTCGTCTGTACTTTCTACGTTGGCAGAGATTTTAATGTTTTTGATGCCAACACTATCTATAGTTATATGCATATCATTCTTGTAGCTAGTATCAATATTTACTAATGTTTGTGAATTCGTTTCAGCATTGTACGAATACTGATTCGAAACTCCGAGAACATTCAGCTGTTTTGAAAGATTGGCAAAATAGCTTTTTCCCGGATCGTAAAAAGCAAACTCGTCCTCTATGTATGTTTTGTAAGATTCTGGGACTGGCTCGACCTTAACATCTTCCCTCTTTTGAGCGATGACCCCCTGAACATATGATGCTAGGATAGGGAAAGTTTGACTTGCGATAACTATAAGGCCTGTAATAGCTAAGAAAAGGGACACAGCAACCCTTGTTTTTTGGATTCTCCTAACATCTTCCGTTTTAATATTCCAACCGTTTCCGTTCTCCATATCC
>CAZJBF010000001.1:54367-68244 GCA_964544555.1 uncultured Candidatus Saccharibacteria bacterium | reverse complement strand
GAATTTAAGATAGATATTAAGATTCCTGATTATCAGGAAGAAGTTAATTTAGAGTAATTGAATACATGCAGGAATATCCTGAAATAAAAAAAATATATGAAGATATAAAAAAGTTGAACATACAAGGAGCAACTAATGTGTGCATTGCAACCTTTGAAGGAATGAAGCGTTACTTAGAAATAACTAAAGAAGGAGATAATAATAAATTGTATGAAGAATTTTTTGAAGTAGGTAATACACTTTCTCGTGTTAGAGAAAACGAACCTATGGCAAGAAATGGTGTAACATATGTGAAATATTTTTTCAAAAAAGAATTTTCTGTTTTACCAGAAGTAAATAGCATGAAACGTAGGCTTTATGAGTTATGTGATGAGTATTTGGACATGATTGGGACATCTAAGAAAGAATTACTGGATTTTGGTACTAAGAACTTGTTTAATTTTGATAAGGTTTTCACTCATTGTCACTCATCTACAGCTGTATCATTAATTAAATCAATTGGAAAGAATGATAAGAATTTTGAAGTAGTTTGTACAGAAACTAGGCCTCTTTTTCAGGGAAGAAAAACTGCAAGAAGTTTGGTAGAAGCAGGCATAAAAACAACATTGATAGCAGATAGTGCTGCTGAATCATTTGTAATAGGTAGAGGTAGTGTACCAGTAGATGTTGTATTTATAGGTTGTGATCAAATTACTGGAGGTGGTCATGCAATAAATAAAATAGGAAGTTGGGGAATAGGTATGGCCGCTCATTATGCAGATAAGCCTTTGTATGTGGTTTGTCCGTTGCTAAAATTAGATGAAGAAACTAATATAGATAGTGTAGAGATAGAAGTTAGAGAAGATAGAGAATTATGGGATGATGCTCCTAATGGCTTGGATTTGTATAATCCAGCTTTTGAGATTTTGGATAGTACATTGATAACTGGATATGTTACAGAGGTTGGTATCGTTAAACCTTCGGATATCGAAAAAGAAGCTAAGATTAAGTATCCTTGGCTGATAGAAAAGGTATAGATTTTAATTTAAGAAGAACAAATATATGTCATTTTACTTAAGAAGCAAAAATTTGGATTTGGGAGAAGATAATGATTTTAATGTAATCCTTAATAGAAAGGATGCTGATAGATTAGGTGTTAGAGAAGGAGAAGTTGCAATGATTGGTTTTGGAGAGGTAGAGCTTTATGCCGATGTTATGGAGACTGATTCTAAAGTTGCAGAAGGTGAAATAGGGTTGTTTGAAGAAATTTGGAAAGCATATGATATATCTAATGGATCTTCTATCTTTGTTGATATTCCTCAGCCGAGTAAATCTCTCGATGCAATAAGTAGAAAATTGTTAGGAGAACCTCTTTCTAAAGAGGATTTGGAAGATATTATGAAAGATATTGGATCTAGAAAATTGAGAGAGACTGAGATAGCTTTTTTCATTTCTACATTTTTTAATCCTGGATTTAACGATGAGGAGATATATTGGATGACAAAAGGAATGGCAGAATCAGGAGATATTCTCTCTTTTAAAGGTATTAGGGATAATGGTGATTTGGTAGCAGATAAACATTCGATAGGTGGAGTAGCGGGCAAAGCAATTACTCCTACATTGGTTCCTATTTTAGTATCTGGTGGTTTGATAGTTCCTAATACATCTACAAGAGCCATAACTTCTCCTGCTGGTACTTCAGATATATTGGAAGTAGTTATGCCAGTAGCTTTGTCAAAAGAAAAAGTATTGGAGGTTGTTAGAAATACTGGAGGTTGTATGTTCTGGGGAGGGTCATTGGAGCTTTCTCCGGCCGATGATGTGATTATTAATGTTGAAAGATCTTTAAGAATTCAAGAGTTTCAAAAAGTTTTAGTAAGTATAGTAGCTAAGAAAATATCTATGGGAGTGACAAATATACTAATAGATTTGCCATATGGAAAGGGTTCAAAAGTAGAGGATCCAGAGGATGTTACTATGTTGGATAGAGAATTTAAGAAACTATTCAAGAAGTTTGGCATCGAGTGTGAAACTATCAAGAGAGTGATTAAGGGACCTGATGGTAGGAGTATAGGGCCTAACTTTGAGATAAGGGAAGCATTGAGGATGCTAGAGAGAGATGAGAAGAGGTGCTATGAGTTGGAAGATGTTGTGATAGATATGGCAGGTAGGTTGTTTGAAAGTACTAAAAAGGCAGAGAAGGGACAGGGTAAAAAACTTGCTCGAGAAATATTAGATTCAGGTAAAGCTTTGGAAAAATTTTGGGAAATTGCTTTCGCTCAAGGCGCAGACAGGAGAATGAAGTCTACTGATATTAAAAGTGCACCAATGGAATTTGATTTAATTTCAGATAGAGACGGTGTTATTAAGAGAATAGATAATATTTCTTTAGTAAGTATTGCTAGATCTTTGGGTAATCCAAAAATTAAAGAGGCTGGTATTCAAATTCATAAGATGCCTGGAGAAGAAGTAAAGAAAGGAGAGAAATTGCTTACAATATATGCTACAACAGAAGGAAGATTAAGCAATGGAAAAGGAATGATGGATATAGACAAATTATTCACATTCACTAATTAAATCTTTGTATAGTTACTTTATTTTTATTTGATTTAGTCTTCTTTATCAAAGTTTTTATAGCTAGTATTATTATTGTGATAACGAAGATAGAAATTACTACTGGTATAGTTATTAACAAAGCTCTTCCTATTACTGTTGTTTTTAAGAATGTATAGAACCAATTAGATATACTGTATTTAGAATTTTCATCAATTGTTTGATTGTTTTTAGATATCAGATCATCGTATGTACTTAATTCTGTAGTATTAAGAGTATCTGATATTGAATAAATTTTTAATGAGAATCCTTCGTTAGTTAAGCTTTCTAATTTGTCTGCTGAATATATTCGAATATTAGATAGAGATTCATCATTGAATGTCTCCCACAATACTCTGTCTATCATTTGTCCTATCTTCATATTTTCACTTTCATAAGTAGGATCGATAGATAACCAGCCATAATCTGGTATCCATACTTGTACCCATTGATGCCTTATCTGTTCTTTTTGAACATTGGTAATGTTTGCATAGCCAAGAGCAGCTCTTGCTGGAATACCCTGAGCTCTTAATATGGCAATCATAGAATCTGCATATTCCATACATACAGAGCCCCCTCCTTTCAAAGCATTTACGGCACCAATTCTTTCATTAGTTGAATTTGCTTTATTCTCATCGTAGTCCAGAATTTCATTAACATATTGATAATCAGCTTTTATGATTTCTAACAAAGAGCTTTGATCCTTTATTAAATCATTTGCTATACCAATTATATATTGATCAGAACTTTCCCAATATTTCGTTGAAGTAAGATATTTTTTAGTATATTCACTTCCCTTAATTTTATCCAAGTATTCACTGTAATTTATATCCAAAGTAGAAAAAGTGTTTTCTGCAGAATATTCTTTTTGATTATCTAAAATGTATCCGGTTATACTAATTTCACTTTGCTGGTTTGCAGGAACCTCAAATGTTGCTAAAATGTTTCCCTCTGAATCTTTGTATATATTAGTAGGAGAGGGAGAGACAGATTCAAAGAATACTTGTTGGTTAGTCTCAGAGAATTCTCTAGGTAGAGAAAGCTCGTATATATTTGTAGAAATGGCTTGATATATATCTGAATATTTTGTTGGTGTTTTGAAATCTGTTTGAGGAGTAGTATATTTCAAATCAAATTTGTATGTAACATTAGTACCAAACTCAAGCATTGGAGAGTTATTAATCCTGTCAGTTTGTGTAAATTTGTAATATACATTCTCATCAGTTTCTTCTTTTGTAAAATCAGGAAAGATTTTAGCTAATGGTGGAATATTTTTATCTGTTACTATGGAAAAATAGTAGTTGTAAAGAGTAAGAGTATCATCTTCTGTATTTCTATCTTCGAATTGTACATCTTCTGGCAAAGATGTTCCTATTAAAGTTATATAGTTACCTGATTTAATGACATAATCGTGTGTATTGTATGTTAATACTATTTTGTATGGAGATGATTTAGTAGTACTTTTGTAATTTGAAACTTTAATATATATACCCTCAGTGTATTCTAATTCTTGAACTTCGTAATCTAACGGAGCTCCTTTTGTGTCTGTTACAGTAATTGATGATAGCTTAAAAGCTCTTTCTTCCTTAATTATTCCTTCACTGGAAATATCGACATCTGGAATATGAAAAATTTTTTCCCCTTCAGCAGGGAAATAATAGCTACTATTTTCCACAGAACGACTATATGTAGTTTTAACTGTTAAAAAAGTGTTTCCAGTAGTGTATGAAAATTCATTGTTTGTATCTATGATGAAATCTGCATCATTGTTAACTGCAAAAGCAGAATTATTAAAGAAGAATCCAAAGAGTCCGATTGTTAATATAATTGAAATTAATAATTTGCTTTTCATATTTTTGTAATTATTTAGTAGCTAAGATATTTAATAATACCATTCTTCAAAAGGATATCATATTAAATTATATTGGTATATAATTGTGCCATTATGTCAGTAAAAAGATCACATTCATTGTCTTTGGGAATTGTAGGTTTACCCAATGTTGGAAAATCTACAATATTTAATTCTCTAACTAAGTTAGCTGTACCAGCAGAGAATTTTCCATTTTGTACAATAGACAAAAATGTAGGAGTAGTAGAAATTCCGGATAAAAGGCTTACAAAAATGTCTGAATTTTTTCAAGCAAAGAAAATAGTTGCTTCAGCTATGACATTTGTGGATATAGCAGGATTAGTAAAGGGGGCTTCGAAAGGAGAGGGGCTAGGCAATCAATTCCTTTCACATATTCGAGAAGTTGATGCGATAATTTATGTTTTGCGAGCTTTCCAAAGTGAAAATATCGTTCATGTTTATGACAGAATTAATCCAATTGAAGATTTCGAAATTGTACAGTCCGAATTAATTTTGAAGGATATAGAAAGTGTAGAGAAAAGACTTGGAGTAGTAGAGAAATTAAGTAGGATAGGTGATGAAAAAGGGAAAAAGGAATTCATTACATTAGAAAAGGTTCTTAAAGAGTTAAACAATGACATTCCTGTAGTTGATATGAAGCTCTCAGATGAAGATATAGATATTTTGTATGAACTGCATCTTCTTTCTGCTAAAAAAAGATTATTCATTTTGAATTGCAAGGAAGGGATAGAGAAAGAAAAGACAGAAGAGTGGAAAGAGGAGTTAATGAAAAAGACGGCTGATGAAGTTTTAATTGTAGATGTCAAGCTTATAGGGGAAATGGCGGGTTTGAATGAAGAAGAGCAAAAAGAGTATATAGATTTGTTAGGTGAAAAGCCTGTAACAGCAGAAGATATCATACAATCAGCATTCAAAGCATTGAATTTAATCACTTTTTATACTGGCTCGGAAAAAGAGTGCAACGCTTGGAGCATAGAAAAAGGTGCCAATGCAAAAGAGGCTGCTGGCGTTATCCATACAGATTTAGAGCATGGTTTTATAACTGCCGATGTGGTTAATGTAGATGAAATGATAGACGCTGGAGGGTGGGTAAATGCTAAAGAAAAAGGGTTGATAAAGAATGTAGGAAAGGAATATACTGTAAGCGATGGTGATTACATAATAATCCTCAGCTCCAACTAGCACTTGGTACTTGACACTTGGCAAGGCCCAGCCTAGGTCCAATCTTCAAACAAAAAACACATGGTTTATTCACACTTGGCAAGGCCCAGCCTAGGTCCAACCTTTAAACAAAAAACACACGGTTTATCCGCACAGGCAATACATAAGTTATAGCTTGTACTATTTACATATTTTTTACAGATTATAGGAGAAATATGTAAATAACAGTCTTCTAAGATCAAGGTTTAACCTAGGTCCAACCTAGTTCAGATTTAATTCATTTTTGTGCAGTATCATCTTAGTATGCAAAAATTAAAAACAAGTATTCTTTATCAAAAGAGAAAATTTTATCATATATATAATAGGGGTAATCGTAAGAATAAAATTTTTATAAATGAGAAAGATTATCATCATTTTATTAGTATAATAAGGAGATATGAAAAAATGTTTGATGTGATTATATTTAGCTATTGTTTAATGCCTAATCATTATCATTTAATACTTAAGCTAGGTGATAGTAAGACCGATATAACTAGATTTATGCATAGATGTATGACTTCATATTCTATGTATTTTAATAGGAAATATGGTTTTGTTGGACCATTATGTCAAGGTAATTTTGAAGCAAGGATAGTTGAAAGTAATGTGGATTTTTTGGGGTTAATAGATTATTTGAAAAACAATCCAGTTGAAGCCGGATTAGTAAGTGGGGAAGGCAAATATAAATGGCTTTTCTTGAGAAAGGTTGGACCTAGGTTGGACCATTGAAAAGAGGGAGATGGGTGTTCTTGTGTTAAGTTATATTTTCTGCTAAAATCCACCGTTATTAGTAAAGTAGTATTAATTTGATAGTATACATATTTGATGGCAACCAAAAAAGTAAAAAGCTTGAAGAATTATGAGTTAATGGTGGCTTTGAAGCCTCTTTTACCTGATGATTTTAGAAAAGAAATACATAAAGAATTAGTTAGTATGATTAAGGGTTTTGGAGGAGAGGTGTTGGATGTAGATGTTTGGGGAAAAAGGTATCTAGCATACAAGATTAAAGGGCATAATGAGGGATACTACTTGGTATATGATTTTAAAGTTTTCCCTGAGAATATTGCTGAGATTAAAAGGAAGATGCAGTTAAAGCAGGAAGTTCTTAGATTTATGGTGGCAAACATAGATGATGCTAGTGTAATAGGGAAAAGTATTAAAAAGAAAGAATTAGAAATTTAATAAATAGTTAATAATTGTGGTGTAAAGTTATAGGTAAGTTAAATTATTATATATAAAACAAAATGGCGTCAAGATCTTTAAATAAAGTTATCCTTATAGGAAACTTAACAAGAGACCCTGAGATGAGATATACAAACTCTGGGACTCCAGTTGTAACTTTTGGAATGGCTACAAATAAATCATGGAAGGATTCCGAAGGAGAAACTAAAGAGTTAGCAGAATTTCATAACTTGGTAGCATGGAATAAAATGGCAGAGATATGTCAGCAGCTTTTAGCAAAAGGAATGAAGGTATACATAGAAGGTTCTTTAAATACTAGATCATGGGAAGGTGAAGATGGTGCTACGAAGTACAAGACTGAAATCAGAGTTGAAGATATGATTCTTTTAGATAGTAAGGGAAAGCAAGGTGCTGGAATAGAAGAATCAGCAGAAGGTGATTCTAAAAAGAGAGACGAGAAAGAGGAAAAAGTAGAAGAATCCGAAACTGAGAAACCAAGTGATGATGCTAAAGAGAGTCCAGCTGAAGAGCAAGATGATCCTTTAGAAGATTTGCCTTTTTAATTTAAAGTTAGTAGATGAAAATGGAGGAAGTAAAAAATACCGAAGAAGTAAAAACAGGAGAGATATTAAGTGATGTCTACGATGATAAAGCTGTCGCAGATGAAGAGGGCTATTCAACTCAAAAGAAGAAACTTCGAAAAAGGAGAAAAATAGTTCAAAACTTAAAATGTCCTTTGTGCGAGTCTGGAGTTAAAAGCGTGAATTACAAGGATGTGTATCAGTTGAAAAAATTTACTTCAGTTAGAGGTAAAATGATTTCTACTGAGAAATCAGGAGTTTGTCATAAGCATCAGAAACAACTTCAGTTGGCAGTAAAGAGAGCAAGATTTATGGCTTTACTTCCATATGCATCTAATGAATAATTAAAAAGTGAAATGCAAGAGAAAAGGGGGCTGAAAGGCTCCCTTTTTTTGTTGAAAAGCAAAAGGTTTTTGAGTAATATATAAGAACTATGTCGAAACTGTCTCTGCTAGAAAAAAATGCATACATAAGTATGATCATAAAAGATAATGGTATATGGACTCATCTTGCATATACTGATCATAATGCTAAAAGGGAATACATACTTTCAGATTTTACAAATATTAGTCCTTTAGAATTTAGACTTGATGATAGTGTATTTTCTAAAAACTTCTGGTTTGAATATTTCAATAATTTAGAAAAAATTTTTAGCTGGAATATTGTTGATAGAAATTCTTTGGCAATATTTACATTTAGAAAATTCAAAGAAGAAGGAGATGGTATTTCAGGAATAAGAATTCAGATAGATGATAATCAAAAATTTTTTGACAAAATATTCCAATCTGTAAGAAATTTTTCTAATGATATAGCTTTGAGAGTAGTTGATGATCAGTATATGCAAAGCCTTCTTGAAGGTTTATCAAATAGGATAAACTATGACGATTTAGTATATGTAGATATGGATTTGTATGATTTCTCTGTATTTAGAATAACTAATATATATCAAAAGGATGGAACTGTAAAAAAACTATTTACAAAATCAAAAATAGGGTGGAATACTGATTGTGCTGTTATTGATACTATAAATGATCAAAGATTCAAAGCTTTTTTAGCAACGGATTTAGCCGATAGAGAGTTAGTAAATTATTGGAGTAATTTCGTTTTAGATAAACCTTTAGTTGTAAGAGAACCAAATTTATTAGATATAGTGAGGGCATATGCTACAATTCAGAATTTCTCGATTTTGCGTGATAACAAAAATAAATTGGAAAGATTTGGAACTATATATGCGAAGAATCTGTTAATAGTTTCAGGGTATGTATCTCAGATTTTGGGAGAAACTAAAACTCTACTTTCAGTTATTGATGGTTTAGAATTTAATGGCGAATTTGATTGTATATTTGATTCTAAATTAAAGCTTCTTTCGTATGGAAAAACATATGTTGCTGGAGTCGATAGTTCTGATGTAATACTTACCCGCAAAGAAGTATTATCCTCACTTACAAAAATAGTAATTCCATATGTAAATGGTAACGTTAATAATAAGGTAATATTTAATGGGAACATAGAATCGGTGAGTATACCTAGAACAGAATTTTTTGCACTTGAACCTCAGTTTACTCGTATTAATTTGCCGAAACATCAGGATAAATTAATAGTAGAGGGGAAATTTAAAAATGGAGCTAAAATGGTGTATAAAGGGGAAAAGTCAATTAGTTTTATATCAATTCCTGATAGTAATTATTACAGTTCATTAGTTATAGACGGAAGACCTAGACCGATAGTGTATGGCCCTGATACATACTCGAACAAAATTAAATTGCAGAAATGGATTAATGATAATAAAGCGTAAAATTTTTGAAAAATATGATAACTATACTTTTAATATCCCATGTAAATCGGATGATAAAATTTTGGTTACAAAAGGAAGTAGTGTTAAAAGTGGAACAGATTTATTAATGAGGAAATCTAATGTTGTAAATAATTCATTTTATCTTCCTGATCTAATAGGGTCGGATAGAGCAAGTGCAATTAAATATGTAACTGCAATAGATGGTGAATTGGTTAATGAAGGAGCAATTCTGGCTGAAAGGATTGTTGCTGGAGGGTTGAATATTAAAAGATTAATTTCACCTTCTGACGGAGTGGTTGACCTGTCTAGAATAGAGAGTGGCTATCTTGATATTTTAGGAGAAGAGAATAGCGTTATTTTGAAAAGCTCTTTTAAAGGAGATGTTATAGAAGCAAATCCTGTCGAAGGTTTGTTGATAAATTCCTCTACTTCCGCTTTAGATATAAAATTAACTTCGGAAAATAAGTCTAAAGGAACAAAACTTTTTGGAGAATTTGTTGTTTTAGGTGATGGAAAAGACTTGCTATTAAAAGCAAGTGATAATGATTATCATGATAAAATAGTTTTTGTAGGGAAATATTTACATATATCATTGTTACACGATTTGTTTGAGAAAGGGGCATCTTTTGTTCTTACATATTCTATGAACTACAATGATTTTCGTAAACAAGGTTTACCTATTGGTGTTTTAGGAGGTTTTGGTGAAATATTCTGTAGCGAGAAATTGATTACAAAATTAACAGAAATGAAGGGTTCATTCGCTATAGTAGACTGCGATGAAAGTCAACTTTTCTTTCTGAATAACAAGGTGCTAGGAAATAAGAATGAAAGTTTGTTTTTATACAGTCTTCCAGGTGCCACAGTTAAGTCATTATCTCTAGCTAATTATGCAATGCTTGGTACTGTAATTGATATTGAAGAAGATGGTACATTTATAAATGTAAAATGGGAAAATGGTTTGACAGGAATGACAAATATAGGTAGCGTAGAATTCGTTTCACTTTAGAGTATAATGAGTTCTGTGAAATTTTAATTATTTAGTATAGTAATAATATGGTAAAAGATTTGAATATAGAGAAAAAATACAAAAATAATATTGGTTTTGGAATATTGATAGTCTTTATTTTTGTCCTTGGAATTTTTGTTGGAAGGAAAGTAGATTCGGGTAGTGTGTCAAATATTTTAGGTACAACGAATACTATAAATTTGGATAGATTTTGGCAGGTTTGGAATATAGCTTCAAAAAATTATGTAGATACTGATAAAGTTACAGAGGATGATATGGTATATGGTGCAATTAAAGGAATGATTAATTCTTTTGATGATGTCGCAACGGTATATTTGGATCCTGAAGAGACAAAAGAGTTTAACGAGGCAAGCGAGGGAAAATATTTTGAAGGAATAGGAGCGGAACTAGGTTATGAGGATGGGGCAATTGTTGTTGTTACACCATTGGAAGGTTCTCCAGCTAAAGATGCTGGTATTAGATCTGGTGACTATATTTTGAAAGTTGATGGATATGAATTTACCTCGAAAGATAGTGTATATGATGCAGTTGCTAAGATTAGAGGAGAAGCTGGTACTGAAGTTACATTAACTGTAGTTCATAAAAATGAAAGTGATGCTGTAGATATTAAAATTGTAAGACAAGAGATAACTGTTTCTAGTATGTCTGTAGAATATGTTGGTAAAGATAAAGAAATTGCTCTCTTTGAAGTGAATAGATTTACAGAAGCAACTTTAATGGAATGGGAGTCAGAGTGGAATTCAAAAGTTTCCGAGATAGTTAATTCTGGTGTGAAAAAAGTTATCTTGGATTTAAGAGGTAATCCCGGAGGATTTTTTGATGCAGCTATATATGCAGGAGATGATTTCTTAAATGATGGATATATAATTTCTCAACAGGTAGATAGTGAGGGGAATATTGAGAAATATGAATCTAAGAAAGGTGGTGATTTAACCGATGTAGAATTAGTTGTGTTAGTTAATGAAGGAAGTGCTTCTGCTTCAGAGATATTGTCTGGTGCATTACAGCTAGCAGATAGAGCTGAGATAATAGGTATGCCTACATATGGCAAAGGAACAGCACAAAGGATATTTGATTTCTCTGATGGATCGAGTCTTCATTTAACAATATTGAAATGGTTACTTCCTGATGGTAGTAATATAGATAAAGAAAATTCTATAACTCCTGATATTGAAATTAATCTTACAAATGATGATTTCAAAGCTGGGATAGATCCTCAATTAGATAAAGCTATAGAATTTCTTTCTATTTAAATTGTTATATTTTTTATTATGGAAATTAACGAAATAAAAGAGGAAAAAGATATGGTAGAGGAAAAAGAGAAGAAACCTGTTAAATCTAATAGAAAAGGTTATGCTAATAAAAAATGGTTATATTTTCTATTAGGTATATTTCTATTCCTTTTCCTTGTAGTCGGAATTGCAAGTCTTGCAGGTTATTTCACTTTACAGAATTCAACTAAAATACGAGAATTCTTTTCTAATTGTGTGAAGATTAAAGAAGATAATAACGAAGAAGAATCTGAAAGCTTAAATATTGTTGTTACAGAAGAAGAGAGTAGTACAATAGCCTTAGTAGAGAAATCTACACCATCAGTTGTTAGTATTGCAGTATCCCAAATAGCATTAAGTCAGGGTCAAGGAGTAGTTGATGAAAGCAGTAATATAGGTACTGGATTTTTAGTCGATAGCTCCGGTATTGTCATAACTAATCAGCACGTAGTATCAGATATAACCGAAGATTATGAGGTTGTTACAGTAGATGGTGAAGAATATAATGTTACCGAAATTCTCAGAGATGATTTGTATGATATAGCACTTTTGAAAATAGATGCAGAAGGTAAAACTTTTGATTCAATAGATTTGGGAGATTCAGATAGTTTATTGGTGGGTCAGTCCGTTATAGCTATAGGGACTCCATTAGGAGAATATGCAGGAACAGTTACAAGTGGAATAATTAGTGGTTTGAACAGAACAGTTACAGCAGCAAGCTCTTCGTGGTTTGGTAGTACATCTAAAACATATGAAGGAGTTATTCAAACAGATGCTGCAATAAACGCAGGAAATTCTGGAGGTCCTTTAATCAACTCACAAGGAGAAGTAATAGGAATTAATTTCGCAACAACATCCGGTGCGGATAATATTTCTTTCTCTTTGCCAATTAATAAAGTAAAAAGCAGGTTAGAGGAGTATAGAACATATGGCAAATTCATAAAGCCATATATGGGAGTCTCTTACAAAATGATATCTGAATATTATGCTTTGTACTATACAAATGTTGTTCCTGGAGCATTAATTGTAGAAATAGATAGCAATGGACCAGCATATGTTGCAGGTATAAGAAAAGGAGATATTGTAACTACATTTGGTGGAGAAGAAGTATCCTCATCTCTAAGTGATATGATTCAAGGGCATAAAGTAGGTGATGAAGTTGAAGTTATTGTAAATAGAGCAGGGGAAACTAAAACATTTAAAGTCACACTAGTTGAGACTGAATAGAGCGAATCTATCTAGATTGTTTAAATCTTTGACTACAAGGATATCTTTTTTAAGATATTCTTGTAGCTTATCACTTATTGAAGGATCAATTTCTATTAACATAGTAACTTTTTTGTTTCCTACTTGTTTTATTAATTCTTTGTAATAAAGAAGTCCATCTTCTCCTGCTACTAAAGCATTCTTTGGCTCATATTCAATTACACTCCTATCCAGATTTTTGTAAATAGAGTGGGGAATATATGGTAAATTTGCGACGATTAAAGTTTCATCATTTATTTCTATTCCAGATATCAAATTTGTTTTTTCAAAGTAAATTTTTTCTGATACACAGTTTAATTTTGCATTTTTTTTCGCTACTGAAAGAGTAGAAGAATTAATATCTGTTGCACAAAATTTAACATCATTAATTAAACCCAATTTTTTAATGATTGAAATTATTATACATCCAGAGCCAGTTCCAACATCTATAACTTGTTTGTAATTATTCTTCTTAATTAAAGAGACAGCGATTTTGACCAATTGTTCTGTTTCAATTCTAGGAATTAATGTTTTTCTATCAACCAAAAATTTATATCCACAAAATTCTGTATATCCTTGTATGTATTCCCAAGGTTCTTGATTAGCAATTCTTTCCAGAACATTTTCAATCGGAGTATTACTACTATCACAAAAAGAATATATTTCATTAGAAATTCTAGAGATGTCAGAATATCCTGAATCAATTAAAACTTTTTGTATTTGAAATATCTTTTTAAGATTATTACTCACTTTTCATTTTTTCTTCTAACAATTCATCTTGTATTGCATTATTTATATCATCAACCATTTCTTGTATATTTCCATTCAAAATGGTCTCTAAGTCAAACCAAGAAAGTTTTACTCTGTGATCAGTGATTCTATTCTGTGGAAAATTGTATGTTCTAATCTTCTCTGCTCGCATAGATGACCCTATCTGAGAAAGTCTCATATCAGCTCTTTTTGACATCTGCTCTTGTTTCTTCAAGTCATAAAGCCTAGATCTTAATATAGCCATAGCTTTTTCTTTGTTTTGGCTTTGATGCTTTGTTTCCTGACAGCTGACAACAATGCCTGTTGGTAAATGAGTTATTCTAACCGCGGAATCTGTACGATTTACACATTGACCACCAGCGCC
>CAZJBF010000001.1:52041-54267 GCA_964544555.1 uncultured Candidatus Saccharibacteria bacterium | reverse complement strand
GTAATATTGCTATATATTATTTGCACTTCCCATCCATTATGCATTGAAAAGTTTGAATACATCCTAAAAAGGTCAGCAGCGAAAAGGGCAGCTTCATCTCCGCCTGCACCAGCTCTTATCTCCATTATTACAGATTTATTATCATCTTCGTCTACAAATTCTCTTGAAATTATAGTTTTCTTTATTTCTAAATCTAATTCTTCTATCTTCTTTTGCAATGATGCAATTTCTTCCTTCGCCATCTCCTTTAATTCCAAATCTTCTTCTATCTCTGCCATATATTTGGCATCTTCAAAGTCTTTTAAAGCTTTCTGAATTTGGGATATTTTGTAAGAAAGACCAGAGTAGAAAGACAAATCATTACTTAGCAATGACATATCCTTATTTGCCGTAATATCCGAAAGTAGGGCTTCCAATTCCTTTACTTTTACTTGTGCATTATTCTCAGAATATTTTATTTTTAATGAATCAATATCCATAATGGATGATATCACTTTAGATTATTTATTGAAATTTGTTACTTAGAGATTTTTGCGTTCTCTAGCATGTCTCTAAGAGAAAGTGTAGTAGCAGGTCTGTTAGACATTTTCTCCATCTTCTGTCTTCTCTTCTCCATTTTCTCTTTTTTGCTTTGGAAGGACATACCTTTTGCTGTTGCAACTCTATCTTCGAATTTCTTTACCAAGTTATCTGTGTCAACAATCTTTTGCTCACCAGTATAGAATGGGTGACACTTAGAACATATATCAACAGAAAGAGATTCTACTTGAAGTGTACTACCAGTAACAAACGAATTGCCACATGAGCAATTGATTGTCAGATTACTATTATATTTTGGATGAATGTCTTTTTTCATATCGACTGTGATTATATCAGAAGGTTTTTGATCTGGCAACTAACCACCTCAAGGTCCAACCTAGGTAGAACCTAAAACAAAAAAATAGTAAAGTTTCTAGCTATACAAAAGGATAAGTTAGAACTTCAGTAAAAATAAAAGAATGATTAAATTTTTGTTAAATGTATTTGTAGATAAAGGCTCACGAATCAAGGTCCAACCTAGGTAGGACCTAATATATTAAAATAAGGAAGGAGCTATTTCTGTAAGTGGCTAATTTGTTAATTAATGAAATATGTAAATTGGTTAAATTTTTGTTAAAAACATTTTTAAATACGGGTTCTGAAATGGAGGTCTGGTCTAGGTCTGGCCAAGTGAGGGGTTGTGCTATATACTATTTGATATGAGATATCCAAGTACAATCCAAAATCGTATTAAGAGGGTGGAGGGGCAGGTTGGGGGTGTCAAAAAAATGATTTTGAATGGTGAGACGGATAACAAGGTTATGACTCAATTGCAGGCATCTATATCTTCTTTGGAAAGTTTGAAAACAGAGTTAATTAAGCAACAGATGAAAGAGACAATGTTAGCTGATGTTAAAAACACATTGGGATTGGAATAGCTTTTTTCTTAACTGCCTCGTAAAGATTTGCTATACTTACTTGTATGGTTGTATTTTTAGTTTTAAATTTTTGATTTAGAAAACAAATGAAAATAAAGAAGATAGGGTGGACTACATTTCTGTTAAGTACTGATAGTATCTCGGTTGCTACAGATCCATTGATGTTAAAGGAATCGGGAGTAGCATTTCCTAAAACAGAATCTGATGTGTCACTTTTTACAAAATATGATGAAGAATTAAAGGAGAGTGTCCTTTTAGATAAAGGATTAGATAAAAAGATAGTCCCTGATAAAAGAGACTCAGTAATGGAAATATACACTCCTGGGGAATACGAAGTAGGCGGGTTAATGATTAGAAGAGGGTTGAAAGATAACTTCTACATAGTGGACGAGAAGACCATAAGAGTGGTGTATATGGGAGGTACAGAAAATGATTTTGATCCAGAAAGTGTAAAGAATTTGGGCGATGTCGATGTGCTAATACTTCCTGTAGGAGATGGCTTGTCTTTTATGAATTACGAGAAAATTGAGAAAGTTGTTTCAAATATTGATCCAGCTGTTCTCATACCATGTGCATTTAAAGAAGAAAGTAATGGTAAGTTTGATTTGAAGAGTAAAGATGAGTTCTTGAAACACTTTGGATACGCAAATGTTAGAGAAGAAAGTTATTATACTGTTACTAAGAAAAAAGTAGATGAGGAAGAACAAAGAAGTGTAGAGATAATATTTTTAAAGTAATATATGCAGGGAAATTTACAAGGGAAGATTCC
>CAZJBF010000001.1:40128-51941 GCA_964544555.1 uncultured Candidatus Saccharibacteria bacterium | reverse complement strand
GAAATAATTAAAGAAAGTGCAATGAGGAGAGGATTGATATCTGCAGCTAGAGAAATTACAGAAATGGCGTTTGATGAGACTTCTGGTATTGACGATGTTATTGATAGATCAGAAAGACAAGTTTTTGATGTAGCTCAAACTGGGACTAAAAGTAATTTTGTTCATATTAAAGATTTACTTAAAGATGCATACGAGAGAGCGGAAAGAGCAGATAGTGATGAATCATATTTAGGAATTTCTACTGGTTTCAAAGATTTGGATGATTTACTAGGTGGTTTTCAGAAATCTGATTTAATTATACTAGCAGCAAGACCTTCTGTCGGTAAGACATCGTTGGCTTTGGATATGATGAGACATGCCGCATTGCAAGAGAAAAAAACAGTTGCCTTTTTCTCTTTGGAAATGTCTAAAACTCAGATTATGGATAGATTGCTTGGTATGCAATCGAATATTCCTTTCTGGGAGATTAGAACTGGTAGATTAAGCGACAAGAAATTTATGAAGCTTGCTGATACTATGGGAGAATTAGCCGATGCTAATATATATATTGATGATCAGGCCGGCCAGCATATCAATGCTATTAGAACTAAAGCTAGAAGATTGGCTATGGAAAGAGGTTTGGATATCATATTTGTTGACTACCTCCAGCTAATGCATGGAACTAACATGGAAAGCAGAACTTTGGAAGTAGGTGAAATCTCTCAAGGATTAAAAAATATCGCTAAGGAGTTAGATGTTCCTGTAGTAGCACTCTCTCAGTTATCTAGAGCCATAGAGCAGAGACAGGGTAGAAGACCTCAATTATCAGATCTTAGAGAGTCAGGCTCTATTGAACAGGATGCCGATGTTGTTATGTTTATAGATAGAGAAGAAACATGGAATCCTGATACTGAGAACAAAGGAGTAGGGGAGTTAATTATTGCAAAACATAGAAATGGTCCTACAGGTGTTGTTAAATTAGCATTTGTTAATGATATCGCTAGCTTTAGAAATTTATATAAAGAAACAAAGTAAAAATCTAATGTATAAAAATAAGCTTACAGCTATTGAGAATATGGGTGTAATAGAGGTATAATCCTCTACTGGTCGAGTGGTGGAACTGGCAGACACGCGGGACTCAAAATCCCGTGCTAGCAATAGCATGAGGGTTCGATTCCCTCCCCGACCATTCTTATTAATTTAGTTAGATATCTAAATGGAACAATTCGTCTTGGACTTCTTTGAGAGAATTGGTACTGTCGATTTTGAATTTGTAATGAATCTTCTTCTTTACGCTCTAGGAATTTTCTGGATAGTAGTTCTATACTGGGTTTGGTTAGACTCAGGAGACAGGACATCTAAAATAATTGTTAGAATAGCATACGTACTACTTGTAACTATATTGAATATAGTTGGTCTTTTTATTTATCTTATGATTCGTCCAAGTCAAACAATTGAAGAAATATATTGGTCAGACTTAGAAAGAAGATACTTAAAATATGAGACATCAGAATTAGGAGATTGTCCTAAATGTGGAGAACAATTATTTCCGGGTTACAGATTCTGCCCTAAGTGTAAATACAGATTAAAAATTAAATGTTCTAATTGTGGAGTATACATAGATAGACAATGCAAATTCTGTCCAAGTTGCGGTAATGAAACTAGAGAAAATAGCTCATTTGTACCAGCAGAATCTCCATCTAAAGAAGTAATGCAAGAACAAATATTAGCTTCAAAGGAAAAAGCTGTGGAAGTGGTCGAGTCTAATCAAGTAAGATACTCATACAAAAAGGGAATAGCTGAAAAATTAGGAAACTCAATATTAGCTTTGTACTCAAGTACTTCATCTGGAATAAAGAAATTATTACAAAGAAATAAAGAAGTTAAATCAAAAAAGTATACTGAAAAGGTAAATCTCATGACTTCTTCTAATCGAAAGAAAAGTAAAAAGAAGGGAAAGAAGAAAAAGTAATAATTTCAATCATCTATGTGGTATTATTATACTGTAAATAACTTTGTTATTAACTGCTGTGTTTCAGTATTTGTTGGAGAATATTATAAGAATAGTTCCGGTATTGAGCCCTTTAGTATCTACTGCTATTGTTCTTCTTTTAGGCCTTTATATATTCTGGAAAGGATGTACTAGAACAAGAAAGAATAATTCATCTGTATTTGATACTTTTTTGGTAGGTATAATATTTGGTGCTATCATTGGGAGAATATCTTACATCTTTACGAACTGGGTAGAATTCTCAAAATACATCTGGTATTGGTTACCATATGAAAGATATGGAGATGAAATGTTTTTTTTCAGATTACTGCCTTGGAGATTTATTAAAATATGGGATTGGGGAGTAGATATCCTCCTTTTATTTGTAGGCTTTGCTATAATATGTACGATTTGGATTCTAGTAGTAAAGAAATGGCGATGGAGTCATCTATTCCCAGCAATATTCTTCTCTACATCAGGTATGTTTTCATTCACTTTTATACTAACAAGTATCAGTACCTCAAATACTAATTGGTTTACTCAGGGTAACATAATGTTATTCATATTGATTATTTTTTTTATACTACGATCTATATTACTAAAGAAAAATGTTGGGAAAAAAGATACCAAATCTTTACTAATTTTAGAATCTATTTTTGTTTTAATCTCCTTAGGTTACATATCTACCGTCTACTTATCAGTTGATATCTCTACTGCAGAGAAAATAGGTCTAGTCTCTTTTATCATTTGGTCAATATTTGGTCTTTTCTTTTATATCTCTGACACTAGAAAAGCTACAGTTATAATTGAAAAAGTATCATCAGTAAGAAATGTATCATTAGCAGATATTAAGCAACCAATTAGATTACCTAAATAATTATGGAGATATTAGAAGAAGATTTTAAAAAAAGAGCAGACATTTTCCTTCTGGAATTTCTAAAAAAGAATGGATTTGATAATGTAAGTAGGAGTTTTCTGAAAGATATCTGGAATGATTTTCTTTTAATAAATGATATTCCGGTAAAGCCTTCATACAGATTAAGAAAGGGAGATATATTTACTGTAAAAATCAATGAAATAGAGAAAGCTATAGCCGAACAATATAGTTGCCCAAATTTGTTAGGGCAGGAAGGAAACTTGAATATAGTATACGAGAATAATAACTGTTTAATTATCAATAAACCTAGTGGTGTAGTTGTACATCCCGGATTTGGCAACAAAGATAATACATTAGCTAATTATGTAAAAGGGTATCTTCAAAGGAAAAATGAATATGATGTATCCTTGAAAAGGGGAGGTATTGTACATAGATTAGACAAAGGTGTTTCTGGTTTAATACTTTTTGCTAAGAACTCTAAAGCTCAAAGTTACTATCAAGCTCAATTCGAATCTCATTCGGTTCAGAAAGTATATCTAGCTGAAATTGAATACAAAAATATTAGTGAAAATTTTGTTAAATATTTTAGGAAAGATAATTTGGATCTAAGAAAAGAATTGGAAATTTTGGAAAAGAATAATTTCATTTGTGATGATAGTTGGTACAAAATTGAAGGATATATTAGAAGAAGTATGATAAATAGAATGAAAATGAAATTAGAAAAGTTCAGTAAAGGTAATGGGAAATATTCTTTAACTTATGTAAAGCCTATTAATGAGAATCAATTACTAGTTAAGATACAGACTGGTAGAATGCATCAAATTCGTGCTTCTCTAGAATATGAAGGGATTCATATAGTTGGTGATACATTATATTCTTCAAATAAAGGAAAGGGTGGAATTCCAGAATCAATTGGTCTTAAATCGATATTTCTTTCATTGAAAGATGTTAATGGTAGTAATTTAACAATTAGTTTGTTGGAAAATGAAAAAGAGAAGAAGAACAACTGATAGGAAGATAGGTATTAAAACTAAATCTTCTAAATCAGGAATGAAAAAATTCAATGGTACAAAAATTAGGAGAATTTTGTCTATGTTTTTTTTTATTGCTTTTGTAGCATACATAGGATATTCAACCCATAATATACTATCTGTTAAAGTTGTTGATTACACCAAATTAAATTCATCTAGTAACTATCTTCTTTCAAAAAAAGAAGGAGATTTGGAAAAAACACTGATAATTTTTGAAGATGGAAAGGATAATAATCGTAAAATATCTAATGTATATCTTTTCCTTAGAAATGAGAAAAAAAATCGATCTTTGTTAGTGTATATACCTAGTAGTATGTATTTTGATGGTTTAGAGGAAGATTTTGGGAATAAAATTCCTATCTCGTCATTAAGATATGCTGGTGATTTTTTGCAAGAGGGTAGAGGTATTGAATATTCTTTATGGCAGTTTAATCAGCTACTAGGTGTTAAATATCAAAATTATATTTGGTTCACATCTGAAAGTATGGATGTATTAAATGATGTATATGGTGATATGAATGATGTTAGTGATAATTTGAAATCGATATACAGAAAAGAAGATGATGTGGAATTAACAGATGATTTTATGAAGCTTAATTCGCTGTCATCGAAATTTAGTGTAGTGAAAATGATTGTGAATTCTAACAAGATAACCGAAGCTAGTGAAAAGATATATTCGAATTTATCCTTTCTTGAATTAATGAATAGAGTAAAATCTTTCAATAGTGTATTGAAAAGTTCTGAGGCATATTTGTTGAATCTGTTTTCATCAAAATATATAACTGAGGAGTTGGCCAGTAGTGGGGGACAGATAGGTATTCTTAATTCTACAGCTTATGATGAATCTTTTAGAGATCTTTATTCTAAAATTCTAGATTCGAATTTAGAAAAAGAAAGAGTGAGGGTAGAAGTATATAATGGAAGTGATATTTCTGGCGCAGCATATCAATTCGGTAGACAGATAGTTAATTCCGGATGTGAAGTAGTTAGGTATGGTAACGCTCCAAGTATCATAGAGAAGACTGTGGTATATGTTCCAAATCTTGAAGAATTCGCTACCTCATTTTCTGTAGTATCTGAGATATTCTCGGGTAGATTTGAGCTTGTAGAAGGCAGACCTTCTTTTATGACTACTGGTGATATAGTTATCATATTAGGAGAGGATATTAAGGGAATGTATAGCTTTTAATGCCCTGTAGTATATTCAATTTTTGAATGGAAAGTTGTATCAGTAGCTCTTATCTAGGTTTGCAATATGCATATTAAATGTTTATTTGACTTGCTTATTAATTGCTTTTATTCTAGAATTTTGTCTACGTATGTCATATGTTATATTTTTGATTTTAATTTGTGCTGTTCTCTTCACAGTTTTCGTGATTAGGTGGGGAAGTAGGGCTGAAGAAAAATTGGATATATATGAAGAGTTGAGAAACCCATGTGTTATGCAGATACTAGTCCCAAGAGAAAATGATAAATCTGCATTAGCAGCAGAACAAATGTTTGCTTCTGTTCATGGAATTTTGGAAGGATACAAAAAGTGTCAAGATATAGTTAGTTTAGAAATAATTTCCACAGAAGAAAGTGGTATTAAATTTTGTATAGTTTCTCCCCAGCATTTAGCAAAATTCATAGAAGGGCAAATATATGCTCAATATCCTAATGCTGATATAACATATATTCAGGATTATGCTAAGTCAGAGGTTGTTAGTAATGAAAACTTTGTTACGGCAGGTGAAATAGAAATGGAAAAAGATTCAATATTTCCAATTAAGACTTTCAGAAATTTTGAGGTTGATCCTCTGGCTGCCATAACTGGTGCTATGTCTAAATTAGACAGAGATGAAAAGGTGTGGTTACAGATAGTTGTTAGGCCTGTTTCAAACTATTGGCAGGCTAAGTCGAAAGGATATATTACTGCAATTAAAGAAGGAAGAGATCCAAATGGGACATCTTTTTTTGCTGTATTAAGCAAGATTTTTGGTAGTATGGGGAAAGCTTTGACTACAAGTTCTGATTCTAAACCTCAAAAAGAAGTTGTTAAGTTAGAGCCAGGACAAGAAGAAGAGTTGAGTGAGATAGAGAACAAGATACTTAAAGTCGGGTTTGAATTTAAGATAAGGGTTATAGCTAAAGCTCCAGACCAACTCAGATCAGAGCAGATATTGAGAGATGTTGTTGCTAGTTTCAAGCAGTTTACTACTGCACATCTTAATAATTTTGTTCATGCAGTCCCAGATAAAACAGGCAAAAATATATATGATGAGTATGTTTCTAGGTATATGGAGAATAGTCAGGATATTTTAAATATTGAGGAATTAGCTTCTTTGTATCATTTACCAAATATTTCTGTAGAAACACCTAACATCGCTTGGAGTAGATCAAGAAAATTAGAACCCCCTATGAATGTTCCTCGAGCGATAGAGGATGATGTTACAGTATTCGGAGAAACAGATTACAGGGATGTAAAAGTTCAATTTGGATTAAAGAGAAAAGATAGGGTTAGACATTTCTACCTTTTAGGAAAAACAGGTACAGGTAAATCAACTCTTTTTAAAAATATGTTCATCTCAGATGTACTCTCGGGAGATGGAGCTTGTTTTGTAGATCCTCATGGAGATACAGTAGAAGAATTGCTTCAATTTATACCACCAAATAGAATTGATGATGTTGTATATTTTAATCCTACAGATGTAACTCATCCCATCGGTTTCAACCTTCTAGAGCTTAAGGATCAATCACAGAGAGATTTGATAGCTGATGGTGTAGTAGAGGTATTTAAAAAACAGTTTGGTGATTCATGGGGTCCTAGACTTCAATATATTTTAACAAATACAGTAGCAACTGCTCTTGAAGCACAAGGTACAACTCTTCTTGCAGTAACAAGAATGTTAACTGATGCTAATTACAGAAAATTCATATTGAAACAGGTTAATGATCCAATTTTGTACAAATTTTGGATTGAAGAATTCTCTCAAATGTCTCAAAACAGTAAGCTTCTTTCAGAGTCAGTGTCTCCAATACAGAACAAAGTAGGTAGGTTCATATCTTCTGCTGTAACGAGAAATATAGTAGGACAAGTTAAGTCTACAATTGATTTGAGAGAAATAATGGATAACAAAAAAATTCTTTTGGTCAATCTAGCACAGGGTAGACTAGGTGAGGAAACAGCTTCTCTGCTTGGAGGAATGATAATTACAAGACTTCAGGCTACAGCTATGGAAAGAGTTGATATTCCTGAGGAAGAAAGATCGGATTTCTTTTTGTATGTTGATGAATTCCAGAATTTTGCTACAGAATCTTTTGCCAAAATTCTTTCTGAAGCAAGAAAATACAAACTTAATTTAACTATGACTAATCAATATATTGATCAATTACCTTTAACAGTAAGACAAGCAATATTTGGTAATGTTGGAACTTTAGGAGCATTTGTTGTTAGTCAATCGGATGCAAGTATATTAGAGAAAGAATTTGCTCCAGTTGTATCCTCTGATGATTTGGTATCTTTAGATGCATATTCTATGTATGTTAAATTATGTATTGATGGTATGACTTCTATACCATTTAGTGCGAAATCTTTACCAATTAGGTATGAGCGATTTGGGTTGAAAGATGAGATAGTAAAAATTTCTAGAGAGAAATATGGTACTAAAAAGGAAGAAATTGAGGAGAAGATAGCAAAATGGAGTAGCCAATCATATAGTGAAAAGGGTAACAGAAGTAATATGAATGTACCTGATCCGAGAAATGAAAATGACCGGATAAAGAGGCAATTTTCGATTAAGGAAGAGAAGGTTGTAGAGAGTAGTTTACCTAAACTAGAGGAACAAAAAAAGGATTTAGTAGAGAAAAAACCTCAAGAATTGAAAAAATATTCTGTAAAAATATAGCCATATTGTGGTAAAATCAAGGAGTAAATTGAGAATACAGAATATATGTCAGGTCATTCTAAGTGGGATACTATTAAACATAAAAAAGCAATTAATGATGCTAAAAAAGGTAAGAGCTTTTCTAAGGTCTCAGCATTAATTTCACATGCGGCTAAACAAGGGGGTGGAGATCCTAATATGAATCCTAATTTAAGGTTGTATATAGATAAAGCTAAAGAGCTAGGTTTTGCAACAGACAAAATAGAGAAAGCAATTTTGAAAGGTACTGGAGAGGGTGGAGAAGGGGTCATATTCGAAGAGGCTTCTTACGAAGGTTTTGGTCCATTTGGAATACAGATAATAGTAGATACTCTCACGGATAATAAAAATAGAACAGTAGCAGATTTAAGGCAATTGTTTGATGGAATAGGAGGGCATATGGGAGATGTAGGCTCTGTGTCTTGGAATTTTGAGACTAAGGGATATATAGTTATTAAATCAGGACATATGCAAAAATCTGAGAAATATGGAGGAGAGGATACCTTTGTAGAAGATGATTCAGAAGAAGTAATGATGATGTTAATGGATATTACAGGTATTTTAGATATACAAGAGATAGAGATTGAGAATGTTAAAGGTTTTGAAATATATACTGAATATAATCAATTGGCACAAGTTAGAGATTCTATCAGCAAATTAGGCTTTGTATTAAGAGAAGCAGAGATTATCAAAGAACCAAACATTTACAAAAATTTAGAAGGGGAAGAATTACAAAAAGCACAAGAAGCAATAGAAAGAATAGAAGAGAATGATGATGTGCAGAATGTGTGGACTGATTTAGACTATTAATCGCTAGAAAATAGTAGAATTAGTAATAAGTGATACAATATACTCATGAGAATATTAGGAATAGATCCAGGTCTTGCTACTACAGGTTGGGCTATAATAGATTTTAATCATGATTCCAATCCTTGTATTGTTGATTATGGGTGTGTTTTAACAGCTAAAGGATTATCAGTATCTCTGAGACTATCTGAAATATATGCTGATGTTACAGAACTAATTCAAAAATTCAAACCTGAATATGCGGGAATTGAAACATTGCTTTTCTGTAATAATGCAAAAACAGCAATTGTAGTTGGAGAGGCTAGGGGAATAGTACTTCTAGCATTAGAAACAAATAATATTCCCATAAAAGAATTTACTCCATTACAAGTTAAAAACTCAATAACAGGATATGGTAAAGCAAATAAAAGACAAGTACAAGAAAGTGTTAAAATGCTCTGTGGATTAGAATCAATACCTAAACCTGATGATGCTGCAGATGCAATAGCTATCGCCATTGCTACCGAGGTTTTAGTTTCAAGGAATAAAATTACTTAATCTAGTATAATAGTACTATGATATCATTTATAACTGGGAAATTACTTAAGATTTACATATCAAAAGATTCATATGTAGATATTCTTACCAACTCTGGAGTAGGCTACAGAGTTAATATTCCTAATAACTATATGTGTCCTTCTCAAGGTGAAGAGTATTCGTTATACACATATTTACATGTAAGAGAAGATAATCAAACTTTGTATGGATTTGAGAAAGAAGAAGAAAAAGATTTCTTTGGTCAATTAATTAGTGTATCTGGAGTAGGGCCTAAGATTGCATTAGCTATACTATCTACTTTCTCTAGAATTGATTTAGAGGCCATCATAACAGATGGTGATGCTAAATCATTAGGAAAAGTTCCGGGATTAGGTCTGAAAAGAGCTCAAAAAATCATATTAGAACTTAGAGGAAAAATAGATTTTAACCTCAAAGAAGAAAATAATGAATCAATATTAAAAGAATTAAAAGAAGCACTCAAAACTTTAGGCTTCTCTGGCGATTCATTGAAAGAGAAAATATCCTTGGCTGAAGATATCTACAAAGAGGATAAAGAGATATCAATAGAGGAATTAATTAAGAAAACATTAAGACAGTAATGATAGAATCTAGCAAAGAAAAAAGTAATAGAAAGATGGAAAAAGAACAAAAAGTTGTTGTTGGGACTAAAGTTCTCCAATATGAAGAAAAAATTAGACCTGCTCGTCTTGATGAGATAATAGGGAGAAGTTTGGAAAAAGAAACTTTGAAGATGATGATTAGCTCCGCTAGAAGAAGGAAAGAAGTTGTTGATCATATATTGTTCTATGGTCCTCCAGGTTTAGGAAAAACTACATTCGCTATGGCTATAGCAAATGAAGTGGGAGCGTCAATAAAAATTACATCTGGACCAGCAGTTGAAAGGCAAGGCGATTTAGCCGCTATACTTACTAGCTTGAAAGCAAATGATATTCTTTTCATAGATGAAATACATAGACTTCCTAAGGTGATAGAGGAAATATTGTATCCAGCAATGGAAGATAGAATGTTAGACATAGTTATGGGAAAAGGTCCTTCGGCTAAAACAATCAGATTAAGTTTAGAACCTTTTACATTGATTGGTGCTACTACTCAGATTGGAAAAATTAGCTCACCAATGAGAGATAGATTTGGTTTGATTCAGAGATTAGATTTCTTTTCTGAAGAAGATTTAATGTCAATATTGGAAAGAGCAGGAAGACTTTGGAGTATAAATATAGAACCCAATGCATTAAAAATACTTTCTGGATGTAGTAGGGGGACAGCAAGGATAGGTCTAAGACTTCTTCGAAGATGTAGAGATTATGCAGAAAACAAAAATACCAAAGCAATCAATTCAGATGTTGTTCTTAAAACAATTAAAATGTTAGGAGTAGATACTAATGGATTAGAAAGGATAGATAGAGAATTACTTTCTTCCCTTCTTAAGAACTTTGCAGGAGGACCAATAGGTTTGTCTACATTAGCTGCTTCTATTTCTGAAGATGAGGTTACATTAGCTGATGTATATGAACCATATTTGATGAAATGTGGCTTTATTAAGAGAACTTCTAGAGGTAGAGTATTAACTCCAAAAGGTTTAAAATATCTAGAATCTATAGATGATTAATAAAAACGATTTAAGTACAGATGGAGAAAAAAGGGGAAAACTTTTGCTATTAGCTGCATTTATAGCACTTTCTCTTTTTGTATCTAAAATAATTCAAACAGATACGCAGGTATTAGTTTGGAAAGTATATTTAAATGCTTTCATATATTTTGTTATTGTATTTGTAGGATTACTTTGGTCTTTTAACTTTCAAATAAAGAAGAAATCATTTATATATATATTACAATCTTCTCTATTTGTTTTTTCTCAAGAACTTTTTGTTGAATTTTTCTTTTTTCAAAAGTTTAGCCGTATATATGAAGCATTTATACTATTAGCATTGATACTGGTTGTCTTTTTTATTAATTATTTTTCTTTCCTAGCTGCTAATGTTTTTAATGTAAACTTATTCAGAAAAATACCTCTAGTACAGGTTGCTCGTACAGCATCATATTTGATCTCCATCTTTATGATGTATTTCTTCACTTTTAGTATCTTGCTGAGTGGGTTTAATATATATATTCTTCTTGTCTCTATATTTTTGTTTTACCTAATTATTTCTTTAATTCATTATATTAATATGGAAGTAGGAGAGGGGGAGATTTTTAGAAAGACTATTTTAACTACCTTGATATCTTTCATATTATTTTTAGGAGTTTTTTTGTCTGGAGATACCCATGAGCTTATTTCAATAGTTCCAATAGTGGGGTACTATTTTTCTGTTAGTCTTGTAACTCAGGAGAATTTGTTTAAAGGAAATTTTAAGAATATTTATCTGTATATTTCTGTATTAGTAATTATTTTTCTTTCTGTTTTGTTTTTTGAAATTTTTAATTAGTATGTTTCATACGGGGTGGGGGTAGAGTGCCAAAAAAGCCCTATAGTATGCATAATCCTATAGTAATATCACTGTGGATAACTGATTGCTAACCTATTCTGAAAAAAAGTTTTTAGACGTAGTAATAGAGTAGAAGAAAAATATATTATTTTAAGTTTAAGAAATATGTATGTACCTGTTAGGGGGGTACTACTCTTATTAAAAATATGTTACAATTAAAAAATACATAACCGAGTATAATCA
>CAZJBF010000001.1:37075-40028 GCA_964544555.1 uncultured Candidatus Saccharibacteria bacterium | reverse complement strand
AGGATTGGTAATGATGGAAGCAAAAAGTTTGAGAGTACATTTTTGGAAGAGATTTACAGTAAGGTGTATGGTGGTCTTGGAATTTCTGCTCATCCTTCGAATTCGTCTGGTCGAAGTAATGATGGATTGGATCCGAATAGTATAAACAGGATGTTATCTGCTTTGAGATCTTTTTTGAAATTTAGAATTAGCTGGGATTTAGATATTCCTTTGCCACCAGATGCTATTGGTATGATGAAGTCTGAGAAGCATATGAAGAAGGTTGCATCTAAGGATGATTTGGTTAGATTGATTGAGTCTCCAATGGAATATGAGAGTGATGAGAAGATAGCTATTCGTAATAGGTGTATGTTGGAGATGTTGTTTGCTACTGGTATGAGAATTTCTGAGCTCATAGGGTTGGATTTAGATCAGATAAATAGTGAGGGTAAGATGTATATTTGGGGTAAAGGTAAGAAAGAGAGATCGGTATTTATGACAGAGAGGAGTTTGGATTGGCTTAATAGTTATCTTAAGATTAGGCTTAAATATGCTTTTACTGATAGGTCTGAGGATGAGCAACCGGAGAAGATTGATATTTTAGATATCGAGCGTGAAACATTTGGAGATGTTTCATCAGATAATGATGAAGAAAAATCTAGTCTTAATTTGGAAATGTTTGATAAAGGGAATAGGAAATATATTAGGATGGTAGAGGGATATAGGGAGAGTGGATTTTTGGAAAAATTTGACTCCCCTGCTCTGTTTATTCCATTTTCTGGATCTAGAGCTTGTAAGCCTAATGCTAGAATTTCTACTAATCATTTTCAGGAGAAGATAGCTGAATACAGGAGAAAGTTAGGTATTCAGATTCCTACTTCTGCACATAGTTTGAGGCATGGTTTTGCGACATATTTAGCAGAGGAAGGTGCTAGTCCCGTTGCATTGCAGATACTGTTAGGACATTCTAGCTTAAACACGACTACTAAATACGTTCATGCTAGTGAGAAATTTGCAGAAGAGACTGTAAGAAAGAATCATCCTTTACAATAGGTGTTTATATTCTATTGCTGATTTATAGTACTTTGGAATATGTCAGAGTTTTTTGCTTTCTGTAATAGTAGTAAGGCTTCTTGATCACCATTCTTCGCTCTTTCTATTAATTGTTTTGCTTCATCTATATTTTGTTTGAAGGAATCAAGTAAGTCTAAATAAATATTTTTGATTTCAGTTAAGGCATTGTCACCATATAATGTAATGGCTATTTCATTTAGTATTGTCTCGAAATGTTCTGTTGATTTAGATTCTTTTATTCTATTTTCTATTATTGTAAGTTCATCGTCTGTAGACTTCTCAGTAAGTTCTTTGAATATTACATCTAAAGCCTCTCCTGATATTACATTGTATAGTTCTTCCACATTTTGTTCTGGTACTCCAATTTCTCTTATCTTTTGAATTATTTCATCTTTCATTTTTATATTTGCTTAACTAAAATAGTTTTTAGGCTAAGAGTGCTTTTGCTGCTGCTTGAGCCGCTTTTACTGGATCTATGCCTTGGTATATTTGTCTAAAGAATGGATTTATTATTTCTGCATTTGCTTGACCTAATATTTCATTTTTAGGAACGAGATCTTGTAGTGTTCTAAAGAAAACTCCTTGCATTTCACCGTCTGCCCCTCCTAGTGGTCCAATGTGTACTTCATTGCCTAGCCATCCTAATTCTTTAGAATTCCATCCGAAATCAGATGCTTTGAAAACATCTCCGTTTAACCATTGTTCTGAGCCACCACCTATTGAAGAAGGTATTGATTCACTTCCTGTAATTGGTTTTACTATTTCTCCAGTATGTATCGTTCCATTTGTGTTTGCTACTGTATTACTTGAGCTTACTGGTTGAGTTGATTGATGTACGACTGAGTTCATACCAAAAACATTTTCAATTGCAGAGCCAACGGCATATCCTGTTACTCCACCGGCTATTATGGAGGAAGCTTCACCTAATCTATTTGCCCAGAAGGCTAATCGTTTTCTTTTTCTATCCATAGCCGAAAGTTCTTCTATTGTCTTTCCTGCTCTTGATTCATATTTTAATGCTGTTGATTTTGATCTTAGACTCTCTCCCCATTTTTTCATACCTTTCCCTATAAGACCACCACCTAGAGTTACCGCTACTATTCCTGCAACACCTATAGCTGGTGTTGCAAAGGCTACTCCAGCTCCTACGACCATAGAGGCTATTTTAATCCATTTTTCTTTTCTCTCTCTTTTTCTTTTCTCTTCTGTTTCGGTTCTATTTATTTGTGCATCTATTCTTGCTTTTTCTTGTGTTATATCAAAGTATCTAATCTTTTCAGAATCAGTTAATTCTCTAGTTGCCTGTATTGCCATTAATCTTTCTAATTCGCTTCCGATTGCAGCAGATTGTTGCTCAAGAGTATTTTCTCCTCTAAGTTGTCTAATTTGATTTTCTAGCTCTGCTATTCGTGCTGCAAGTGCTGGGCTATTCCCACCCTCTATGATAGGAGGTAAATTATCTGCGACTGGTCTACTCACACCTTCTATGACAGAAACAGGAGGTAAATTATCTGCGACTGGTCTACTCACACCTTCTATGACAGAAACAGGAGGTAAATTATCTGCGACTGGTCTACTCACACCTTCAATGATAGAAACGGGAGGTAAATTATCTGCGACTGGTCTACTTACACCCTCAATGACAGGAGGTGTAGGTAAGCTTTCAACGACTTGATTATTTACACCATTTGTTGCCTCTTGCATATGATTAGAATTTAATTTAGCTTGTTGAGAAATACTATTTTCATCATTAAAAAATTGTCTACCAGTATCAGAAAGTCTCCCATAAATATTTTGGTTCATATTCTTATTAGTATCTAAAGCTTCCTGATGATTAGCATCTAGTTTAGCTTGTTGAGCAACATTATCAATTTTATTGAAAAAATCTTTACCACTAGTC
>CAZJBF010000001.1:31086-36975 GCA_964544555.1 uncultured Candidatus Saccharibacteria bacterium | reverse complement strand
TTTAGCTTGTTGAGCAACATTATCAATTTTATTGAAAAAATCTTTACCACTAGTCTCAACCAGAGGTTTAAAGCCTTGATTCATATTATTATTAGAATTTAAAGCTTCTAGATGATTAGCATCTAATTTAGCTTGTTGAGAAATACTATTCTCATTATTTATAACCTCTTGATGAAGATTCGGAGCCTCATTTGTAGAAGCGTTATCTATTATTATCCTATTATTTTGTTGTTCTAGCTTCTCTTGTGCAATTTCTAAAGCTGTTCTTAAGGGAACCATCCGACTTTTATCTGGAACCACCTCTACTATTTTTACTTTCGATCCAAGAAGGGTACCATCGTATTTTTTTGAATAAGGCTTTTTCTCTTTTGGATTTGTATTAACTGAAACATTACCACCAACTTCTTTGTCTTGCTCAGAAGAAATACCGATTTCTTTTATTAAGCTATTATTTTGTTGCTCAATTCCAGTCTTTTGTGACTGTTCAGTCTCTAGCGAATCTTCTGTTCTCTTAAATTCTGAAAAAGGCTCTTGTTGAGAAGAAGAATCTTCTTTTCTCTTTGCGACTATAAAACTAGGAGTATCCTTCCCGTCTTCTGCATTTTTGATTACAGTATTTATAGATGGTAATATTGATTCTTCAAAATTATTGAGATCTATATCGTTTTGGCTAGGAGTTAATTCGCCTCTATCTATATTCTCAGAAGATTCATTATCCATTCTAATATATACTGATAATTTTAATTCTTCTCCCCTTTCCTATTTTATAAAAAAAATGAAAGACAGATTTCTTAATACAAGATTATGATTTTTTTAATATTATGTCAAGTAATATTAAAATATAATTAAATCTTTAGTTAAAACTGCCTTTTAATCTTCTTACCCTTGAAATATTCCTCTATAGTAAAATGGTTAGTGTTAAAATATAAAATTTCTAACAAAGCCTCTATTCCATTCTTAAACCATCTCATCTTTTTACCTTGTGATATTGTTCTAGGTTTGTAATATATATTTACTTCCTTGAATTTCAACCTTTTACCATTTGGTTTTCTGTATCTAGCTAATTTTGCTGTCAACTCAGGTTCTAATCCAAAATTACTCTTTGATTCCAAAGTTTTAAACAAAGATCTCATAATATCTCCTCTTACCATTTTATAACATGTTTCCATATCGTGAGGTGCAAAACCTTTAGGTCTAGTAAACATATTTGATACAGATGTAAGAAACCTATTACCAAAACTATGTACGGTATTCGAGAACTTATTCTGTTTGTTGAATCGATTCCCATATATTACATCTATAAAATTATTATTTAAAAAAATTTCTAGAAATATTGCCAAATCCTTAGGATCATATTCTAAGTCAGCATCTTGTGTTACAACAAAATCACCACTACTTGCTAACACACCTCTTTTTACACTTCTAGATTTACCTCGATTTCTCTGATTCTCTAAAATGATATATCTATTCATTTTAGAATTATCCGATAGGACAAATGTATCAATTATTTCTTGGGAGTAGTCTGTTGAATGATCATTAACAATAATTATTTCTTTTTCCATATCTTTTGGTAAATTTACAGAAGCAACCAATTCTAAAATCTTTTGTATAGTTCTTTCTTCATTGTATACAGGAATTATAATTGAAAGAATTTGTTTATCTCTACTACTGTAATGACGGGGTAATAATCTTTTATAGTAACTTTCAATCATATTCGTCTTAGAAAAGACTTCTATGTTTTTCTTTATTAGATTCTCAATATATTCGATATCATCACTTTTTATTATTGCTTCCTCTATCCTCTTGGAAAGTTCTAGATGATTTCTAGCAGCAAATGTAAAATCTTTAGTTTCTAAGATATTTGATAACTCAATATTACTTTTAGCGTTTGATAATACTGGTATATTTCCAAAAGACACTGCTTCCAAAATACCAAGAGATAAACCTTCACTTAAAGATGAATTGATATAAATCTTTGATTTTCTTAACAATTTGAAAAGAGACCTTTGTTTTATAAGTTTCTCTTTAATTACTATATTTGAAGGATAATCTTTCTTTTTATATTTTAAATCTTTCCCCTCCCCTATCAATATAAATGTCCAATTAGGATATCTTTTTGCAAGAAGTTCATATGCTTTTAGTGTTGTATTAGGATCCTTAACTTTTATCCATTTGCTAGAGAATATTACAATATTCTCTTTTTGCTTTAACAGACTAGTATTATATTTTGTATCAAAACCATTAAATATTACATCTATTTTTTCTTCTGATATTTCAAAATTTTTAATAATCCATTTTTTAGCAGTATTTGAAACAGTTAATATGTCTTCAGAATTCTCTAATACTGTTCTAAAAATATTTTGATCTAACCAATTTATTATAGATGAAAAAATCTTTGAATTTAGAAATGTTGGACCTGCATTATGTTCTATTACTGTATATGGATGTTTTAACAAAGTACAAGCTATAGAAGTTAAAAGGCTACTTGTTAGATGTCTACTATGTATTATTACTTTAGAATCAGGATTTGATATTAGTAAATTTATTATTTTGAAGAAGAAGCATAAACCAAATATTGGGTATGTATTATTGAAAATATTAAATGTTTTAAAACTTAATTTATCAAAGTTCCCCGATTTGTCAAAATATTTTCTCTTGGAACTAAATATAGCTAAACATTTTATATCTCTTTTAGATAGTCCATCTAGCAAATTGTACGCCATGTTTTCAAGACCTCCTATTTGTGGAGGGAAAAAATGAGATACTGAAATAAATTCATATTTTTTAGTTTTTTTTTCAATCATTCAATTTCTATTTAAAAAGTACAAAATTATCACTAATATATATTGGTATTTTATTGTTTTTCTTCATATCCTTAACAAGAATATCACTTACTTTAGTAATCAATTCGTCATTATTTATCTCCAAGGAGTATATGTTGTATATCCAAGCAGTATCTTCGTAGATCATTGATCTGTGTAACCTTGAAGTATATAAGATTTCGAAGTCATTATCAGAAGGAAAGCCTGTTGAAGATAAAAGCTTTTCATATCTTCTAGAATTTGGATTTTTTAAGTATTCATACAGATTATTTCTAGTATCAAGTTCCATATATTGAGCCTGCAATGTGTTTGTATTTGTTAATGAAGTAATTATTAGTTGAGTATATGGATCAGAGACTATCATATCTGTTGTTCTGTTTGTGTTTAAATAGTCAATAATTGCCTCATCTTCCTTTGTTATCGCAGATATTGTACCATTCGATTGAGTGTAAAAGGTTAAATAGTTTTTGTATTGGATGTAAAAATTAACCAGAAATATTCCAGCCAGTGATACAGAGATTAAAACTTTAGAAAAAAATTTAAAGTTAAGTTCTGAAAGAAAAGTGACAAGTAAAATAGATGCCCATACTCCTATTCCTATTGTAAATTTGTTTGCATATGTAGGAGCTAAGAAGTAGAGAATGCTGGCTATTACTATAAAGGATAAACTAATTAAAGATCCTTTTTTATTATTTTTCTTAAAAAGATTAACAAAGTAAATCAAGATTACAAATATCCATATAGGACCCAGTATTCCAGAAAATGTGTATAGATTGTTAGGATAGTAAGGATTAGTAAGACTTCCAATTACTTGTATAGATTCAGACTGTATCAATTTCTCTACACTGAAACCAGCAATATTGGCTAAAAAAAAGAAAAACAAAGATAGCAAAAGTATTAGGTAATATATCGTAACATCTTTTCTACCTTTTAAATTGTCTATTATTATGTATTTGAACCAAAGAAGACCTGAAAGAATTGTTCCAATTATAAAATGAGTTGGTATCAGTAGCAATGAAGACAGGATTAGCTGTACTAAGTTTAATTTCGTTTCTTTGAATATCATCAAGAAAAATAGAAATGCTAAAGTTTGTGGTATGAAAAAGACAAAATCATATCCTCCCATTACGAATACACTTAGTGAAAGAATTACGCCTAATTGGGACCACATTGTATTTTTAGTATATTTCTTGAATATGTAAAACAAAGGAATACTAGATACTAGAGGAAATATTAAATCAATTAGGTAAAAGCTTTTTACTGGATTATTCTGTAGGAATGTAATTATATTTCCGAGAATTATATGATAGAAAGTTGTGTATCCATGTTGCAAAAATAAATTGGAGCATTGTCCTGGTAAGATGCAAATAGTATCATCATAAAAAATCTTATTACTCACTGTTAAATGCTGTAAGTAATCTAATGCTACAACGGAATCTTGTTGTCTTATAAAAACAGCAACGAAGATGGAAAAAAGTATAGATGGTATTAATGCACATATTATATTTCTAATCATAATCTCAGAATAATCACCTCTCTTCTCATCTAGAAGTATGAACAAAATAAAGAGTATATTCCAAAATATTAGATTGAAAATGCTTCCAAAAGGTAATATTTCACTAAATGATATTCCAAATAGTGTTGCTATTTGTGTTGATAGAAAGAATTGTAAGGGAAAATATAGAAAACATAATGTAGTAGCTAATCCAACAATCTTAGATTTAAAGATAACTTTAGATATCAAATTAGGGAGAGTTAATGTTGTGAATATTATATATCCAATAAATATGTAATTGTCATTAAATGATGAAAGCCCATTAACAAGAAGGTTGTATATGAGATACCCTATTACACTTATATTTGTTGTTATTGCTAATATGTCAAACATTTTTACTGATTATTACAGTTAATATCTAAATTAAATTTGAATATAGTTTCTAATTCGTATTTTTTTGAAAGAATAATTGATTGACTGTTTTCATATTTTTCCCATTCTATATCATCTCCTGATATAGTTATGCTACAACCTTTATCTGTATATGAGGTACTATCTTTTTCAATACGAAAATCTGCTTTATTAGAATAATCTAGTTGTATACTGTATTTGAGCCCTTCTTTATATATATATTGTGTATTAGCATATATTTCTACTTTGAGAGTATTACTATCTTGTGGAATTACCCTTATTAATCTATTATTTGTATCACCATTTTCAATATATTCAGTATTTGTGTTTGATCTAGCAATTGAATTCTCTAAATTCGAACTTTTTAGAACTTTTGTATTACTACTGAATGGATGTTCATATATATTTTTTTTATCATCTACTTTGTCATTTCTTGATGTAATCTCTATGTATTCTGTATTTGGTAATTGAATAATTACTGACTGTTTTTCATTGATAATTTCGAAATTTTTATTTTGTGTATATGTGTAATAACTGTTAATAGATAAGTATATACATAGTATTAGAAGCATTACTGTTAATATCCTTATATAGAATGTTTTCATATATTGAATATGATATATGTATTGGGAGTAAAATGGAAGTTTAGATATTGTTTATACAAAAAAAAAGATAACGTTTAGTTATCTTAGGTATGTTTTTAAAAAAGATGAACCTCCCTATGGTAAAAATGAAATAAATGATAGCAAATGCTAATCAAAAATTTCCCATAGGGAGGTGACTGGATTGGAGGTTATTTGTTTACGTTTGTTTTTCCCCAATAGGAGAAAAAGGATTCTTGGGAGTCAACGCAAGCGTTGTCTCCTTTAAGAAGCCAAACCACCTCATCGGACTGTTTAGTCTGATAAGTTTCATTTATATAGATTGGGTAGCCCCAGTCTATATCTCTGTTAGGTTTAACAAAGGCCGGGCCCTTTACGACTGTCCCCGCTGGGACTGTTTTTCCTTCAGAGGTGAATCCATCAGCAAACTTGCAGATGGTTTCTTCACTGTAGGTCAACCCGCCCTGGTTATAAAGCGACACAGTGTCTCTATTGAATGAATCTTCATTCAATAAAAATTTGTTGGCTATCAGACAAACGAAAAAGATAGCCAGAACAA
>CAZJBF010000001.1:23199-30986 GCA_964544555.1 uncultured Candidatus Saccharibacteria bacterium | reverse complement strand
TCATTCAATAAAAATTTGTTGGCTATCAGACAAACGAAAAAGATAGCCAGAACAACTATCGCAGCTATTCCTGCGATTTTTAGCAATGTAATAAGGGTGCTTCTCATAATATCCTCCAAGATATTTTCTATAATTTGATTGATTAAATCCAATCCAGCAATAAAAAATCAATATTTTTTATCTATTAATTTCTAATTGCTGAATTGGTACCAACCAAAATAATCCAGTTTTTTAAAGAACTTGTCCTTTTATTAAATAAAAGAGACATTAAAAAGATATATATATCTTTCTCAATGACCCTTCTATCCAATGATATGTTGTTGGTAAGAGGAGACCTAAGTCTCCCCTACCCAACTATTGTTAATCTACTTTACTATTAATAAATCTTGATATAGCAATAAATCCTAAACCTATTACATATGCTGATACAGCAACTATAATAAATAATATAGCGTCTGCTACACCAGTATCCTCAGGAATATATGGTCCATAAGGATTGTATCCATCAGCTGCAACAGGAGATTTAAAGATATTTAACATTCCAAAAGCAAGAGTAGTTAACAAAAAGATTTTGTTTATCTTTTTCATATAATTTGTAATGAGCAATTTAATTACGGCTACATTATACCCTATAGTAATAAATTTTGCAAGTTATTCTATACATCAAATATCCTAATTAGAAAATGGTGTGAAGGTTCTAGAAAAATAAAATGTGTACTAATTAATCCTATTAAGATACCTGAATACTCTCTCTGGAGAGTTGTACATCTTGCAGGTATACAATATTAAGTCAGCATCATAATCTGATATTTGAGAACTATTCTCTGCTTTATATACTTCATACTCATAGCTTCTTTGGTTCCATATTATCTGAACTCTATCTCCCACTTTTAATTTAGGAAGATTGTAAAAAGAGCTCTTCACTCGAAACTCCGAACTCCAATATACATATCCAAATCTATGAGCTGCAATTATTATTGGTAAATTATTATTTTCGGGATTCCCATACTCAGGTACTATCCAAATACCTTCTTCTAATCCTTGTGATGAATTTAAATTTTGTACGATTTTAGAATCTACACCAATACTAGAAATTTTAATAGAATTGGTCTCAGATAATGATGTATCTAGTGGAGGTAAATTAGAGATGATATCTTTAGTAATATCTTCCTTCTCTTGATCATTTAGAATACCTATCTCTTCAGTTAATGATGAAGCCTCTGTTTCAGTAGCTTCTGAATCTACTGTATACCAAATTTTAGGATAGAAGGTTATTGATAAAACGGAAAATCCAAAAAACATTAGCATTACACCAAGTACTAAATATATCCTTGATAAAATTTTTAGAAAATTTTTCTTATTCATATATAACTAAAAGTTAATTCTTACTTCTTAAATAATACTCCAATATTTTCCCACTCTCTATCATATCATTCGCATTCTGTATTCCTATATATCTGTAATGCCAACTCTCATAACTATACCCAGTTATATTCTCATAACCAGACGGGAAAGAAATAACAAAACCATATTTCCAAGCATTCTCTGCTAACCACTTACTAGCTTGAGTACTACCAAAAGTACCAGCTAACCCATCTGAAATTTCCGAACTACTAAAATCAATAGCAGTACCTAGTTGATGCTGGCTATGCCCTGCTCTAGCAGATACCTTATCTGCTGAAGCTATATTCCCTCCATTAAGGTCAAGCCAATAGTTATATGTACTAATCTGAGTATTATACGATCTGTATCCAGACCTAATACTCAAATCAATCCCATCTGCCAGAGCATCAATAACTAATTTCTTTAAATCATCAATTACAATACTCCTAAGCATGAAATTTTCACCTTTTCGTATACCAGCATTACTAGCGGAAACCAAATCACTAGGTACGTAATTAGTAGGAAGTTTGTATTCCTTGTTAACCAAAACTAAAAGATCATCCCCTTCTCTTGTAGTAGTTTTAATATCAGAAGGATATGACCACCAATTACCTACAGTAACCGAAGAAGTAAAACCTTTAATATGTTCTATATCTTCTACTAATATCTTCTCTGTAACATCATATTCCGATTGGGTATATTGATTATCAATGGTATCACTTCTGTTCTGAGTATAAGAAATATTGTGTGTATTAAAGGCAAGTGTCAAAGTGACAAACGATTCAAATATGCTTTTTATTATCTCTATCATATATACCTATTTTACAACATATATCTAACACTCATATAGTATCTGTTATACAAGATAAAGATATTATTATCTAGGTGATGAAGTATATTTTAAAAGATATACAATTGAGTAATATAAATTTATTAATAAAAAATATGAAATTATCAAAAAGTGATTTTTTAGTAATATCAAATATCCTAAATGTAAATCTTTCTACATATGATAAAAGATTTAAAAAGATAGAAAATATTCTTACAAAAATGTCTAAGGAAAATAAATATAAGCCTATGAATATCACCTATGACGAACTAGCAAGAAGTATATCTCAATTACCTCTTGAAGAATTAGAAGGTGATTTTACAATTGCAAAAATATAAACTATAACAATGCTACTGTAGCCACTCTATCTCCATCATTCATATTCATAACTTTGACACCTGATGTTTGCCTTCCTTGAGTTGGTACATTCTTAATATCGGATCTGATAACTTTTGATTTTTCAGATATAACAACTATCTCCTCATCAGTCTCTGCTAATATTCTAGCAGTTGCTATATTTCCCGTCTTAGATGTTACTCTAAATGTAAATATTCCTGTACCTCCTCTTTTTTGTTTAGTATATTCTTTTAATAAAGACATCTTACCAAAACCATGTTCAGATAATGTAAGTAATTTCTGCTCATCATTCTCTACTATTCCCATTCCTACAACCTCATCTGTCTCTTTTTTAAACTTAATACCTGTAACTCCTCTTGTACTCCTTCCCATAGGTCTAACATCTGTCTCTTTAAATCTTACAGACTTACCTTCTTTTGTAATTATAATTATTTCACTCTCACCTGTAGTAGCTTTTACCCATGATAATTGATCTCCTTCTTCTAGTTTTATAGCTGTTAAACCATTAGACCTTATCTTAGAAAATTCAGAAAGCTCTGTCTTCTTAACAATACCTTTTTTTGTTGCCATAAGGAAATATTTGTAAACTTTAGCAACGGTATTCTTCTCTCCTTCATTTCTTTTCTCAGAAACTTTACCTTTTGAATCCCTTGTCAAAACGGAAGTAACAATCTCATCAGGATCCAATTGTATCAAGTTCACAAGAGGTAGACCCTTAGCTGTTCTACCCAAGTCAGGTATTTCAAAAATTCTCAAATTAAATACCTTACCCTTATTAGTGAAAAGCAATAGCTCCTCTAATGTATTACATAAAAATGCATGCTCTATGAAATCGCCTTCCTTAGTATCTCCGCCAGAGACACCTTTTCCTCCTCTGTGTTGAGCTTTATATGTATTTGGTGAAAGTCTTTTAATATATCCAGTATGGGTAATAGTTACTAAAGTATCCTCTGATGCAACCATATCTTCGTCTGCAATATCATTCACTTTCCCCTTTATGACCTTGGTTCTTCTCTCATCTCCATATCTTTCTTTAATTTCCTGAAGATCTGAACTTACAACCTCTAGAACCTTGTTTGGGTCTCCAAGAATCTGATTATATTCACTAATCTTTCCTTCCAATTCTTTGTATTCTTCCTGCAATTTCATTCTCTCTAGAGCAGCCAATCTTCTAAGTTGCATATCCAAAATAGCTTGAGCTTGAACATCTGTAAAATCAAATTTCTCTATTAAGTTTGTTTTTGCAGTTTCCTGTGTTTTAGACTGTCTAATGGTTGCTATTACTTCATCAAGCATATCTAAAGCTTTTAGCAATCCTTCCAAAATATGTGCTCTAAATCGTGCTTCTGCTAAATCAAACTCAAACCTTCGTATAGTTACTGTTAATCTAAATGAAAGGAATAGCTCTAATATTCTTTTCAATGGTAATGTCTTAGGCTCTTGTTCAACCAATGCAATTATATTTGCATTGAAAACCTTCTGCATCTCTGTATATTTGAAAAGTTTGTTTAATACAGCCTTAGGTTGAGCATCCTTCTTCAGAAGAATCACTACTCTCATACCTTCTATATTTGAAGTATCAGTTATATCAGCTATACCTTGTATCTTTTTATCCTTCACCAATTCAGCTATCTTCTCAATCATATGAGCCTTATTCACCTGATATGGAATTTCAGTTATTATGATTTCATATCTTCCATTCTTACCCTCTACTATTGAAGCTTTTGCTCTCTGAATAATTCTCCCTCTACCAGTAGCATATGCATTTAATATCTCTTGCTGATCATATATTATTCCTGCCGTTGGAAAATCGGGGCCTGGAATTATCTCTATTAATTCATTTGGAGTTATTTCTGATTTAAATTCTGGATACAAAACAGCTTCCCTTTTTGATATTTCTAATTTCAAATTTTCAATATCTTTTTCGAAATCAATATTGGACAGATTTACATAATTCTCTAAGTAGTCAGCAGGTTTAGAATTCAAAACTTGAGGAATTTTCTCCTTAGATTCCTTTGCTATTCTCAACTCATTGTATATCGCGTTTCCGAGCCACTTGTTTCCAAGTGTAATCATTTTTTGAAGAGCATTTACTAACTCAGTCAGGTTATGTGGTGGAATCTTTGTTGCCATACCTACTGCAATACCATCACTCCCATTTGCTAAAACATTTGGAAATAGTGCAGGAAGTACAGTTGGCTCCAAACGAGTTCCATCATAGTTTGGTATAAATGTGACTGTACCCTTCCCTAAATCTCTCAAAAGTTCTGGAGTTATTTTACCCATTCTTGCTTCTGTGTATCTCATTGCTGCCGCACTATCACCATCAACTGATCCAAAGTTTCCCTGTCCATCAACTAACGGATATCTAGTTGAGAAATCTTGAGCCATTTTTACCAATGTAGGGTACACGATAGCTTCACCATGAGGATGATAGTTACCAGAAGTATCACCAGCTATTTTTGCACATTTTCTATAGTGAGCTGTTGGTGTCAATCCTAGATCATTCATAGCGACTAAAATTCTTCTTTGAGATGGCTTGAGACCATCTTTTACTTCAGGCAATGCTCTAGAGACAATGACAGACATAGAATAGTCAAGATAGTTAGATCTCATTTCGTCAACTATTGACCTATATGCAATCTCACCAGGATTAAAACTAACAGATTGCTCTAATTCGTCTGTATTTTCTTGTGTTGTTTTTATATCATCATCCATATTTTTAAACGTCTAAATTTGCTTTATTTGCATACATTTGTATGAATCTTCGTCTTGGTGGAACTTCATTACCCATCAACATTTCAAACACCTTCTCTGCTTCTTCAGCATCTTCTATATGTACCTGCTTTAATACTCTATTCTCAGGTCCCATTGTAGTTTCTCTCAACTGATCAGGATTCATTTCTCCTAATCCTTTGAATCTATTCTCTATTGGAACTTTCCCTTCAATTTTTGCTTTTCTCACAAAAGCTTCCTTCTCTTCGTCATTCAAAAAGTAATATTTCTTCTTTCCTATCTCTACCTTATGTAATGGAGGTTGTGCTACATACACATATCCACCCTCTATCAATGGTCTGAAAAATCTAAAAAGCAATGTTAACTCCAAAGTTGTGATATGAAGACCATCAACATCTGCATCACTCATTAGAATTATTTTGTGATATCTTAATTTCGAAATATTTAAAGTATCACCAATACCGACACCAAGTGCAGTTGTAATATCATTAAATTCCTCATTTGAAAGAACCCTGTCTACTCTATATTTATGTGTATTAATAATTTTACCTCGTAGTGGAAGAATTGCTTGAGTATGTCTATCCCTACCCTGTTTTGCGGATCCTCCTGCTGAATTTCCCTCTACTAAAAATAGCTCACTAATGGAAGGATCTTTGCTAGTACAATCAGCTAGCTTCCCAGGTAAAGTTGTAGATTCTAATGCACTTTTTCTAATTACAGCATCTCTTGCTGCCTTCGCTGCAGCTTTGGCCTTATTTGCCAATACAGCTTTACCAATGATGTTTTTAGCATCCTGTGGATGCTCCTCGAAGAATGTTAACAACTCATCTCTTACTACTCTTCCAACAATACCTTTAACTTCAGGATTATTTAATTTTATCTTTGTCTGTCCTTCAAATTGAGGATCTGGAACTTTAACAGAAATAATTGCTGTTAATCCCTCTCTTACATCATCACCACTAAGAGTACCATTAAGACCTTTTAGCAATTCAGATTTTTGAGCATATGCATTTATTGCGCTGGTTATAGCAGTTCTAAAACCTGCTAGATGTGTACCACCCTCAGGATTTATGATGTTATTTGTATAACATCTAACATCCTCATCCATTTCATCTGTATATTGAAGAGCAACTTCTACCATCACATCTCCATCTTGCTTATTCATATAGAATGGGTCATTACCAATTATCTTACTATCTATATTCAAAAATTGGACATACGATTTTATTCCATCTTCAAAATACAAATCATATTTATTTTCTTTCTCCTCAGCTTTATTTATTACAGAAATTCTTAAACCAGCTGTTAAATATGCATGCTGACGACATTTCTTAACAATTGTTTCAAAATCAAATTTTATTGTGCTAAATATTTCAGAATCAGGTAAAAATGTATGCTCAGTACCAGTCTCTTCTGTAGTTCCTATCTTCTCCACCTTTTTTACTGGAATACCTCTTTCATACTTCTGCTCATATATTCCCCCATCTTTCTTAACTTTTGTTATCATCCACTCAGAAAGAGCATTTGTACACTTCATACCTACTCCATGTAAACCACCAGAAACTTTGTATGCTCCTTGGTCAAACTTACCACCTGCATGAAGATTAGTCATAACTGTTTCTAGAGTGGAAACCTTAGTCTCAGGATGTATTTCAACTGGAATACCTCTACCATTATCTCGTACAGTTAAAGAGCCATCACTATTCAGAATTACCCAAATATGAGTACAATATCCAGCTATAGCTTCATCCACCGAGTTATCAAGAATCTCTGTAAATATATGGTGAAGACCATGAACATCTGTTGACCCTATATACATAGCTGGCCTTTTACGAACAGCTTCTAATCCTTTAAGAACCTGAATATTTGATGCACCATAATCTGAATTTTTTGGCATATATTTATTCTTATTTCAGTAAGTTATTCTACAGTATATGTATATACATTCTACCGGTTTTATCGACAAATGTTAAGCTTTTATCTGTACCATCATACTTTCCAAAGCCAATTTTCTATTACAATTTGCAGATATCTTTTCTCTACAATCCTCTACCACTTTCAATGATTCCAATACTTCCGTAGAGTTTCTAATATTACCATTTTTTATTTCTAATTCAAGCTTCTCCCTAAAAATATCCTCTATCTCGTTAATCAATTCAAATGAAGAATCTTTTGTCTCTGCATATTTATCTACAATTTCAAATTTCTCTAGAATATCCTTACTTAAAATATTCTCCTCTAATTTCTCTAGGACCTTTGGCTCAAAAGAAGAGTATATGACTCTGGCTCTAGATCTAATTGTTGGAAGAAGATTCTTCTCATTACTCACGAAGAGTATGTATACTGAAGAATCAGAGCTCTCCTCTAAAGATTTCAAAAGTGCATTCTGAGCTTGAATTGTAAGCTTCTCTGAATCATATATTATTCCAACTTGTATCTTTTCTTGAAAAGGTTTAAAAAGCATCTCTTTCTGAAATTCTTT
>CAZJBF010000001.1:16791-23099 GCA_964544555.1 uncultured Candidatus Saccharibacteria bacterium | reverse complement strand
GAGGTATTTCATAATAATTTAACTTACTACAAGATAATACCTTTTTAATAATGAAGAAAGCTGTCAAGTCTTCCAGTCTCATAGTAAGTTAAATTATTATGAAATAATGGCTATAGTTCACTACAGTAAAGAGTTTATGTGCAAGTGTGGCTGTCTTGTATTTTGGGTATCATACTGCTAAACTTGAGTAACATAAAATATACTGCTGCCCAAATGTCTGTTGGAACATCTCTTCTAAAATATTTACAAGTTCACAACCTCATCGATGATGAGAATGTTAGAAAGGTATTACTTGAGAGAAGTCGTACAACAAAGAGTGAGGAAGTAATTATCAGAGAGTTAAAAATTGTTCCCGAATTAGAAATAGCAAAAGCAAAAGCAGAAATTTTCGGTATCCCATTCGTAGATTTAACAAAGATGTCTATATCTGAAAGCATAATTGCTGAAGTTCCGATAGATAACTTGAACAAGTATAAAGCAGTTCCTTTCGAAAGAGGCCAAGATTTTGTCAAGATAGCTATGGAAGATCCTTTTGATGTTCAGGCCACTCAAGCTTTGGAAATGAGATATCCAAGAGGTACAAGGATACAAGTATATATTACTACATCAGATGGAATAAGATCTGTTCTAGACAGAAGAGTTGGTGATGTAATGAGTTCAGAGGTTACAGAAGCATTGGAAGATGTAGAAATGCCAGTAACAGAAATTAGCGAAGATCCTAACTTATTCTCTAGCAATGATTTATCCTCTGCCCCTATAGCTAGAATTGTTAACTCTATGCTTCAATATGCTGTTACTTCCAAAGCTTCAGATATACATGTAGAACCTATGGAGAAAAGGGTTCGTGTTAGATTTAGAATTAATGGTGTTATGACAGAGAGACTTACTCTTCCCAAAAATCTTAATCCAGCAATAGTTTCTAGGATTAAAATATTGTCCAATTTAAAAATAGATGAAAAAAGAATACCTCAGGATGGTAGATTTCCAATTAAGATAGGTAATACTAAGATTGATTTGAGAGTCTCTGTTATGCCGACTATTCATGGTGAGAAAGTAGTTATGAGGTTGTTAGAATCTGAAACATCCGATATTACTTTAGAAAGTACTGGTCTTCGTGGTAATGGCTACAAGATATATGTAGATGCGTTGACAGTTACCAATGGTATTGTCCTAGTTACTGGGCCTACTGGAAGTGGTAAAACTAGAACATTAGCTTGTTCACTCATAAAAGTGAATGATCCTGGTGTTAATATCATATCTTTGGAGAATCCAGTAGAAATAAGGATACCAGGAGTTACTCAGATTCAGATAAATGCTGATGTCGGATTAACTTTTGCAAATGGTTTGAGATCTGTTTTGAGGCAGGACCCTGATATCGTAATGGTTGGAGAGATTCGTGATGAAGAAACAGCTCAATTGGCTGTCCAAGCTTCTTTAACGGGTCATTTAGTTCTTTCTACTTTGCATACTAATAGCGCACCGGCAGCTATTCCTAGGCTTTTAGATATGGGTATAGAGCCATATCTTTTGGCTTCTACAATTAGAGCAATAGCCGCACAAAGGTTGCCTCGAACGATTTGTAGAGATTGTATTGAAGCATACCCTGCGACTCCGGAGGTCGTCCAAAATATTTTAGATACAATGAAAGGAATAAGAGATTTTGATTTAATATCATATTTAAGAAGGGTTTCTTCTTCAAGGAATAGTGAAGGAACTTCTGTAAATAGTACTATGAGAGCACCAGAAATTGGTCCTGATGGTAAAGAAATAATATATTTGTATAGAGGAAGAGGATGTGATAAGTGTGGTGGCTCTGGATATGCTGGAAGAACTGGAATATTTGAAGTATTGGATGTTAATGAGAGAGTTAGTAGAATGATAATGGAGAATGTTACTGATACTGATATTGAGAAAGTTGGTATGGAGCAAGGAATGCTTACAATGATACAAGATGGCTATTTAAAGGCTTTAGAAGGTATAACGACTCTCGAAGAAGTATTGAGGGTTTCAAAAGAATAAATTTTTGATATAACTATATATATATGGAAGATACTGTCCAAAATAACAACAATAGCGGTGCAACATTCAGCTATCCTGATTTTTCAACAAATCAGCCTAGTACTCCAGTACAATCTACTCCGTTGCAATCGGATATTTCTACAGATCAATCTGGTGCTATGACACCAACAGGTTTACAACAATCAGATGAAGATGAATTAGCGAAGTTAAAAAAGAGTCTTAACGATTTGTTGGAGAAAGAACAGGTTGCAGATACAGTTATTGCTCCTGTATCCTCCCCTACTACGTTGCCTTCAATAGATAATGAAATTAATTCTGAATCAGAAAATTTTGTTCAAAATATAAATTCTTCAGATATATCAACAGTACAGACTATTTCTGCTCCTGAAAAAAAATATACACAGGAAGTTACTCCATTACCTGGATTAAACGATACTCAAACTATTACAAATAAAGAAGAAGATGTAAGTGAAGTTTTTAATTTAGATAATTCTGTAAAACCAAAATCTGTAGATTCTTTACCTACATATGTATCTCCAATAGATACTGGGAGTTTGGAATCCATTATTCCAGATTTGAAAAAACCAAAGGCTATGGATAGAAATCCTAAAATAAATAATCTTTCCTCACCAATTGAGAATCCAGATGAAATTAAAGATACTTTAAAAAATGGTAATAATTCTAATGAGGATAAAAGTACTACTTCTTCTGAGGTTAGTAGTCAAAGTAAATTATCCATTTTTAAGCTTTTAGCTGAAGCTGTTAATAGAAATGCTTCAGACTTACATCTCTCCGTTGGATATCCTCCAATATTAAGAATAGATGGGAATTTAGTAGATTTAGAAGAAAAGATTTTGAATCCTGAGGATGTTGAAGAATTAATATTTACAGTATTATCGGATGAAAAGAAAGAGCTATTAGAGGTTAACAGGGAAATAGATTTTGCATATATGTATGAAGGGGCTGTAAGTTCTAGATTTAGGGTTAATGCATATTATTCAATGAAAAATCTTTCCGCAGCATTTAGATTAATTCCTTCTAGAGTTAGAACTATTGAGGAATTGATGCTACCACAGTTGTATCATCAATTGACGAAATTGAAGCAAGGTTTGGTACTTGTTACAGGTCCTACAGGTCATGGTAAAAGTACTACTCTAGCGGCATTTTTAGAAGATATTAATAGGTCTAGATTTTGTCATATTGTGACAATAGAAGATCCAGTTGAATATGTCTTTGAAGGTAAAAAATCATTAATTGATCAAAGAGAGATGAATGATGATACTCACTCTTGGAGTATAGCTTTAAGAAGTGCGCTGAGACAGGATCCAGACGTTATTCTTGTTGGAGAAATGAGAGATTACGAAACTATAGCAGCAGCTATTACATTAGCAGAAACAGGCCATTTGGTATTTGCTACATTACATACTAATAGTGCTGCTCAAACAATAGATAGAATCATAGATGTATTTCCAGAGAATCAGCAACAGCAAGTTAGAGCTCAAATAGCTAATACTTTAGAAGCCGTAATAGCTCAAAGATTGATTCCTTTAGAAAAAGGTGGAAGAAGAGCAGTTTCTGAAATTATGTTAAACAATTCTGCTGTGGCAAATCTAATTAGAGAAGGTAAAGCTCATCAACTTGATAATGTTATTAGAACAAGTTCAGATGTAGGTATGATATATTTAGAAAAGTCATTAGTTTCTTTAGTCAGGGAAGGCGTAATTACTGTACAAAAAGCACAGGAATACGCTGTTCATCCAGAAGAGGTTTTAAGATTATTAAAAGCTTAATATATGAAAAAATTTAAGTACTCAGCAAGAGATACAAGTGGAAAAATTATAGAGGGTGAGATGGAGGCAAGGGATGTTAATGCTGTTGCAGATATTCTTCACGATAGAGGATTGATAGTTGTTTCAGTAAAAGAAGGTTTAGGTGTTGATCTTGAAAAACTTAATGAGATAAATATAGGTGGTGTACCGATGAAAGATAAAGTTGTTTTTATGAGGCAGATGGCAACAATGGTTGGAGCAGGATTGCCTATTACTAGATCGTTAGAGATTATGGTTCAACAGACTTCTAATCCAAAATTTAAGAAAGTTATTAAGAATGTATTACAATCTGTAGAATCTGGAAAGTCACTAGCTGATTCATTTAGAGAACAAGAGGAAATATTTGATAGTATTACTGTAAACCTCATAGAAGCCGGAGAAGAAAGTGGAAATTTAGAGGTAATTCTTGAAAGATTAGCTACAGAATTAGAAGAAAGCAATTCTTTATCTGGAAAAATAAAATCAGCAATGATTTATCCTATTATAATCCTAGTCGTTATTGTAGGAGTCATTTTAATGATGATGTTTGTATTGGTTCCTTCTATGTCTGAAATTTATAAAGATTTTGATGCAGAACTACCTTGGGCTACAACATTCCTTATGAATTTAAGTAGTTTTTTTATTTCCTATTGGTGGGCAATTATTCTGTTAGTATCTATTTTAATAATTGGTGTTAAATATTATTTAGGTACTAATAAAGGAAAAAAGAATTGGGATAGATTAGTTCTTAAGATACCTTCTGTAGGTAAGATAGTATCTAAAATGCAATTATCTCAGTTTACTAGGATTTTGGCATTACTTCTTGGTAGCGGTTTGTCCATTATTAAAGCATTAGATTTAACTGCTCAAGGTTTAAGTAATACTGTTTTTAAAGAAACAGTTATGGAAGCAAAGGATGAGGTAGAAAAAGGAGGAACTTTAGCTATGCCAATTGCTAGAAGCAGTCATTTTCCATTATTGGTTAGTAGTATGATAGCTGTCGGAGAAGAAACTGGTGAGATAGATTCTGTTTTAACAAAAGTTTCAGAATATTATAAAGAAGAAGTAGATACTGCTACCTCGAATTTATCAACTATATTGGAACCGGTTTTCTTAGTAATAATGGGATTGGCAGTAGGTTTTATTGCTTTAGCAGTTTATATGCCAATGTTTGAATTGTCATCTGCCATTGGTTAGGTATTGACATAATACTGAAAGTTATGTAATTTATATTTATACTAATTTAATTAACTGTATTTAATATATGAAGAAGAAGTTTTATAGTGCATTTACATTGATAGAAATGCTTATCGTTATGGGTATCCTTATAATCCTTATGGTTGTTGGAATAACAGCTGGAAGGTATGCAGTAAATAGAGCAAATGATGTTGCTCATCAGAATGCTGTTAAACAGATTTACGAGGGTTTACAAGCTTATTATACTGATAATAGAAGCTTCCCAGATGCAGCTAATGTAGAAACTTTGATAGGTAATGCAGGTGATGATTCAGCTCTTCTATATGAATATTTAGATTCAGGTAGTTTCAAAGGTGGAACGACAGCAGACTATGTATATATGGTAAATACACTTAATCAATCAGTTCTAGTATGTGTGACTTTAGGTGGACAGAACGATGAGTCTCAACAAGGTATATATTGTGATGGTAATGGTTTCGGAGACGAAAATATAACTACTCCTATCTCTGGTACTAGCATAACTAAAGCTAATTTAGAATATGGAAATGCAACAGATGAATTAGCATATGAAGCAATACTTGGATATGATGCAGGTACATCTACTTGGTATGGTGATTCCAATGGTTGGACAGCACCTCTGTAAGAAGATCTTTCTGTAGTGTTTGAAACCCCTCATATGAGGGGTTTTTCTTTTTTATGTGTTTGTTATGTATAATGAATTATGATAATGATTTACATTTGTATATTTTTAATAGGTGCATCATTTGCAAGCTTTATTAATGCTACACTTTACCGATTAGATAAAGGATATAAATATCCTAAAATAGTATATGATAGGTCTCATTGTGAATATTGCCAAAAGGAACTTTCTTGGATAGAACTAGTTCCTGTTCTAGGATATATTCTCATAAAAGGTAAATGTAGCAAATGTAACAAAAAAATAAACATATACTATCCTCTATCTGAACTTTATTTAGGAATATCATTTCTTCTCTTCTATACATCTAACATACCTTTTCATTTATGGCCTATTTTAATTTTTCTATTCATATTGTCATATCATGATAATATTTATAGAGCTGTACCTAAAAATATAGTTCATATATTTTTAGTATATTCTGTATTCATATTCTTTATTTTTAATGCAAATATCATTAGCTTAATCGCTACTTCTGTAATCGCAATTTCTCTGTTCATTTTGACATCTGTTATGAAAAAATCCTTTGGTATGGGTGATATATTAGTTCTAATATCTTTAGGAATAGTTACTGATTACAAAAGTTA
>CAZJBF010000001.1:0-16691 GCA_964544555.1 uncultured Candidatus Saccharibacteria bacterium | reverse complement strand
TAGGAGTATCAGTGGGAAGATATGCGATTTTAAAAGCACAAGATACTAAGCATAGAGATGCAGCTAGAAGTCTGTATCAAATACTTTTAGAATACAAAAATGACAACGGTACATTTCCTGAATTAGGTAGCTGTTCAACTTGTATATCAAGAGAATTCTTCGCATATTCTTTAGGATATAGTGGATCGTCAGAACAGAATGTACTTAAAAAATATTTAGAAAAAGAAAACTTTGATGGAGGAACTTCTGCTACATACTACTATTCAGTAGATATGTATCAAGCATTATCAGCTGTAGTATGTGTATCATTAGGTGGTATAGATGATGAAAGTGAACGTGGTTTTTTCTGTATTGGTGATGTAGGAAGCTTACCAGAGAGTAACCCTATTTTGTATCAAGATATTGGTTCTCAGGCTAGTGGGGACTTAACTTCAATTACGATAAAAGGGCTGGATCAATCAGATTGGGATCCAGATCAGGGTGGCTTCTGGCTTAGCAATTGAAACATTCAACTATCTATGTTAAATTAGAGTATTCAATTAAGTACAATCTGCCTTGTGGTGTCTAAGTAAATCTCAAAAATATAAAGGATATACACTTTTAGAAATGTTAGTTGTCATGTCAATACTCATGATTTTCATGGGTATGTCCTTTTCTGCTTTTGGAGGGTTGCAAAATACCATAAAAATGAATGAGTATACATTGACCTTGGAACAAAATATAGTAAATATACAGAGAGCTGCAATGCTTCTAGAAAGAGGTACAGATGAAAATTGGATATATGGTCTTGGAATAGATTTCTCAGATATCAGAACAGATGGCAAATATAGAGCTTTCAAATGGTGTTCTCCATTTGAAGATTATGGAGATATTTCAACTAAATCATATATACCTGGATATGATCCTTCTTACCCAGTTGGTGCAACATTAAGCTTTGGTACTAATGGATATCTTCCGGCCACCTCTTCTTCTATATACAGTTCTAGCTTATGTAATGATGTAGGTGAATCATCCTTAGTAGGATTATCGGGATATGAAACAAGTTTAACACCTCCAAGTGGGGCTATTACTTTAGATACGTATAATGGAAAAGAAGTACAGTACGTCCTTTTTGAATCTGTATCAGGAAGAACATTTTTCTATGATAGTGATGGAAAGATAATAAACTATGATTTAAGTGGTAACCCAATAGCTGATTCTCTAGATTGGGAAGTAATAATAGATCCAACTTCTGGAGGTAATACAAAGAGTATTGTAATTGATAATTTATCAGGAAGAGTAACATCATCTAATGTAGAATAACTATTATGAAAAATATAAAAAAGTCTGAAAAATATGAAGCTCTTGGATTTGTAGAAGCCTTGATATCAATCATGGTCGTTGGAGCTTCAGCTATTGTTCTAATGCAAATAGCAGCAACTACTATGCAAAAAATGATTCAAAATGAGAGAGTAGATCAAATGACACAATATGCAGTAGAAGGAGCTGTTATGTTACAAGACATTGCGAGCAGAAATAAGGAAGAAGGAGGTGATTTAATGCCTGAGATGCAAGGACTAAAAAGATGCTTCCTTGCAAATAGAAATGTTAGTGGTAACTATGAATTTGTAAAAGAAAGTGAAGATATTTTTCTTTCATATATACTAGGTGATGATAGAGATACTTACAAAGATACTGCTGTAATAGTAGATGATCAAGGTGAAGATACAGAATTCTTCCGTATTATTTGTTTAGATTTCCCTTCCGAATCAGATTCATCCTTCATCATTGGACAAATAGTTGTAGGACAGACAAGATCTGATGGAACTATTAGTAAAGGTAATGTAGTCGCCGACTATTCATATTACACATCAATAAGACTATGAAAAAGATAAAAAATGAAAAATATGAAGGTTTTAGTTTAGTTGAAATGTTAATAACCATAGTTATAATAGGTATTGTTATGCTAATATCCTCTGTAACTTTAACTACACTAGTAAAAGTATCTTCCGTTTCCAGTAATAAGACTAGAGTAAGAAATGAATCAGAATTTATCCTAGAATTGATAAGAAGGACTGTTAGAAACTCGAACCCTTCTGATGTATATATATACAATTCTAGAAGTGCTCGTACTTTTAATACTGGCACTAGACTAATAGAAGATAATGGAACATCCGATTTGTCAGCAGTATACTCAGAATCATTATCCGAGAATGAAGTAGGAAATGAAATACACTTCAGGCCATATGGATATGATAATTGGATATGTATAGGTTTTTTTGAATCTTCTACCTCTGAGATTGGTCAAGGATATATTGTAAAAACAACAACAAACGATTTACAAGATGGACACGAAGAATGTTTCAATTCAGAGAACAACAATGCAGGTGTCTACACTATAGTATTAAATTCCGATTCTGTTTCAATAAACAACTTTAATATAGCATATACAAAAACTACAGATGAAAACTATTTGATTCGTTTCGATATAGATGCAGAACCAGTATACTGGTATTTCGGTAAAGGTGCACCTGTAACTAAGAAAGTATTAAGGCAAACTGTAGTAAAGACAGAAGGTTTGATATGGTAACTATTTTATGATATTTTAAAACCAATGTGTGACTGCTTAATGTGTTCCGCTAATAAAAAATCATACCAAGCTCAGGCCGTAATCATAGCAATGATAGTTGTTGTAATTTCTGTAATTATAGGTATGGCGGTGTTGGCTAGAGCTCTTAGAGATAATAAATCAGCAACAGCAGAAAAATTATCAAGTGAAGCAATAGAGATATCTGATTCTTTAATAAATATATTTTCTACTGCTGATAGTGATTCTTTGTTTAACAGTGTAGAAAATGAAAATGATAATGTAAAAAAAATAGAAAATATTAGTGACTTAGGAGAATATTTACTTAGCTTGGGAATAGAAACGAATGTATCTTCTCTTTTCTCTAATTGTGATAATGCTAGCTCAGGTGTTTCAGTATCGATGGAAAAAGTCGCTAATGAACAATTAGAAATAAGTGAATCAACAACAATGGGATACATAGTAAATCCCCTATCCGTCTCAGGCTCCTGTGAGCTTATTCTTTCTACTGAACCTAAGGGTATTACTTCTGTAGGATTCATAGTTCACAAAATATATGGAAAAGGGTATCCTAGTAGTATCGAGTACAAAAGCTACGATTTAGATGATATCACTGCGTATTGTATTTCGAATATTGCTCAATGTACAAATGAAAAATTAGAAGATTCATCATGGATAGTAAAGAATGAAACAGAGAAAATAAAGATAGCTTTAGATGAAATAAAGGATGGCTACTATTTGGATGAAGTAAGAATAACTCCAATAGGTGGCTCTATAGGTGTTACTAGTACATTAAACAATTTGGGGTGTGCTGGTAGCCTAGATTTAAATTTATTAAAAATATCTGTAACAACAACATGTAGTGGAGAATCTAGAGGTAAAGAAATATTATTCCCTAGAAGTAATAATCTAACATACTCTACTCTGTTTGATTATGTTATTTACAATAGCAATGGTTTGTTTCAACCATATTAATTTATTATATATATACAAATGTCTGATTCAACTAAAACAATTTTGATAGTAGAAGATGAGAAAGATCTTCTCGATTCATACAAAGAACTTGTAAGCTCAGCAGGGTACAATGTTCTGCCTGCTCTAGATGGCTATCAAGGTCTAGATCAACTAGCTAAAAATATTGGCCAGATAGATTTGGTACTCTTAGATTTAATGATGCCTGGAGTAGATGGATTAGAAGTTCTTAGAGCAGTTAAAGCAGATCCAGAAAAATATGGCAATATGCCAATAGTAGTATTGACCAATATGACAAGTGATCTTGTTGTTAAAGATGCTTTTGATCTAGGTTCTTCCTCATATTTAGTAAAAACAGATTTAGATTATGATGGTTTGGTTAAAGAATTGAATAAATATTTAGGGTAATATTAACTATGTCAGAATATAGCTTTTCTAACAAATCAAAAATTAAAAGATTATTAATGACATTTCTAGCTATATTTTTAGTTTTGCTAATATCTACCAGCATATATTTTTTAATCTTTCCAAAGGACAAGGAATGCAATTCTAGTATAGATTACTACTCTACTAACGATGAACAATACAATGATATTATTAAAAATGGAGCTATCTCATGCTCCAAGGAATATACAACAGTAAAATATTCTGCATATATTAATAATATCACTGAAGAAAGTGATAAAGTCATACTCTCTTTTAATAGTCTTAATGATAATACAGATAGTATTAACACAGTTCTTAATCTTCCAAAAACAGGTAATTACAAATCATTCCTTACAGAATCAAACTTAGGATATTTTACAATCGTTTTTAATTTCACAAAAAGTAAAAATATTTCTAGTGTAGTATCCTCTTTCTGTAATTTGTTGAATTTAGAAAATTGTCATAGAAATATTAGTTTAGATAATTGGAGCTTGGAAAGGATAGAAGATGTAAACACTTCTAATGTCTTGCAATATCAAAAAGATATATTGAAAAGAGGTTCGAAATGGTTAATGCTTACTACAAATATGAAAGCAGTTATGCATATTTTCGATTCTACAGGAATAAATTTCAGATTTTTTGATTACGAAGATAGTGCTTTACCATACTCCTTTGTTTCCAATTCTAGAGGAATATCAGATACTTGGAAATTACTAAATGATGATACAGAGTATATTACAAACACAGCTCAATATATAAAAGATACTTTTAATAGTTTAGAAAAAAAAGATGAAGATTATTCTAATATCAATTGTTTAGATATATATTCAATTATAGAGAATATTAACCAATGTGGTGAAGAATGTTCGAGTATTTTAGATAATGCTTTTGTAACAGATTTAGAATCTTTGTGTAAGAATAACAAGACATATGAGAATGCACTTGCTTACAATCTTTCCAATATATCTAAGTATAAAAATAATGGAAATTACAGAAGTACTATGTTCAAAGATTTTTCTAATATAGTTAATGGTAATGCTGATGAGTATGATTCGAATGTTGTAAATGATGCTTCTAATCATTCCATTAATACTTTCTCTGCAGCTAGTGATTCTTTGAAAGGTTTTGCATATTGGTTATACAATATTAAAAATCCTTCAAATAAAGAAGAGATATTAAAAGAATCATATGTATCATTTCTTAATAATGTTAAAAAAGATTTAGAGTACAACTATTATGGTATTTGTGAGATAGGTACTCTAGCAATGGATTACTATTCATATACTAATGATGTTAAATATATGGAAGATGCAAAATTTATATATGAGAATGGTAATATCGTAAATAATAATGTATTACCATCAGGTATATCTTCATACTATATGAGAGAGTCTACAGCGTGTGTTGATTTTTTGATTAGGTATAACAAGGCAACTAAGGATGAATTATCGTTGAGAGATGCTCTAGCGATTGTGAGTGATAGATTTAATAGATCTCTAGAAGCTACTGGATTTGGAGGTAGTTATTTGACTAATGGTATTTTAGCTGATTCTGATGATTTTGAGATTAATAGTAAGAGAGCAGTAGCTTTCTATGATTACATTGAGCTAGATGATAGTAAACAATATGTATTTTTTACAGATACTCAAGCATATATTTTAAGTGTATTATCAAATATTTAAATGAAAATACAAAAGATATTACTAAAAATTTTTGTTTTTTTTATTACAATCATTTGTATATTCGTTAATAGAACAAATGTGTATGCTTCATATGAAGATGAGTTTCCTTGCGATGATGGTGATTATGATTACAAGCCTAGTGAACCTATTAATCCTGATGGCCCACCAACTTGGTGCGCACTTGTAGGTTGTGATGATGGTGGTGGTGGTGGTGATCCTGCTCCATGCTATCCTCATGATTGTTCATTACCATCTTGTCCTGAAGGTACAACTAATTTTGATACGGGATACTCTTTAGGTACTATGGTATCTTGCGATAAAGGATGTGGAGAAACAAAATATGGAAATTGCTATGAAATACCACCTAGTTGTGATCCATTAGTTGAAGATTGCGAAATACCACCCATTTGTGATCCTCAAAAAGAAAAATGTGATAAGGAAACATCAACTGATTCTGAAGTTATTTTCAAAATAGGAGAAAACAATACAAATAGCTTAGGATATACATCTACTAAATATTCTGGATTAGAAATAAACAATCCTGTTGGAGTAGAAGCAAAATATTACGGTACTAAAAATGTAGATGGAGTAGAAACTAATAATGTAGAAGAATTAGAAGCTATATATTTCTGGATGGAAAAACAAAACAACTCTACTCTTCCAAAAGGAATACAGTGGATATATGGTAATAAAGTATCTTCTGGAAAAACAGAAACTAATGATAGCTATGGCTTTATGGTTAGAAAAGTCAATGGCTCTTGGAGTGACATATATATACCTTTAGTAACAGGAGGAAAAACATATTGGGCAAATATTGGACAAGTTGGAACAGATTTTTCAATATATGGACCAAATGGAAAATCAATGGTACAAGTAACAAATCTATCTGTAACCCAAACGGACAAGGTTGTTTCAAATTTCAACTTGAAATTTTTGAATGAAAATTCCGGAATAACCAACTATGAAAAAGTATATGAAGGAATGTACAGTATATATACTATGGCAAATGATGTCTTTGGATTCACCCCATACGACAACTATACCGATCAAAAAATAATTGACAAATTACCATATGAGGAGAATCAAATTAGATTCTATAACTATTGGAAAAGAAGCGATCAACAATGGGGAATAGATTTAACACCTCCTAGAATAACTAAATTGCAACCTGTGATAAAAAATTCTACAGAAATATCTCTAAATTGGAGTTCAGAAGATTTACAATCATCTATATCGTATGCTGTATCAAATGTTTTTAGATTAAAGGATGGTTTAATAAAAAATAGTCCTTTAATATATCCATCAGGAAGTAATAATAAGATTATTCTTAATTTCCAAACATCAGGAGATATAATAGGAAAAATAAATGGAAATAATATACTATGGCAAGTTCCAAATGTATCTTCCAGAGATGAACTAATAGATTTAGTAGATAACAGAGGTGGATATATTGATTTCTACTTAACTGTTTATGATCAAGGTGGTAACAATTTCCTCCAATCTTTGCGTTTTAAATTGGGTGAATGGATAGAAACAAAAGGAGGTTTTTTCTTTAGTGGAGGTGGTGTTTATGTAGATACTAGAGTATTGGAAGAAGGAGTATGGATACAAAACAAATGGTTTGATAACTATGGATTGAATGAAGATGAAGTAGATTTAGGAACTGAATTAGTAGCTGGAAATATAGGGTCATCATTAGGCTTAAGAATATTGAATAAAATTTCTTCTAATGAATCATATAGAGCGATAAATTATGAAGGATTACGAAAAACAGATATATACTATTCATATTTAGAAAGACTTGAGGATATAGATGAATCAAAATTTGTTAAAATATCTACCCCTACTCTTTCTGGGAATTTAACGCAATACTGTTCTAGCGGAGATGATTGTACTAAAAAGATAGTTGTAAACAATGTAGAAGGAGATATTACAGTGGTATCAGGATTCAAATGTGATGGAAAAGGAATAATCTTTGCTAGTGGTAACATATATATTCAACCAGATATCACAAATTCAAATAATGCATCTGCTTGTATATTTATATCTAAAGGAAATATATATATACAGGAAGGAAAGGACAAATCAACAAACAAGATAGATTTTGATATAGTAGAAGGATATTTCTTAACTAATGGAACTATAACCATAGAAAAAGAAACTAAATCAATAGACGATATACAAGATGGGTTATTCATAGAAGGAGGTTTGGTTGCTTTAGGAAAAGATCAGGAAGAACAGGTAAGTATACTATTAGAAAGAGAGCTTCATTTAGCAGATAGGCACCCATATCCTGTATTGAATGTAATAAACCATCCTAAATATGGCAAATTGATAAAAGAGCTATTTGGTGGTGATAAATTATTATTTAAAACAGAGATAGGTTTCAAAGAATATTAGTTTCTGCTATTATATTAAAAGTAAAATAAATTAAGACTGTCTAAACATGGCAAAGCTGCCCGATCATGTTGGTATAGATTTCGGAACTCATTCTGTAAAAGCAGTTGAGTTAGCGAGTATATCTTCAAATAATCCTAAATTAATTAATTTAGGATCTCAATTAACCCCAAAGGGAGTTATAAATAGCGAAGATAAATTAGATCAGAAAAAATTAGCAGATGTATTAAAGAAACTGTATGATGCTTCTGGTATAAAGAATAAGAGTGCTGTAATGGCATTGCCAGAGTTTTCTGTATTTACAAGATTCTTAGAATTTCCAGGTGTTAAAAAAGAAGAATTGAAAGATGCTGTGTATTTTGAAGCAAAGCAATATATCCCAATGCCATTAAATGAAGTACAATTGAGCTATGTTCCAATAGGATTTAATGTAGAGAAAAATGCTCCAAAAGTATTAGTAGTTGCTGCACCCCGAAAGATAATAGATATATATATAAATATTGCTATGCTAGCAGGATTAGACTTAGTAGCAATAGAAACAGAGTCTGTAGCAATGGGAAGAGCTATGTTTAGATCTACAGGAAAAAAGAATTTAGTAATGTTAGATTTCGGAGCAAATAGTACTGATATGAGTATACTTTCTGATGGGTATTTGGTTTTTTCTCAAAGTATAGCAATTGGTTCTGATTCTTTAACTCAAGCAATTATAAATAAGTTTAATTTTGAATATCAGAGAGCAGAAGAATTCAAGAGAAACTATGGTGTAGTAGAGAATGTATTAGAAGGAAAGATATTCTCAGTATTGTCCCCTATTATTGAATCAATAATGATTGAGGTACGAAGAGGTGTAGAATTTTACAAGACTAGAACGCTCTCTGCTGCTCCTACAGACTATCTTCTTAATGGAGATGGTGCTTTACTTCCCGGACTAAAAGAATTTGTTGCAAGAAGTTTAGGAGCTAATGTTTTTGTAGCTATGCCTTGGAATAATATCATTGTAGATAATAAATTTAAGGATATTGTTGCTAAAGGTGGCCCTTCTTATGCAGTAGCAATAGGTTTAGCCGAAAAAGATGAATAACGAAGAAAACAAACAAAATACAACAGCTCCTGTTACAGAATCAGTACCTAAAGAGAATGTAAGTAAGGTTGCTGAAAAAAAACAAGAAGAATCATATACCAATATTATTGAGTCTGCTTCTGGAATAAATCTTGTTCCTATACTTACTAAGGAAGAAATAGTAAAAGAGGAGAAAAAACAGAAATTAAATTATACCTCTATCGTAAGCATAATACTATTTCTATCAATATCTATGATTGTAGTTGGTTTCAATATAATTTCTAAATTGCAATTAAATGCTGAAAAAGATAAGTTGTATGTATTAGAGGATGCAGTACAAGGATATTCAACTAAAATAGTAGATAATAATGAAATATTGGATAGAATTGTTTTGTATGAAGATATTCAAGGTAATCAATATTCTACCAAAGCAGTAGTAGAATATATAAATCAAATTTCTGGTAAAAGTGGACAAACAAAACTAACATCTTTTACATTTACAGGTGTTAGTGGTATTTCTTTTGAAGGTGAATCAGAAGATCTGGAGGATATTGCAAAGTTTTGGTATCTACTAAATAATGATGATAATATTCAGAATGTAACTATGGATTCAATAAGTAAAGGTATAAATACAGTTACATTCTCTTTTGATGGTACGATATTGACAGAAAAATTTTTAAAATCAAAAAATAGTATTTAATGGGTAAATCATTAGAATCAGTACAATCAAAAAAAACATTAGAAGCTATTGATGAAAGAGATAGAAAATCAAAGCTTAATCTTAATGATATAGTTATACCTTTATTACTAGGTGTGGTTTTAATAATTATTGGTTTCTTTGTGTTTATACCTATGATCAAATCAGCTATATCATTTAGACAGGAATATACAGATGTTAAAGCGAAAGAAGTTCAGCTTACAGAATTAAAGAAGTCTTTAACTTCTATAGATGAAGGTATTATACAGGTTGACCTATTGAATGCTAAAAGTGTAATTCCTAAAACTCTTAGAGTATCTAGCTTTATTTATTATATAGATGAACTAGCTAAGACAATGAATCTATCATCTAAAACTTTGTCTGCTGGTGATACGCAGTTATCCATTGGAGGTGATGATACTAAAAAAGAGTATCTTGGAGTAAATGGTCCTTTAGCATATAGTGGAACACTAGATGAAATTCTTAAATTTTTAGATAGTATATATTCTGCATCTCCTTATATTATCTCGGCAGATAATGTTATCTTAACTAACTCAGTATCTGATACATGGAAAGTGTCCTTAAATATTACTGGATATTATGTTCCGGAGAAAAGTTACAATATAGATATATATGAACCATTCACTTCCTATACTAGTTATAATGAAATCGTATCTGTCTTTGAAGAGAAAGCCTTAAAACTAAAAGATTAAAGCTCTTCGTCTAAAAGATTATCGTTATTATGATGCTCTGATTCGTTATTATTACCATTGTTATCATCTTTAATCATTACCTTTACTCTTCTGTCATTTCTAATAGCGTTTATAGTGATTAAATCTCTAATAGCATTAATGGTTCTTCCCTTTCTTCCAATGACAACACCTTTATCATTCTCTGCTACTTCTATTGTCAAAATGGTTAAACCGGGGAAATCAACGCTCTCTCTCTCATCAATCTTAACATCATCAGGACTATTCACAATCGACTTCACTATATGTTCTAATAACTCTTTCATTTGAAATATATATTAATATAATATTATATGTTTCAATTATACTACTCTTCCTTGTCTTTTGTCTTCTTTTCTGATTTAGGCTTCTTAGAACCTCTTTTTAAGCCCTTAATTAATCCTTCTTTTACAAAATACTGTGCAATAGTTCCTGTTGGTTGAGCTCCTTTTGCTAACCAACTCTTTGCTTTATCTTTATCTACAGTAAAAATTGAAGGATTATTTCTCGGATTGTAAATACCAATCTCTTCAATTGTTTTTCCATCTCTAGGTTGAGAAGATTCCATTACAGCAATTCTGTAACTTGGATTCTTACTTCTACCTACTCTTTTTAATCTTATTTTTAACATAGTCTCCGATTCTACCAAATCATTTTATTTAATTCAAGGATACACTCTTTTTTTCTAATAATCCAATAGCATTTTGAGCTGCATCCTCTTCAGCCCTCTGCTTACTTGAACCATGACCTTCAGATATTTTTTTATTTCCTACTTTTAATGCCATAGTGAAATATTTATCATGATCAGGTCCTTCTTCAGAAATAATCTCATATGAAGGTGTAATTTTAAAACGAGATTGTAAAATCTCTTGCACTTTCGTCTTAGGATCTATAAATAATCCTTCAGATACGATATTATCAACTTTCTTTAATAATGTTCTTTCTACGTACTTTTGACATTCAGCAAAACCTTGATCTAAATATATAGCTCCAAGCAATGCTTCATACATATTTGCTAAAAGATATTCTTTGCTTTTTCCACCAGAATCTTCTTCTCCCCTAGACATCAAAAGATATTGCCCTACATCTAACTTTCTGCTCTCATCAGCTAAGCTTTCTGTTCTCACAATAGCTGATCTAATTGCAGTTAATTCTCCTTCTGGTTTTGTTGGATATTTTGTATATATATAATCAGAAATAATCAATTCTAATACTGCATCTCCGAGGAATTCTAACCTTTCGTTATTCTCTAAATTCTTTCCCCTATTCTCATTAATATATGATCTATGTATCAATGCAGTATTAAGTATATCCTTGTTTTTAAATATAACACCTAATTTTTTTTCAATATCATTGTAATTATTCATTTTCTTTTTTAGTTTCTTCATATATTGCTCCCAATACTCCGTTCACAAATTTGCCACTCGTTTCTCCTCCAAAATCTTTGGCTACTTCAATGGCTTCATCTATTGCTACCTTAGGAGGTGTGATTTTAGAAACAAATCCTTCAAATATGGACATTCTTAATATTTGTAAATCAACTAATTTCATTTGTTGGATTGGCCATTGGGGAGCATATTGTGTTATGACTTTATCAATCTCTGTAATATTCCCTGGTACACCAATTAAAATTTTTTGATACAATTCTTCATCATAGTTCTCCATTTCATTAATATCCATAAGTTCTGATACAGATATGCTTTCAGTACTATCATTAGTATTAAGAAAATATTTAGTAAAAAGTCCTTGTAAAGCAAGTATTCTTGCTAAATGTCGAGGATCACTAGATCTTTTCATATTATTTCAATTATTAAGATTTATAGGTACCACAATAACTGCATTCAAAGTGACTCCTCTTTGCATGTCCACATTTAGGACATACTGAAGAACTTTTGACTACTAGAGCATTGTGAGATCTTCTTTGATTCTTTCTTTGCTTCGAAATTTTTCTTTTTGGCTCTGCTCCCATGATTTAATTTGAGTATATATTAACTTAGAGATTATATAATCCTTGTCTTCATTAAGCAACTATACAATCCAACTTTCTTTTATAACGATATCTTCCCCAGAATTAATACTCTTTTCTATAATACCTTTTGCTATTTGTCCTTCTATCTTGTCTTGAATATATCTTCTCATTGGTCTCGCTCCTAAACCGGGTTCATTAGATTTGTTTGCAATTAACATAGGTATCTGTTCAGACCATTTAACAGTAATACCTTTTTCGCCTAACCTTTTTGCTAATTCATTAAGAAGTAGGTTTGCGATATCACTAAGGTTGCTAAGATCATGAGGAGAAAATACAAGAATTTTGTCAAATCTGTTTAGTAATTCAGGCTTAATGGATTGTCTTAATTCTAATAATACTCTTTCTTTTGCTTCTTCCCAAAGAATATTTTTCTGCTCAAGTGATTCCAGAAGAGTTTTACTCCCAATATTACTAGTACAAATAATTATTGCATTAGTGAAATCTACTGTTTCTCCTCGATTACTTGTTAATCGTCCTTCATCTAAAAGTTGAAGAAACAGATCTAGTATATTGGAATTAGCCTTTTCTATTTCATCAAACAGTACTACTGTGTGAGAATCACTTTTTATTTTATCCACGAGAGAAATTGATGTTTGACCTAATATTCCAGTTTCATCAGAGGAACCAAGAAATTTTTGTATACTTGAAATCTCCTGATATTCTGACATATCTACTCTAATAATATTATTATCTTTTCCAAAAAATTCCTCCCCTATTACTTTTGCCAGATATGTTTTACCTACACCAGTTGGGCCAATGAAAAGAAACGATCCAATTGGTTTATCTGGGTTTCTAATATCTGTCCTAGCTCTCCTGAGTGCCTCAGAAACAGCTATTATTGCTTCATCCTGCCCAATCACTCTACTCTTGATATTTTCCTCTAATTTCATCAATCTATTACTTTCTTCTTGATCTATAGCAGTTATATTTATATTCTTTTGTAAAGACAATGCTTTAGAAACATGCTCCGCAGTTATTTTGTCTACACCATTTGATTGAGCCCATGCACATGTAGTCTCTATAGTTTGAACTGCACTACTAGGTAACTTTCTTTCTTTAATATATCTCTGTGATAATTCAACAGCACTAACTAAAGCAGGAAATGTAATATAGCAATTGAAATTAATTTCTAAAGATTTAATCTTACTTTCTAGTACTCTCATGGCATCAAAAGCAGAAATTTCTTTAATTTCAATATTGGTAAAACTTTGTCTAAGAGATTCATTACTATAGAAATATTTCTTGTAGTCAGAATAATTAATACTACCAATTATTGGAAATTTACTATTCAAAATATATGGTAAAAGTATACCTGCAATATTATGTCCAGACTCATCTGCTTTGCTAGGAATTAATTCTTGAATTTCATCTATATATAGGATTGTATTTCCAGCCTTCTCAAGCTCTCTCATTGTTTTAATTATTAATTCTTCTGTATTTTTGAATTTCTGAGATGTAGCTATCAAATTATTCAAATCGAGTTGTATTATCCTTTTGTCTTTCAATTGCGGAGGAACATCGGCAGAATTAATCCTTTGAGCAAGTCCTAGTATTATGCTAGATTTACCAACACCAGGTTCTCCTATTAACAAAGCGTTCTTGTTGCTAAGCTTTCCTAAGACAGATACTATTGCATCTACTTCTTCATCATGCCCTATACCATATATATCTCTAGATTCTGCTATCTCTTTGTTTACTTCTTTACTAAAATGACTAAGTATGAATGTGTAACCGTATATCCATTGGTTAGCAACTCCTCCTTTTCTAAAATATGGGATATTAGGGTTTAGATATTGAGATTTTCTATTCCTATTAAGAAGATCATTTTCATATACGCAAACTTCTCGCAGAATATCTAATGTAATATTATTCTTTTTAAGTAATTTTCTGATTGGTTGATAGATCTTGGTTATGGCTAGAAATATATGTTGAGGTTGCAAATCTTTACTCTCTGTCAGAAGAGCTTCTTCAATTGCATATACAAGTAAACTTCTTAAAGATGTTTGTGCTAAATTCATAACAGTCTCTGAATTAATGCCTTCTTCATCTAGTATTTGTGATGTAAGTGTAATTCCTGATTTCCTGATAATTTGTTTAACTTCATAGTTATTCTCTATCAAATCTTTGTACAAATTAATGGTATTTAGTTCTCCATTTCTTGTATGAAGGCAAAGTAATTCTAAACTTTCTTCATTTACAAAATTAATTATTTCTAAATGACTGTATCTTCCAAATTTAAACCCAATTCCTTTTATTTCATCGATATCCTTTTGAGGTATTACTTTCACTTTAGGTAACTGTATTGGGTGACTTTTCTCTTCATAGAAATCATGCCATAGTATGATTACGCTTAATATAGAAAACCCAAATAGTATATTTATTATTTTCCAATCAAAGATTTTTAATATATCAGGATAATCATTTAGTAGTGTTGAATATTTTAATATGAGTCCAAAAGCTACTAGTAATCCAGGTATTACGAGTATATCTGCTATTAATCTTTTGATATTATTGAAATTTTTGTATCTAAGAAAGTTCTTAATGACGGAATCAATTTGAGGTGATGTTATGGAGAAAAAATGGTCTCTTGAAATTAGAAAAATTGACTTGTTTTCATCATCTACTAAAGGGAATTTATCTTCTGCAACTGAAAAAGAGTTTGTACTCCTATTGTGTAAACCTATTACTGTTTTTTTTGTGCTTCCGAATTCTATAGCCATAGTTATCTAAAAAGAGATATTAATATGAAGACTAGTGTGCCAATTGGTAGTATGAACCAGAACAATAGCATAGCAATCTGTACTGCTATAGCCATTAAGTATATTGTAATTGCTATCGGTAGATATAATAGTTTGATTAATACTCCAAAGAAAAATCCGATTAAAGAATAATCTCTATGCCATGGTAGGAAGAAATTTCTGAAAAGAATTGATATTGATAGCCAATCATCAGCGACTACTGAGACTCTAGCTAATCTTCTTAAATGCCAGATTGGCATATGTATATACCACCATTTTAAAAAATCTTGAAAGGAGTATACAAATATTGTCGGATATGAATCGATTTTTACTTCGTTAAGTAATTGTTGGCCTGAGCCATCTAATATTATGTTTTTAGATTCCATTCTTGGGCAGATAATCTATTAATAGTACAAGTATACATATATATTTGGTTCGGGTAAAGAACAGAATCTGAATTGAGCTTAGCTTACATTGTTTGTTGTATTATGACAATGAAAACGAGAGATATTTCATAAATAGTTAATACACTAGAGGATAATGAAGACTTTACAAATTTTATAAAAATTTAACTGTATTGGCTCATAGCATCTTAAATTATTATGAAATATACAGTATAGTCTTTGTTGTAAAAGGGTTTAACCAGTATAATAAGCTTAACTTTTATGAATGTATATGAAGAAATAAAATCGAAGAAGGGATATATATCTGCACTTTCCCCTATGGATGGTATTACTGATTCTGTTTTCAGGCAGGTTCTTTGTGATATTGGTAAACCAGATCTTTTCTTTACTGAATTTTTGAATGTTGAGGGATTTTGTTCTAAGGGTAGAAAACATGTTATACATAGAATTCAATTTTCTGATAGAGAGAGGCCAATAGTTGTACAACTTTGGGGAAATATTCCGGAGTATTATACACAAGCTATAAGAGATATAAAGGAATTGAAACCTGATGGTATAGATATTAATATGGGATGTTCTGTTAGAGATGTGATATCTGGGGGGAGAGGTTCTGCTTTGATAAAGGATCGTGTATTAGCAAAAGAAATTATATCTGCTGTTAAAGATAGTGCAGGTGATATTCCTGTTAGTGTGAAAACTAGAATAGGATTTGATAGTATTGATACTGAGAATTGGATAGGTTTTCTTCTTGAACAAAAATTAGATCTAATTACTGTGCATGGTAGGTTGTCGAAAGAAGACTATTCTACTCCTTCTAGATGGGATGAGATTGGTAAGTGTGTGGTATTGAGAGATAGTATTTGTCCTTCTACTATGATTTTAGGTAATGGTGATGTTAGGAGTATTTTCGATGGTTTGAATTATGTTAGTCAGTATAACCTTGATGGTTTTTTGATAGGTAGAGCTAGTATGAGTAATCCTTGGATTTTTAG